>CAZZBA010000408.1:0-3687 GCA_964652765.1 uncultured Victivallales bacterium | reverse complement strand
TGACCGCGAGGAGAGCAGGCGCGAGGTGCTGCGCAGGCTGAACGCGGCCAGGGGCGGTGGCTATAGCTTCCAGAGCGATCAGTCCGTGGCCAGCGATGTCTCCGGCCAGACGTATGATTATATCGTGAAGCTCGTGCGGGAGTACGGTATATACCCGCTCGATCTCGGACCGTTCGAGGAAAGGATCTAGCCGATTTCAACAGTTAACCAAGGAGTGGACATGCAACGTTATGGATCGGTACTGGGACTCAGGGCGGACAAGGTCGAGCGGTATAAGGAGCTGCATGCCGCCGTCTGGCCGGAGGTTCTGAAGATGATCAAGTCGTGTCATATCGGGAACTACTCGATCTATCTGCGCAAACTGCCGGACGGAAAGCATTATCTCTTCAGCTACTTCGAGTACACCGGCGACGATTTCGCGGCCGATTGTGCCAAAATGGCCGCCGATCCCGTTACGCAGCAATGGTGGGCCGAGTGCATCCCCTGCCAGGAACCGCTTCCGGACCGGGCCGCGGGCGAATGGTGGGCGGCCATGGATGAGGTTTTCCACTGCGATTGATTACACCTGCGGCAGGCTTGAGAGGTTCTGCATGATCTGCCCGATCGCGACCAGCCAGATGAGGACCTCGAAGAAGCCCAGCAAAGGGGCCAGGACCTTCATGCCGCGCGCAAGAAAGATGATCCGCAGGGTGCCGAGGGTGACGTCGCAGATCCGAGCCAGCATGATGGCGAGCGGGACCAGGACCGCGAACCAGGCGTCGTGTTGTGCCGACAGTTCCAGCATGTTATCTCTCCCGATGATTTGAACCGGGTTTATCAGATGACAGGAATGAAGGGTTTTGTCAAGGTCATCAGGGGCGATACCCGTGGATTTCGGGTCCAATTGAAAAATACGGCTGGAAAATAAGGCTTGAATGCGGGGCGTATATCGGGCATGATGGCAAGCTCTTTCAAGAAAACCGTGATCATAAACCCTATCAATGTCTCTGGAGCATCAAATGGCTAGGAAATTCCCGTTATCGAAAATCCGTAATATCGGCATCATGGCGCATATCGACGCAGGCAAGACCACCTGCAGCGAGCGGATACTCTTCTATTGCGGCCGCACGCACAAGATCGGCGAGGTGCATGATGGCGCCGCCATCATGGACTGGATGGACCAGGAGCAGGAGCGTGGCATCACGATCACGTCCGCCGCCACGACGGCGGAATGGAAAGGGCACCAGATCTCGCTGATCGACACCCCCGGGCATGTGGACTTCACGGCCGAGGTGGAGCGCAGCCTGCGCGTGCTCGACGGCGCGGTCGCGCTGTTCTGCGCGGTCGGCGGTGTGCAGCCGCAGTCGGAGCAGGTCTGGCGGCAGAGCGAGAAGTACAGCGTGCCCAAGATCGCCTTCATCAACAAGATGGACCGGGTAGGCGCGGATTTCTATAAGGTGGTGGGGCGTATCCAGAGCATTCTCGGTGCCAACGCGGTGCCCATGGTTATTCCCATCGGTAACGAGGATTCGCTGCGCGGCGTTGTGGACCTGGTCACCATGAAGGCGGTTATCTTCGACGAAGCGGACCACGGCATGGCGTTCCATGAGGAGGATATTCCGGAGGACTTGCAGGAGCTTGCCCAGAAATGGCGTGCGAATCTGGTGGAGAAGAGCGCCGAGCAGTGCGATGACCTGCTGGAGAGGTACCTGGAAGGCGGCGAGCTGACCGAGGAGGAGATCCGCAAGGCGGTGCGTACGGCCACGATTTCCCGCAAGATCGTTCCGGTCTACTGCGGTTCAGCCTTCAAGAACAAGGGGGTTCAGCCCATGCTGGATGGCGTGGTGTCGTACCTCCCGTCGCCGGAGGATATCGCACCGATTATCCATGCCCAGAACGAGAAGATCGTGCGCCATCATAATGAGACCGAGCCGTTCGCCGGTCTGGCGTTCAAGATCATGAGCGACAAGCACATGGGCAAGTTCACTTACGTCCGCATCTATTCCGGCACGCTCAACGCCGGTGATACCGTCTATAATTCTGTCCGCGAGAAGGTGCAGCGCATCGGCCGTCTGCTGCGGATGCATGCCAACCGCCAGGAGAATATCGAGATTGCCCATGCCGGTGACATCGTGGCCGTCGTCGGGTTATCGGATACGCGCACGGGCGACACGCTTTGCGACAGGAATAATCAGATCATCCTGGAGTCCATCGAGTTCCCGGCACCGGTGATCTCGATCAGCATCAAGCCTGAAACCCGGAATGACAACGACAAGATGGGCGAGGCGCTGCATCGGTTGGCGGATGAGGATCCGACCTTTATCGTGCATTTCGACGAGGAGACCGAAGAAACCATCATTTCCGGTATGGGAGAGCTGCACCTTGAGGTGCTGGTTGAGCGCCTGAAACGGGAATTCGGTGTGATCTGCGCCGTGGGCCGGCCGGAAGTCGCGTATCGCGAGACGGCGACGCTCAAGGTCGAGGGCGACTACAAGCACTCCAAGCAGACCGGCGGCCGCGGCCAATACGGTCACTGCTACCTGCGTCTGGAACCGACCGATCCGGGCCATCCGTTCGCGTTCGTCAACGAAGTCAAGGGCGGCAACATCCCCTCGGAATTCATCCCGGCGGTGGAAAAGGGCGTCATCAAGGCGATGGTGAAGGGCCCGTATGCCGGTTACCCCGTGGTCGATGTCAAGGTGACCGTGTACGACGGTTCGTCGCACGATGTGGACTCCAATGAATTCGCGTTCATCGAGGCCGCCCGCGTCTGTTTCCGGAATCTGTTCCTGAAGGGGCATCCGGAACTGCTCGAGCCGGTGATGTCGGTTGAAGTCATCACTCCCGAGGAGTATATGGGTGGCATAACCGGCTCGATCTGTTCGCGCCGCGGTCGTATCGAGAGCATGGATGACCAGCATGGCCAGAAGGTGGTCCGCGGCATGGTGCCGCTGAGCGAGATGTTCGGCTATTCGAACGATCTGCGGACGATGACCTCCGGCCGTGGTGCCTTCACGATGCACTTCGAGCGCTACGAGACGGTGCCGTTCTCGATCTCCGAGGAGATTATCAAGAAACGGCGCGAACAGAACAAGATCCGCTAGTTCCGGCATGGCAAGTGTGTGGGTGAGTTCGATCTGGGTGACACCGGGATCGAACCCGCCCTGCGCCGTGTGTTCTCCAGAATGCCTTCCCGGCCTGAATGCAAGGCTACTACCAGCCCGCCTCCAGGCGGAGCTGGCGGATGCGGTCCGCGTACTGCTGGTCGGCAGAGCGCGCGTGTTCCGATAACCAGCCCGTGAGCGTGGCACGTAGGCGCGCGGGATTCAGCTCGCCGCGCTCGAATGCCGCCAGGACGGCCAGGAAGGCGGTGGCTGCCTGCTCGTGGTCGGCCTGGTGCTCCGCGAATCCCGGAACCTTGTAATGGCGGATCAGGTGCTCCTCGCTGGTGAAATGGAAATCGAGCATGCCCTCGATCTCGGCCAGCAGCGCCTTCATCGATGCCGGGAGGCGTGGTCTGCCCAACTGCTCGAACAGCCGGTAGAGGTAATCGTGCTGGCTGTCCATCTCCGGCAATCCCAGCAGGTGGCGAGGCGGTTCGGGGGGGATCGGACTGTTCGTGGTCATGGTTGCCATCCAAAAAAAACGCGGGGGCGATTGCTCGCCCCCGCGTGTGATTCCACCGTTTGCAGGCGCGTTACGCGTTTG
>CAZZBA010000407.1:0-3718 GCA_964652765.1 uncultured Victivallales bacterium | reverse complement strand
CCTGCTGGACGTACTCGACACGACCAAGACCCCGATGGGCGCGCGCGCCTTACGCGACTGGATCCTGCGGCCGCTGGCGGAAGGCGACGCGATCCGTACGCGCCTGGATGCCGTCGAGTCCCTGGTTCGCGAACGCGCCTTGCTGCACGATGTGCGCGGGGCGTTCGAGCCCGTGCGCGACCTGGCGCGGCTGATCGCCCGGATCGGGACCGGCAGCGGCAACGCGCGCGACCTGCTGGCCATCGGCCAGTCGCTGGAGGCCCTGCCGGAAATCCGAGCCCTGGTCGGCGGGCACCCCTGCGCGCTGCTCGCCGGGCTCGCGACGGAGATCCAGCCGCAGCCGGTATTGGTGGAGCAGATTGGCGCGGCGATCCATCCCGAGCCTCCGATGACCATCAAGGAAGGCGGGATCATCCGTGACGGCTACCGCGAGGCGCTCGATGAACTGAGGCAGGCGGCCACCAGCGGTCGCCAGGCGTCCGAACAGGAACGCACCGGCATCAAGACGCTCAAGGTGCGGCACAACAAGGTGTTCGGCTACTACATCGAGATTTCCAAGGCGCAGCTTGCCAATGTGCCTGCGGACTACACGCGCAAGCAGACGCTGGTAAATGCGGAACGGTTCGTGACCCCCGAGCTGAAGGAATACGAGAGCAAGATCGTCGGTGCGCAGGACCGTGCCATGGCGCTGGAGTACGAGCTGTTCTGCGAGGTGCGCGACGCGGTGATCGCCGAGACCGCCGCCATCCAGCGCGCGGGCGACGCCCTGGCCGCGCTGGATGTCCTCTCCACGCTGGCGGAACGGGCGCTGGCGCTGCGCTACGTGCGCCCCGAGATCAACGACAGCGACCGGCTGGTGATCAAGGACGGGCGGCATCCGGTGATCGAGCAGATGCCCGATGCCGAGCGGTTCGTACCGAACGATACCGTGCTCGATTGCAGCCGCCACCAGCTCCTGATCATCACCGGCCCCAACATGGCCGGCAAGTCGACCTATATCCGCCAGGTGGCCATGCTGGCCGTGATGGCCCAGATGGGTTCCTTCGTGCCGGCCGGATCCGCCGAGAGCGGCGGGGTCGACCGCGCGCTGACGCGCGTCGGCGCCAGCGACGACCTGGCGCGCGGCCGCAGCACCTTCATGGTCGAGATGCAGGAAGCGGCCAATATCCTGAACAATGCCACCCCGCGCAGCCTGATCGTGCTGGACGAGATCGGTCGCGGCACCAGCACGTTCGACGGCATCAGCATCGCCTGGGCCGTGGCCGAGCATCTCCACAATACCCCGGAGGTGAAGGCCAGGACCCTCTTTGCCACGCATTACCACGAGCTGACCGATCTGGCGCTGACCATGGACGGTGTGAACAACTACAACATCCTCGTCCGGGAAAAGGACGATACCATCGTCTTCCTGCGCAAGATCGTGCCGGGTGGTGCCGACAAGAGCTACGGCATCCAGGTGGCCCGGCTGGCGGGTATGCCCCAAGGGGTGATCGCGCGCGCCCGGGAGATCCTGGCCAATCTCGAGGAGGGCGAACTGGCCGACACGGGACAGCCCAAGATCGCCAGGCGGCGGCGCAGTGGCCGCCTGCCGATGGCCGAAGCCGCCCAGCTCGACCTTTTCGGACAGTGAGTCGGTGTGGATTCGCCGTCGGTTTTGCGTCGATTTCACCCCCCCGCCGCCCTTCAGGTGCGGGCGGCGGGGGGTAATCGGCGGGTTGATTTTCTATTGGCTTGAACCTTGGGCGGGAAAACGGTAGCTTGCTGGCGTGTCCTTTTTCAAAAATCGTTTCCGACCGGCAAGGGTTGATCTATGGGGTATGAAGTTCTAGCGCGAAAATGGCGTCCGCAGCAGTTCGAAGATGTTGTTGGTCAGGAACATGTGACTCAGACGCTGCGCAATGCGATCACCGGCGAGCGGCTGCATCACGCCTATCTCTTCGTCGGCCCGCGCGGCATCGGCAAGACCTCGATCGCGCGGATCTTCGCCAAGGCGCTCTGCTGCCAGAATGGCGGACCGACCGTGACGCCCTGTGACCGTTGCGACAGTTGCCGCGAGATCATGGCCGGCAACAGCCTCGACGTGGTGGAGATCGACGGTGCATCCAACACGGGTGTGGACAACGTGCGCGAGCTGCGCGATACGGTCAAGTTCGCCCCGGTTCGCGGCAAATTCAAGATCTACATCATCGACGAAGTCCACATGCTTTCCACCGGGGCCTTCAATGCGCTGCTCAAGACGCTGGAGGAGCCGCCGCCGCATGTGAAGTTCATGTTCGCCACGACCGAGCCCGAAAAAGTGCTGCCGACGATCATTTCCCGCTGCCAGCGCTTCGATCTGCGGCGGATCCCGGTCGGCCAGATCGTCGACCGGCTCAAGCTGATCGCGGAGTCGGACGGCATCCAGGCCGATCCCGAGGCCTTGCTGGCGGTGGCGCGCGGCGCCGAAGGCGGGTTGCGCGACGCGGAATCGGCCTTCGACCAGTTGATCGCCTTCAAGGGCAAGACGATTGCCGAGGCGGATGTGCTCTCGGTCTTCGGTCTGGTCGCGCGCAGCACGCTCGAATCGCTGGCGGCGGATGTGCTGGAGGGTAATCTCAAGGGGATCATCGCGACGGTCGGTCAACTGGATGCCGCCGGCAAGGATTTGTCCAGGCTGGTGATCGAGCTGATCGCCCATTTCCGCAACATGCTCATCTGCCTGAACGTCGACGACGCGCAGGCGGCGCTGGACCTGACGCCAGAGCAGGTGACCTCGCTGGAGGCGCAGGCGAAGCTCACGAATACCGGGCGGTTGCTGCGGGTGGTGACCGTGCTTTCCGAGGCGGAGGACCGCATGCGCTTCGCCCTCTCGCGCAAGGTGCTGCTTGAGACGGCGCTGATCCGCTGCGGGCGGGCGGCGACCGTGGTGACGCTGGAGGAGATCCTGGAGAAGATCAACGCTTTGCGGTCGGAAGGCGGTACCCATGCGCCCGTCCGTCCTGAGGTGCGCCAGCGCGACGGTGCCGGTTTCGTGGCCCGGCGTCCGGCGGCGGAAACACCGGCGCGGGTGGCGGCGGTTGTGAAGGAGACGGCGATGCCCGATGCCGACGTGCAGGTTGCGCGGCTGCGGCATGAGTGGGCAGGCGTGGTCGAGCGCATGGGCAAGATGTCCGTGGGTTCGGCGGCGGTGCTGCGGGCGACGGTGCCGCTGGGTGTGACCGAAACGCATGTGCGTATCGGGTACGCGGCAGAGTTCGAGGAAGCGATGGCTAACGTCCGCGCGACACGTCCCCAGACGGCGTTGCGGCAGATGCTCAAACGCATTCTCGGGCGTGAGGTGCTCGTTGATTTCGAGGCCGTCGCCGACATGGGTGCCCTGCAGGCGCTGCCAGTGGAACCGCTGCCGTCCGCGGCGGTTGTCTACGAGACGACGGGCAGCCACCCGGCGGCCGTGGTGGCCGAGACCTCGCCGAAGGGGGGGCGGCGCCTGACGGACTGGTATGCCCACCCCGATGTGCGAAAGGTGCTCGAAGCGTTCAACGGCGATATTGCAGATGTTATATAACAAGAAAAGAAAGAAGGGCTATAGATATGGCGAATATGATGAAGACGATGCAGCAGGCGCTTGCGATGCGCAGCAAGATGAAGAAGATGCAGAAGGAACTGGAGAAGAAGATTGTCGAGGTCAAGAGCAACAACGGCAAGGTGACCGTCAGTGCGCGCGGGGATATGACCATCA
>CAZZBA010000406.1:0-3718 GCA_964652765.1 uncultured Victivallales bacterium | reverse complement strand
GCCGTCCCTGAAGCGGCCACCGGAGCGTAGGCATCTACGAATGGCTTGAACAAGACGCGTGCCAGTTTCATAACTGGCGCGCGTTTTTTTCGATACGGTTAGCCCGTGCCTGCGGGTCAATGCCCTTTGCTGATCTTGCACACCAGCGTGGCGGATGTCGCGCCGTCCAGGCCGAACACTAGCGGGATGGTTTCAGCGGAGAGCAGGGCTTGGATGAATTCCGGGAGGAAGGTAATGGTCACCTTCAGCAGGTTGCCCGGACGATCATAGGCGAATGCCGTGGCGATGTCGCCCCGCTTCGGCAGGATGATTTCATCCGGGGCGATAATCGTGCTCCGCCGTCCTGGAATACGCAGGGTGAAGGTGCGGCTTTGCGCCTGATCGCTCTGCGGATCGAGATAACAAATACCCGGGACGATCACAAGCGAGTCGCCAATCCGTCCGTATATCGTGATCTTCAGTGGCGGGTGGTTGGTTGGGTGCAATACCGGGATGGTGATGAGACCTTGCAAGTCGCCTGAGACCTCGGACGGCTCCAGTACGGCCTGTAGTGTGAACGAGCGACCTGCCTCGTCAATCCGGTTGGTGGAGAGCCGCAGCGGGTGGGTCCCGCTGACCGCCGCAGGCCCCAGGATAACACCGGGATCGTGCCGCCGTATGCTGACCTCCCCCGACCAGCCGGTGCCCGATGCGATCCGGCCGGCGGAGATGTCACTCGCAGGCTGCACCTCGACCAGCGGCATGGCCCGCCCACTCGTGTTGAGCTTCACCAGGGTTTTAAGCTCGTCCGTGCTTTCGACAAAGGTGTTCTTGCTGTACGGCCCTGTGATGGAGAAAGGGAGGATGACGACAGACACGCTCGCCGTGCCGCCCTGCTCGATCACATCCCGGCTGCTGGTCGCTGATGCGCAGCCGCATGTCTTGCGAATCTGATTGATCCGCAGCGGCAATGCTCCGGCGTTCCGGATCGTGAAGACCGCAGTTCGCGCCTCGCTCGCCGGATAGTTCCCGAAATCCACATGGTCGGGACCGTCAACGACGAGTCTGCCGCCGTACTCTTCAGCGGCCACGGTCAAGGGAACCAGCAGCAGGCAATACGCGGTGATATGGGTAAATCGCCAATTCATGGGCGCATGATGACAACCTTGATGGTGTACGGGCAAGGAAAAAGATTGCCGCTAGCCGCTTCCGCGTTTATTACTACACGGTCAATCGCATGTACAGGAGGGAATCTTCTGGATGAAACACAAACTGGCCTACATCCTGCTGTTGCTCTTGCCGATTACGTCCCGCGCCTCGGAACCGCCCGTCATCATCGACTACTTCTTCCAGGAGGGGTGTTCCGAGTGCGGCAGGATCCGCGCGCAAGTGCTTCCCGGCCTGGCCGATCTGTATCTGGGCGACTACGTCCTGAACCAATATGACACCAATGCCCGAAGCAATGTGGTCAGGCTGATCGCCTACCAGCAGGCGCTCGGCATCACCTCCAACGCGCCAGTGACCATGGTTGTCGACCGCGAGCATGTCCTGGCGGGGTTCGAGAATATGCGCGACAACCTGCTGGCTTGCATAGACAGCGGGATCGCCAGGCGCGCACTGCCGGACTGGCAGCCGCCGCCGGAAATCGACCTGCCCGAAGGGCAGGCGGAGGCCCTCGCCATGGCTGGTGCGCAGTTTCGCCGCTTCAGCCTGCCCGTCGTCCTGCTTGGCGGGTTTATCGACGGCATCAACCCCTGTGCCATCGGCACACTGGTCTTCTTCATGAGCCTGCTGGCCGTGTCCGGCATTACCGGACGCGCCCTGATTATCCTGGGCTGCGCCTACTGCGCAGCCACTTTTGTCACCTATTTCTCCATCGGCCTCGGGCTGCTGCATGTCCTGCGCCAGCTTGATGCCCTTACGTCCGTAAAGTCCGCGATGCACCTGGGCATGGCGGCATTGCTCCTGCTGCTGGCCGCCTTTTCCCTGCTGGATGCATACCGCTACCGTGCCACAAGCAACGCCAATGCCGTCATGCTGCAACTGCCACTCAAGCTCAAGAAACTCATCCACCGCATCATGCGCCGCGAGTTAAGCCGGAAAAGCATCCTGCTGGCCGGATTGGTTACCGGCACACTCGTCACCGTGCTCGAAAGCGCCTGTACCGGCCAGCTCTACCTCCCTGTGCTCCTCATGCTGGCCCGTAGCGAGGGCGACTCCGCCGCCAGGGCCTGGAGCTACCTGTTCGTCTATAATGCCGCATTCCTGGTTCCGCTCGTCACGGTATTCCTCCTGACCTATGCCGGAACCGTCAACACCGGCGGCTTGCTCGCATGGTCGCGAAAAAACGTCGTCCCGGCCAAACTCCTGCTCGCCGGATTCTTCCTCCTGCTGGCGGTCGTGCTGCTATCCTCCTGAAACACGCAGGCAATACATAAAAAACAACACTCACGTTCAGTCCCGGATTTGTCAAGGCGCTATACGCCGAAGAGAGGATAGCGGAAAAAATAGCAGTTGACAATATTTGCTTGCTTCTGTAAAAACCGCACCATAACTGGTAGTTACGTGAATCACGAAGGGACGAAAGGCAGGCAGCTTTGACTGAGCATCGTAAAACATCAGGTAAGGCGATGGTTGCGGCAGCGATGGTGCTGGGTATTATTTTCACCACCCCTTCACAGGGCGCAACGATCTTCTCGGAAAGCTTTGAGAGTCCCGATACCACAGGCAGGGTCACGAACTCTCCTGCGGGCTGGGTCTCAACCAGGACCGACAAGACCGGCATCAATGACGCATCCGTCGCTGATAAGACCGGTAGCCAGTTCGCATACGTGGACGACTATCCCAACACGGGCTTTTGTGACGGGGCGCTGACGACAACCAGCGAAATCCTAGGCAGCAACCTGACGGCATGGGTTAATTACACGCTTACCTGTGATGTAACGGTTTCAGGCGCAGGCGGAGTTGGAGCCATTGACCTGCTGGCCGGCACGAATGTGATCGCCAGCGTGACAAACGCACCCGCCACCGCAAATGATTTCTCGTCCACCAACCACGCCCTTGTGTCCATGTCCTCATCCGCGAGGATCAGCATCATCCCGGACGACAGCCATCCCTGCCTCGGGCAGACGCTCGCAATCCGGTTGCGCAAGGTCGCAGGGGCGTGGAATGCAGATGTCCTGTTTGACAACCTGAGGCTTGATGCTGTTGATACTTCCAGCGATTCGAGTGCCCCGACACCCGATACAATGCTTTGGCACAGTGGTCCGGTGGCTTCGGCCAATACCAGCATCACGATGACGGCGACTATCGCGACGGACGACAACAACGTGCAGTATTTCTTCACCAACACCGTTAATGGAAACGTCAGCGGCTGGATAAGTTCTCCGGTGTGGACGGACACGGGACTTACGGACGGCGTCACATACAGCTACAAGGTGAAGGCGCGCGACAAATCGTCCAACTGCAATGAAACCGCATGGTCGGACGAGGCAAGCGCGACGGCTAGTTCCAGTGTTTTGCTTTATGAGAGCTTCGAGGCACCCGTGCACGCGGATGTAACCTCGGCATTCGCAACCAACTCGCAGGGCTGGGTATACAGCACTACGCTGAGTGGAAATGCCGGTCTCCACGATGAGGCATCAGGCAAGTTTGTCACCCCTTATGGCTCGCAAGCCGCCTATGTATACGACAATGTAGGGACATTGAATACGCGCTATACGATCACCAACACGGCGGC
>CAZZBA010000405.1:0-3726 GCA_964652765.1 uncultured Victivallales bacterium | reverse complement strand
ATGACGAATGTGCTTTTGCGGCTGACGATTGCCTATGATAACGGGATCACCAATGTCGTGAGTACGCTCAGCAATACCAACGGGTTCTACAGTTTCGGGAACCTCCTGCTGGATGAACACCAGAATGGAACCAATGCGGCCAGTCCGGTGTTCACGATATCGGCCATCAACCCAGCGACCAATTTCAACCATACCATTTTCAACCACTCAGGGACACCGGCGGCGAACGATTCGGATCGGCCGAGTGGCGTGGTCGCGACCACCTGGCAGGGTCAAACCCAGGTGGCCCTGAATACAAATCTGGCCGCGGAGGCTTCAGCGGCCTGGTATGATTTCGGGTTCAGCCTCACACCGACGCTGGCAGTTATCACGGGCGTTCGTTCGCGGATCGAGGATGGCGTGGCGGTGATTTCCTGGGATGTGAGTCTGGAGATCGGCACGGTCGGGTATGCCTTGGAGCGCTGGGTGAATGGGGCCTGGCTACGGGTCAGCGCAGACTGGATCATGGCCGATCTGATCACGGCGGGCACCAAAACCTATGAGCAGCGCGATCCAGACGCCCCGGTCGGTTCGGTGCAACGGTACCAGATTGTCGAGCTCGATACCCTGAGCAGGCAACTGTATTACGGGCCGTACGACCTGAAACTCGATGGCGGCGAGATTTCCTACGCGACGTGGGCGGCAGGGATCAACTGGAACGCCGCCGATTCCAGCCCCGGCGCGGATCCGGACGGTGATGGGCTGACGAATTGGCAGGAATACCTGGCTGGCACGAATCCGCTCAATGCGAATTCGGTATTGCGGGTTTCGTCATTGGATAGGATACCCGAGGGGATCCGCTTGCGCTGGACGAGTGTGGAAGGCCGTTTGTATGCGATCGAGATGGCACCATCGCTGGTGGGGATGTTCCAGGCGATCGCTACGGATATCCCGGATACCGCGCCGGAAAATGTCTATGTTGTACCGGTACCGCCGGAACATGGGCAGCAGGGATTCTACCGGGTGATCGTGAAATAGGGTTTTATGGATTTGACCATTAGAGCAGCGCCTTTAGCGATTGGAATAGGCTTATTTCTATTCGCAGGTGCTCTTTTGTCCAATGCGCAATATCCGCAACACGCCGAAATCGACGGGATCACGGGGTTGATCGATGGGGAAGACGCCTTTCTCGTCTGGCAGCCAGCTTCGGAGCACGGTACCCTCGGCTACCGTTTATTCCGGATGGAGGGGGATGTTCGCGTCCCCTTGCACGAGGAGCTGATTCCTGCTGCATTGGGGCAGTGGGGGACGGAATACCGGGTTCCGGAGACCGGACGAAAGACTGGGGATTCCGGACTCTACCAGTTGGAGGAAATCCGACTTGATGGCACTACGCTTGTGCTTGGTGCGTGGAAGGTTACCTTTGCCACGCCGTCCCCGGCTCTGGCAGCGCAGGCTGGCCTGCCGGTTGATAGCGGCGTTACGATCGCGGGTACCTTGCCAGCACCGGCGGCGCGGGTCTCGATCCTGACGAACGACATCTATGCCGTGGGCTTTGCAGACCTCGGGGTAGTATTGGGGTTGCCACCGGAATCGGTTGCCGAAAGTGCCGGAAATTACGCCTTCGTTGTCCAGCGAGGGAATGAACCGGTTGCCTATTGGGCAGATCTCCCGAACGAGCGAATTCTCTTCTACGGCCAAGCTGAAAAGACCAGCTATGCCCGCGATGCGGTTTATTGGATTTATCCGGGCGACGGGCTTGCCATGGAGATCCATACGGCAAATTCGGATATGGTGGCAACCAATCAGACGTTTCGTGGTATGATTAAACTCGAACAGGATGTGTTTCAAACCAACGAGCACCAAACGGGTATTTTGCGGCAAGACCCGTATATTTGGGCGCAAATTATTGCGGGTACAAATACGATCGGGACACGTACCTTTTCGACCATTCTACCGGGTTACCAGGGCGATGACGTTGCCCTGTCTGTCCATTTGCTGGGCTGGTCGATCGCCCCGCCGGACGGGCAGCACCGGGCCGATGTCCGTTTCAACGGTACGTTGGTCGGCTCCATGGAATTCGGCGGCATGCTGGATGGGCAGGCGACGTTCATGGTGCCGGAGTCCATGGTACTGGAGACGAATGTCATCGCCGTGACCGGTGTCAACACAGGCGGTGTGACGTCAAGCACCTTCTATATCGACCGCTTTGAACTGACCTATGCCCAGGATTACGGACCACGCGACCCACTCCTGACCGCGAACGATGGCGGCCATGCGCGCTTGACCGGAGCCTTGTTTGATGCCCCGGTTGTTTTGGACATCTCCAATCCGTTGCGTCCCTTGTGGGTCGCCGGCCAGACGGGAAACTTGCACCGCACCGAAAGCTGGGTGGTGTCCACGAATTCAAGCTGGGCATTCCGGGAGAACGCCGCCATTCCTGTATTGCAGCCAACAGGGGGTAAGCATGGCGCATGGATGTTGGCGGCAAGTAACCGCGTTGACTATCTCGTCATCGCCCCGCGGAGCTTTGCCTCTGGAGCTGCCGCGTTCGCTGACTACCGGGCAACACAGGGGCTACGCACGGCCGTCGCGTATTTCGAGGATATCAGCGATCACTTTGCCGGTGGTCGCCGGTCTCCTGAAGCGATTCGTGCCCTGCTGAAATATGCCTATGAGGAATGGGAACAGCCACCTTGGCTGGTCTTGCTCGCCGGGGCGGGGCACTTCGATTATTATGGTGTCCAGACCACTCGACCCAACTACATACCCTCCCTGCTTGCTACGGATTCGAAATTCCTTCGGCCCGCGGATGGGTTGCTGGGTGATCGGGATGACAACGGGGTGCCGGACATCGCCATTGGACGCATCCCGGCCATAGCGGAAAGCCAGTTGTTCGATTATCTCGGCAAGTTGCAAGCCTACGAAAGCGCAGGCATACAGCCTTGGCACGACCAAGCCTTCTTTGTGGCGGATAATACCGATGATGGCGGTGATTTCGAAGCTACGAATCTGCAACTGGCAAGTGGATTGACCAATCGCTATGCGCAAGCCTTCAGTACGTTTGTCAATACGAATCTCGCGAAGGTCCGCGCTGATATCAAGACCGCCTTTACCAATGGATCCGGTATCATTCACTACACCGGGCATGGAAGCTACCAGCAGTTGGCGGGCGAGAATTATCTGTTGCACAATAACGACGTGCCTGGCCTAGGTAGTCCTCCGGTACCGCTGTTCATCTCGCTGACCTGCCTGATCGGGCGTTTCGATATACCCAATTGGCGCTCCTTGAGTGAAGCATTGGTTTTGCAGCCGACGGGGGGCGCTCTTGCCGTATTCGCACCCTCGGGGTTGTCATGGAATCAGTATGCCGCGGATTTCGCGAGCCGATTCTACGCACGCCATGCTGGCGCTGGAGCCGACGTGCTGGGACCGGCGCTGTTGCATGCCCGGCGTGAGATCGGGGCTGTCAGCGGTTTGCATGGCCATGCGATCCGCACCTACATGTTGCTGGGGGATCCGGCCTTGAAATTGCAGGGGGGGGCGGGGGGCATGGATCCCGTCCAGATCGCCAACGTTGCGCACTGGCGTTATGAATGGTTTGCTTACGCGGCACTTACAAATGCCGAGGTTAGTACTGTAGAGAGTGTCAACCCGGTCACGGGCGCACCCTATCGGCTGCATTATGCGCTGGGGGTGGATCCGGATGAGCCGCTGCCACCGATTCAGATGGGGGTGCAGCAAGGC
>CAZZBA010000404.1:0-3726 GCA_964652765.1 uncultured Victivallales bacterium | reverse complement strand
GATAGGGATACAGGCCCCCGCCGTACCCGTCGCCCATGGCGGCATAAAGCATCCTACGCTATGCGGATGCGGTGTTTTTTTGAATCGAACCCCAACACCGTTCATCCCGCAGCCATAAAAAAGGGCGCTTCCGGGTTTGTGGGGAGATTTCTCATTGAACGGGTAGCGGGGCCATGTTGAGGCCGCCGAAGTGGAAGAGGATGTCTGTCTTGAGCCGTTCACGGTTGCGATATCGCCATTCCCTCCAGTTCCCGCGCCACCTCGCCGGCGAAATCGAGCAGCTTCGCGTCCTCCATGGCGGACAGGTCGCGGACACGGATAGCGACACGGGAGTAGGCCAGTTCGCGTTCGCGAAGGTAGCGCGCCGCCCGCTGCTGCAGGTCGGGCGAGAGGAGATCGCGCTTCTTCGCCAGCGCGCCCTTGACGAAGATGACCGCCTCGCAAAGTTCCATGCCTTCGCGAAGCATTTCGAAGCGCTCCGTCGCCACCGGGCCGTCCGGCCCCGGATAGAGCAGAGACAGCGTGCTGCGGACATCCCCCGCCCATCCCGTGCCGGCGCCGGCCCCCGTGCAGTAGTAACTGCCCGCCGGACTTCGGATCGGGTAGAGATTGGCCCCGAAATCGCCCATGCCATCGTACCCGTTGCAGAGGATATAGTTCTCCGCCAGAAGCCGCAGGTCATTCAAGGGAGTACTATCGAACTGAAACAGACGACAGCCAAACGAGAACGTATTACGTCGGGGCGCATCGAGAAGCCACAGCGGGTGACGGTCCTGCGCGCGCAGGTGAATCTCCAGGCTGCCCCAATCGCCGCCCACCTTTGTGGCGATGTGCTGGCTCTGCGGTTGGGTCGGAGCGCCCATGCGCGGCCGCACATAGACCGTGTCGGCATGGCGTACGAGCATGACGGTGTTGGTGTCCGAACCCAGAAACAACATGTCCTGCGACCCGTTATGCCCGGTGAAACTCCACTCGCCGCCGGGCCAGAGCCGGTTGGCCACGTCCACCAAGGTCGGAAAGGAGGACGCAAACCAGGCGTTGTAGCCCAGGGTGGTCTCGCCCAGCCAGCCGCGGGCCTTGATCTTCTTGAGGATCTCATCGAATACCGGTTTCCAGAATTTGTAGTTTTCCTCCGTGCCCAGTGGCGGCTGGTTCATCCGGCTGAGTTGCCCGGTCGCCGGATCGAACACGGTCACCGGCCGCGCTCCGCTATTGTCGAAATCCCCGGCAATCCAGGGTGTGAAGGTGCGCTTGGGATTGTACTCGCCCCAGCAATTCAGCCGCAGCGTTCGGGGTTTGCCCACGCTCTTGGCGACCATCTCCAGATAGCGATCGAAGTTCGTGAAGTCGTGCTTGAACGTGCCGTCCGGCTGCTTGATCCAGCGCACCAGCGACTCCGGGTTGGATTGCGAGCCCCCATAGCCGCAGGCGAAGAAATCGCACACGAGATTGACCATTACCTGCCGCGAGTTCACCTCGGCCAGCACGGCGAGTGTCTTGCCCACCAGTTCGAGATGCCGGGCGGAGTAGTTTGTCACCGCGTAGTGCTTCGCCTCTGTTTCCTCGGCATAGTAAATGAAGTTCTGCATGCGCCAGTCTTGCACATCGGGCATGACCCAGTCGCACACCTGCACGTGAAGCGGCACGGTTTGGGGCGGAAACCCTTGCGACGCAATCGTGATCCGGCCTTCGTACCGGCCAGCCGCGACGTTGGCGGGAACCCGCACCGTGAACCACAGGGACGCCAGCGCCTTGGTAGCCGTCTTTGGCACCACGGCAGGAAGGCCCCAAAACCCCGGACGCACCGAGGCCGAGGCGGCGGTTGGAATCTCCTGTGGAATCCGATCCAGCAGGCCGTCGAACCGTCCCTGCGGCACCCAGGATTTGTCCCGGGTTGCGGGCACGGCGTACCGCACGCGGACGGCGGCGGAGGGGATCGTCGTGGCGCTCCCCGTAGGGCCGCCGCTGGTCGGCGGCCGTTGTCCGCGGCCTTCGGCGAGCGAAGGCCCTACAAAAACCAGATCGCTCACCGTCACCGTCAACCCCTTGATCGGCTGGTCGGATCCCACCATCAAGCGGCCGGAAAAGACGCTGTTCCGGGCCGCGCGGACCGATACCGGCTCCACCGGCGCGATGCCGTCGAAGAGATTGTCTCCGGCGGTTAGCGTATCGTTTGCCGCACAATTCCAGACTCTGATCCCCTGCAGGCGCAGTCCGCTCGTGACTGCGGCATCCGCCGGCGCCACCGTCAGGCGCGCCCGGTTCACCGCGATGGGCGGCCACTCCATGTAGCTGCGGAGTTTGTTGACCGATAGCAGCCTGGTAGCCATATGCGCCTCCACAGCCAGGACGTTCATGCCGGGCCGCAGGAACGCCGCGGGTATTTCCACTTCGCGCAACTGCCGCAGACAACCGTTCAACTCGCCCTCGCTTCCCTCAGAGGGATAGGTACTCTCCGGGTAGGGCTCAGCCACTCGCGCCAGAATGTTGGTTTCCCGGCCAAACAGGTGGCCGGTGGCTACTTCCTTGCCGTTCACATACACCGCCACGCCGCCCCAGTACTCCAGCGAAAGTCGGCAGGCTTTCACGCGTTGCGGATCCTTGATCTCGAAGCGACTGCGCGCCAGCACTACAACCGTGTCGAAGGGATTGGCTTTCTTGATGAATTGGGCGGCATCTCTTTCTCGAGCTCTCGCGACCGACTGAGCAACCGGCTGCGGCCAGTAGGCGCGCAGCCACAGGCTGTCGTCGCACGTCACGCCGGCCCAGTCGGACGGTGGCGCCAGCGAGATCAACTCCGGCGAGAAGTTCTCCCATCCGTTCGCGAAAATGGCCACCGATCCCACCCACGCAATGGGCCCCAAGTCCGTGATCGGGTTCTCCGGCGAACGGTTGACCGATGGGTCATCGAGCAGCAAACCGAATGGCCCATTCAAATGAAGATGCCGCCAGACCGTATTTTCGTCAATCAGCACGGCTGCGTCGCCCACGTCGCGGCCGCCGGCCGGCGAGCGCGACGTGGTGTCGGCAGTCCGGTTGCCGGTCGTCTTCGCTGGCTGCACCTTGGGTATGACGGCATTCGAGCCTCGGTATTTGCCAAACTCCCATCCGCCGGACTGTTGCTTGCCGTCGGGGGCTGTCAGCGTTCCCCGGCCATGAAACAGACTCCGAGACCACTCGCCCTCGTATTTCCGGCCATCGGAGAACGTCATCGTCCCCTGGCCGCTCCGTTGGCTGTCGCGGAACTCGCCCACATACGTCCAGCGCTTGGAATTCGTCTCGGTGCCTTGCCCATCGTATCGGTCGTCCAGCCACCCGCCCTCGTACGTGCAACCGCCGCCAAAAGTCCAGATCCCTTGCCCCTGCCGCCTGTCATCCTTGAACTCGCCCACGTACTTGCGTCCGTCGCCGTACGTCAACGTGCCTTTCCCATTGGCCTTGCCGTCCCGGATCTCGCCCTCATACCTGGCGCCGTTCAGCGTCAATTTGCCGACGGTCTGGGTTGGCGCCGGCGCGTCGGCGGCCCTGCCGCCGCCCGCCGCCGCCAGAAAGAGGGCGGCCATGGCCACGGTGGTGAGTACTCGTTTCGTTGTTGCGGTCTTGTTGCTCATGATGGCTGCGGTTCGACGATAATGATCTCCGAGCAGTGGGAATGGTGATCGTCGGCATAGGCGTCCAGTTCCAGGGTAAAGCCCTGGCCCACGATCTCGGCGCCCGAGGCGATGT
>CAZZBA010000403.1:0-3731 GCA_964652765.1 uncultured Victivallales bacterium | reverse complement strand
GCAACCCCGGCTAACTTACTCTGCCAAAGGCTAACTTACTTTGTCCTTTGACCCGTCAGGAGGTCGGGTCACCGACGGCGGATGGCGGCGGCCACGGCGTTGCCGAAAGCACTGCAGGCCACCTCGGTCGCCCCGTCCATGAGTCGCGCGAAGTCGTAGGTGACCGTTTTCTGGCCAATCGTGCGGTTCATGCCATCGAGCACCAGATCCGCCGCCTCGCGCCATCCCATGTAACGCAGCATCATCTCGCCGGAGAGGATCAGCGACCCCGGATTGACCTTGTCCAGTCCGGCATATTTGGGTGCGGTGCCGTGCGTGGCCTCGAACAGGGCCACGCCGGTGGCGTAGTTGATATTGCCGCCCGGCGCGATCCCGATGCCGCCAACGCAGGCCGCCAGCGCGTCGGATATGTAGTCCCCGTTGAGGTTCATGGTCGCAATCACGTCGTAGTCGGCCGGTCGCGTCAGGATCTGCTGCAGGAAGGCATCCGCGATCACATCCTTGATGATCAGCTCCCGGCCGCCCGGCAGCCCCTTGATCACATGCCAGGGCCCGCCATCCAGCGGTTCGGCCCCGAAATACTTCACCGCCGTCGCGTATCCCCAGTCACGGAAGGCGCCTTCGGTGAACTTCATGATGTTGCCCTTGTGCACGATCGTCAGCGAGCGGCGGCCGTTCTCGATGGCGTACTCGAGCGCCGCCTTGACCAGCCGCTCGGTCCCTTCGCGAGAGGCGGGCTTGATCCCGATCCCGCTGGTCTCGGGGAAGCGGATCTTCTTGACCCCCATTTCCTGCTGCAGGAACGCGATGACCTTCTTGGCCCCGGCGCTGCCGCTTTCCCACTCGATCCCGGCATAGATATCCTCGGAATTCTCCCGGAAGATCACCATGTCCGTCAAATCCGGCCGCTTGACCGGAGAGGGCACCCCCTCGAACCCGCGCACCGGGCGCAGGCAGACATACAGGTCCAATTCCTGCCGCAGCGCAGCGTTCAGTGACCGGATGCCACCGCCCACCGGGGTCGTCAGCGGCCCCTTGATCGAGACCAGGTACGTGCGGATCGCCTCCAGCGTCTCGGCCGGCAGCCAGACGTTGTCGCCATAAGTCGCGACCGCCTTCTCCCCGGCATAGACTTCCATCCACTCAATGCGGCGCGCACCACCATAGGCCTTCTCGACCGCCGCGTTCCAGACGGTCATCGCCGCCACCGTGATGTCCGCGCCGATGCCGTCCCCCTCGATATAAGGGATTACCGGAAAGGCCGGCACCTGCAGTTTCCCATCCACTATCGTGATCGCCTGTCCCGCCGCCGGAACCTTTATTTTCTCGTAAGTCGCCATTACTGTCTCCATCTCTCTAAACCTCGTAATCCGCTCTCGTCGCCGTTCTCGTCAAACGATCTCCCGAATTCCCGCTAAAACTCGACCCGGCAATCCGGCAAGGCCGCCCGGATCCGTTCCTGCTCCGCTTCCGGTATCGGATTGCCCGTCAGCAGCAGGCTGCGCAGATTGCCGAGTTCCTTGATCGCCGCCGGCAGCGCCGTCAGCCGGTTATCCCGCAGATACAACCGCTCCAGCGATGCAAGCTTGCAGATCGAATCCGGCAGGGTCTCCAGGGCATTGCCGTTCAGGCGCAGCCACTTCAGCTCCGGCAGGTTTCCAATCGCCGCCGGTAGAATTGCCAGGCGGTTACGGTCAAGATTCAGGTAGCGCAGGGCCGCCAGATCCCCGATCTCAACCGGCAGATCCGCCAGCGCGTTGTCCGCCAGGTAAAGGGTGTGCAGCGCTTCAAGACGACCGATCGCCGGCCCCAGGGACGTGACACCGGCCCGCCCCAGATCCATCCACGGCAACGCACGCAACTCGCCCAGCTCCTCGCCAATCACGCCCAGCGTATTGCCGCGCAACGACAGGCGCGCCATGTTATCCATCCCGCCGAGCCCACCGGGCAGCGCCGTCAACCCTGCATTGGATAAATCCAGGTGAAACTCTTCATCCGCCCGCCGCGCATCCGCAACCGAACGGTAGACATCCAACCTCGGCGGTGCCTCCTGCGGGAAACACCCGCTCAGCAACCCGCATGACATTATCACCAAGAATACTCTTGTCATCCCATCCCCTCCCGTCTATAAAAAGTCTGTTCAATATAAGCTTGAAAAAGGACGAGCGCAACCATTACTATACCCGATATGAAAAAAACACTTGCTTTCGCTGCCGTCACCGCGTCGTTGATCCTGACCTCGTTCCCCGTCTGCGCCGTACCGCTCGGCCGCAGCAACGAGGAAATGAATTACCTGTTCAAGGATCCGGTGCTTTCCCGCGTTACCGCTGGTGCCTATGTCGGCGAGGTCAACCGCGAGATCATATTCAAGGATTCGTCTATCGAAACCGAGATGAACTCCGCGCGTGTCACCGGCTATCTGGGTCTCAGTCTCCTCGGTTGGCTTAATGTCTACGGCATCGCGGGCCAGAACAGCGCCGAGATTCCCGACATGGACGAACCTGATGGCGAAGCCATCTATGGCGGCGGCATCAGCATCAACCTGCTGAATCACTTCCTACGCGAACCGCTACCGATGGAGGATGCCTTCCGCCTCAACCTGGGTGTACAGATCCTGAATACGGAGGCGCAGTTCGGCGACGAGCTCCTCGAGTGGAGTGAATTCTCCGGTGCCCTGACCATCTCGGTTATCAACCATACCACGGGCAACAAGAACTATACCCCCGAAACCATCGCGATCTATCTGGGGCCAGCCATCTCCTATATCCGCAGCGATGAGTTCGAAGGCAAGAACAACGGTGGCGTGGTCGGCGGCATGGAGATCTTCTTCACCGACTCCTTCGCCGTTGACATTCGTGTGGAATACTTCGAGCAAGCCAGCGCCTCAGCCGGCATCAACCTGCATTTCTAATGGCTTGGCTATCCGCACTCTTCCTGCAGGGCTCAACGGTCAACACCATCATCATCCTTGCCGCCGTCATCGCCGTCGGGGCGGCGTTCGGTAGGCTCAAGGTGGCGGGGATCTCCTTCGGTGTCGGTGGCGTGATGTTCGCCGGACTGCTTTTCGGACATTTCCATCTCGGCACCGCCAGCGGCGAGGTCCTCCATTTTGTCCGCGAACTCGGCCTGATCCTCTTTGTGTACACCATCGGCATCGAGATCGGCCCGGTGTTCTTCGCCTCCTTCCGTCGGCATGGACTGCGCCTGAACCTGCTCGCAACCGCCCTGGTCCTGCTGGGGTTCGCCTGCGCCGCCGGCATCTGGCTGGCGACCGATCTGCACATCGCCGCGATTGCCGGCATCATGTCCGGAGCCGTCACCAATACGCCCGGCCTGGCCGCCGCCCAGCAGGCGCTGGGGGAGTTGTTCCCCGGCCAGGCCGATATCCAGGAACTCCCCGCCCTGGCCTATGCCATTACCTACCCGTTCGGCATCCTCGGGATCATCCTCTCGATGATCCTCTCCCGCCACCTCTTCCGCATCAACCTCGCAGATGAACAGAAGCCTTTTGAACCCTTCGTGCAGGAAGCCGCCCCGCCGCCTATCGCCAACCGCACTACCACCGACGCAAGCGGAACCAAGGGGAATCCGCCCAGTCATGCCGGAATTGCGCCGATCTTCGTGGGTATCGTCCTGGGCCTGGTCGTCGGTTCCGTCCCGCTGCCCATCCCGGGTGTCCCGACCCCGCTGCGGCTCGGCCTGGCGGGCGGACCTCTGCTCGTCGCGCTGGT
>CAZZBA010000402.1:0-3741 GCA_964652765.1 uncultured Victivallales bacterium | reverse complement strand
ATGGAGCATATCGGCCAGCGGGACATCGAGGTCCCAGACGATATGCACCGTCTGCCTGACGCGGGCACGGGTCTGGCGGCGCTGATCCAGCAGTTCATAGAAAGCTGGCAAGAGGGTCTCGGCACGTTCCGCCGACTCGATCACCACGGCGGCACGGTTATACCAGAGGGTTTCAAAAATGAACTCGTCGCTGACCAGCGTGTCATCCATCCCGACATGCAGAACGTCCAGGGGACAGCGCCCCCGCGGCAGGCGGGGCAGTTGATGCGGGATCGTCGTCGCCACTGCCGGATCCGACGTCAGGAAAACAAAAGTATCGCCACGCCGCACCAACCACGCAAGGTCTTCTGCCCGTGACCGGCGTGACACGTTTGGCATGGGGCATAGTACAGGTACGGGGGAGAGGCTGTTGACGAATGAACTCGGAAGCGGCAGGGGCAGGTATGCCTCGTCCACTCGGTTGACCCGCTGCAGGTAATCCACCACGACCACCACCATCCCGGCCAAAAGCAACCAGCGGATCAATTGCAAGTTGAGCCCGTCTAGCCGGTTTGCCAGCATCACCTGTTTCTCCGGCAGCACGACCGGTGCTTCTCCCACTTGCATCACCTTGCCGCTATCCACGCCGTCAGGCTTTTCAGTGGTATCAAGCTGTGCCTCCAGACTGCTATCGTCCGCCGGGGTGGACGATCGCTGCTGCTTTTGCTTTTTCCACTCGGGAGTAACGGTTTCATCAATGCTTTCGACATATTTCCGGTCGGCCTCATCCAGCCCCGCCACATCCATGAAATCGGAGCGGTCATCCTCGGCAAAGCGAATTTGCGCCACGTCGCCGCTTCGTTCCTCCTCGGCCATCTTCCGGGCCGCGGCCTGCTTGGCGTGCGCAGCCGCGACTGCCTCGTTTTGATCCACCTGGATGCGGTCGACGTGAAACCGCGAATTGATTTTCGCCAGAATGAACGCCGCCAGGAGAGCCAGCACCGCGTAGTGACACAACCAGCGTCTCGGCCTCCGCCGGAAATGCAGCCCAAAAAGCGCAATAGAAACGAGCCATAACAGAACGCTAATGTATCCAAAAAAACTAAAAATGGCGAAATTCAAACCTGAACCTCCATGACCTTCTGAATCAACGCCCAACAACCAACATCCAACGCCCAACAATCCAAGGAGATGCTCCCAAACTTGGGCGTTGGTTGTTGGGCGTTGGTTGTTGGATGTTCAGTTCGGTTCATCATTTTCTCGCTTTCGTCACTGCGTCATCCCATTGGTTGAAGGAATAGTAGACCAGGTTGATACCCAGGTTCATGGCGCTCTGGCGCATCTCCGGGGTCACATCCGTGTAACCCTGCGACTTCCAGGCGTCATTCATATCGCCCGGATGATAGAATACAATCCAGCGGCCTTCATGCTTCATCCCCAGTGCGCGCCGTCCACCATGATGCCAGAACGACGGGGCCCCGTCAGGGAAACCATAAGGCAACTGGTAGATCATATCGTCATCGGCAATATCCAGTAGCGGCTTGTCAGGAAAAACCTGACGCGTGATAAAGTCCACGAACGAACGGTGGAAGACAGCACTCCCCGCATCGGCGATCAGCATACCACCCTTGAGGCAGTATTCCCGCAGGATTTCGGCGTCCTTGGGTCTCACGCTCCCCATCCCCGCATTGCCGGTCAGGTAGACAAACGGCGGGAACCCGTCGTCCGGATACTTGGCCAGCAGCGCAATCGAATGGCTTTC
Organism: uncultured Victivallales bacterium; assembly: GCA_964652765.1. Lineage (GTDB taxonomy): Bacteria > Verrucomicrobiota > Kiritimatiellia > UBA8416 > UBA8416 > UBA8416. The sequence goes on along the minus strand of CAZZBA010000402.1, from coordinate 2,000 downwards.
CCCCTTCGAGGCGATCTTGTTGAAACCCGTCGCCTGCGCGAAGGCCCTCAGGAAATTCATATCCGCACTGGAGTCATCCATGCCGTCATCCCAGCCCGCGCCACCGTGATCCAGCCGGATGAAGCGTATCTTGTATTTTTCCATGCCGGCCGGCCAGCCACCTTCGGTGCCACCGCCCTTGCCCATCTTGCCGGCTTTGGCATTGGCGGCGGCGACGTAAGTGACCTGCGTCTGCTCATCCATGACCTGGTCTACCTCGGTATCGTCCAGGTCCGGAACCTCGAAGATGATCGCTGAATTCGGGCGCAGGCTCAGGTTCTTCTTCTTTTTCTTCTTGGGCTTGACCATCTTCACCATGGCAACGACCGGCTCTCCGCTGCCCTTGGGAACGCGATAGGCTTCCACACAGCCGCCGAATTCCATGAGCCAGGGAATGACGATCAGGATCAGGATATGCGTCAGCGCACTGTGGTAAAGGCTGCGGCGATGCTGCGGATCGCGTCCGTGCGTCCGCAGATCCTCAAGCATCCGGTCGCCGTCCATGGGCTCACCAGCCCGGCCAGTGAACGCGTCATAAACCGAACGGCTGCGCAGCATGACATGCAGCCAGAACACGAACAGGGCCGTCCCCAGCGCCGGCAGGCATACCCGCCACCAGAGCAGGATGATCGTGGCCGGATCCTGCGGCTGGCCGTCGATATCCAAGCCCTTACCACTATCCGCCGCGAGGATAGCGAAGCCTGCCGACCAGACCTGCCACACAAAGATTGCCACCAGGGGATACACCACAAACAGGACCGACCGGAGCAGCTTCCATGTGAAAGCGCTGCGTCGGAGGCTCACCACCCCGCATAGCGCACAGATCGCACCGAGCGCACCAAGCAATTGGAAACACACCAGCAGTATAATGGTCGTCCCACGCTGTTCGAATAAGCGCGAGACCTCGGGGTTCGAGGACAGGAACCGCATCAGGAGCGGAGGTCCGACCATTGCCGCCAGCAGTCCCAGGCCCAGCAGGGATATGGCTGCAACGCTGACCACCCGCGCCTTGCCGACTGACGCCTGCACCGGGATTTCCCCGATCCGCGTCTCCGGTAGCTCTGTCTGTACTGTTCGTTTCATGCGTTCATTCAATCATTACGTTCGACCATTTGCCGATCCAGCCTCGCAAAAGGAAGCCTGTTTTCTAGAAAATATCATCGTCAACCTTCGGTACTGCAGGCCCTTCAGCTTTAACATCCAGTTCCTTCTCGATGGCTGATTGGGGACGTGCCGGTGCCGCCGGGGTCACTGCCGCAGGCGTCGTCACCGCATTCGAAGTCCCGGCTGCAGGCGTTACCGCTGTCGGCGTTCCGGCTTCCGGCGTCTCCGCTTCCGGGGTTTCTGGCTCGGTTCCGGCGGCGGTGGCCGCCACCCGTGAACCGCCCCCCGAAAACTGGTCGCTGACATCCTGCGGATTAAGTCCATAACCAGCGGCTATCTTGCGAATCGACTCCGAGGCCTCTTTAACGGCCGCCTTGACTTTCTCTTCCCTGGTCATATTTCCCGTATCGGCACCGAAGACCTTCGTCACCAGATAAGGAACGCTCGAGGCGGTCAGAACCACCGCGTGCACGACCAGGGTAAACACGATGATCGACTTGAGACCCTGCCCCTTGAATCGCTGCATCAGCGTATCCGGGGTCACATCATTGATACTATTGTTTGTCATTTTTGCATCTCCCTCATTTATTCACATAAACTGGCTTACAACTCTGCGGACGGGGTGGAACCCGTCCCTCCTCCAGAATGCTTCACTCGTCCACCGTTCTCGTCGCCGTTCTCGTTAACCGGGCCTTTGCTCTTTCGGTTGACGAGAACGGCGACGCGAACGGATCACGATTATCCTCACACACTCACTACCCCACACACATCCCCTACTCTTCCAATTCCCCAACCGCCTCGATAATCCCGCCTGCCTCGGCAATGGCCTGCAGCACGGGCTCAAACGTCTCCTTCGG
>CAZZBA010000401.1:0-3744 GCA_964652765.1 uncultured Victivallales bacterium | reverse complement strand
AAGGACCCTTCTTAATGGAGCGCGCCATAGTCTATTTTCTCCGCTTAACAATGAATTTGCTGGAAGGCTTACGCCGACCCCGCGTCTTGCCGCCCTTCGCCAAATGCCCCCACGGCGAAACCGGATGCCCGCCACCGGACGTACGGCCCTCGCCACCGCCCATCGGATGATCCACCGGGTTCATCGCCACACCGCGTACTGTCGGGCGAATGCCACGCCAGCGCTTGCGCCCCGCCTTGCCCATGCTCTCCGCGCCGTGCTCGGAATTGCCAACCTGGCCAACGGTCGCCATGCAGCGCACGTTGATCATGCGGATTTCCCCGCTCGGCAGCTTGATCTGCGCGAAACGCCCCTCGCGGGACATCAACTGCGCACTTCCGCCCGCGCTGCGGCAAACCTTGCCACCCCGCCCTGGCTCAAGCTCGACATTGTGGATGAACATGCCCAGCGGGATCTTGGCCAGCGGCAACGCGTTTCCAACCGTCGCCTCCGCCGCCTCGCCCGAGACCACCTGCTCGCCAACCTTCAGGCGCGACGGTGCCAGGATATAGCGCTTCTCGCCGTCCACGTAATGCAGCAGCGCGATATTGGCCGAACGCCCGGGATCATACTCAATCGCCGCCACCTTCGCCGGTATATCCACCTTGTCACGCTTGAAATCAATCACGCGCAATTTACGCTTGTGGCCACCACCGCGATGGCGGACCGTGATGCGGCCGGACGAGTTGCGCCCTGCGTTCTGCTTGGTGGAGCGAACCAGCGATCGCTCCGGCTTGGTCTTGGTAATCTCCTCGAACCCCGAAACGGTCGTGAACCGCATGCTCGGCGTTGTCTGCTTGTATTTCTTAAGTGCCATGGTTCCTCTTCTCTATCGCAACGTCTATCGCACTATGCCAAATCAATTTTATTGTCAGCCGCCAGTGTCACCACCGCCCGCTTCCAGTCAGGGCGCTTCCCGAACTTCGCCGTCCGCTGACGCTTCTTCTTTCCTTCGTAATTCATGGTGTTGACCTTCGTGACCGTCACGTCAAACAATGACTCCACGGCCCGCTTGATCTCCACCTTGTTCGAATCCGAAGCCACCTCGAAAAGGTACTTGTTCGCCTCGCCTAGAAGCGCACCCTTTTCCGTTACCTGCATCTTTTTGATGACCGAACGTGAATCCTTCATCACCCCGCCTTACTTCGCTAAACGCGCCATGAGCTGTTCCAGGCCTGCGCTGTTCGCCAGCACCACCGGATACCGCAGCAATTGATAAACATTGACATCGGCCGCACGAACCAGCTCCACCCGCGGTACATTGCGCACCGACAGCGACAGGCCCAGCTCCACCGTATCCACGACCACCAGCACCGGACCACTGATCCCCTGCGCCTTGAGCAGCGCGGCAAAGGCCTTGGTCTTGGGTCCCTCGAACGCCAGGGGCTCGACAACCCGCACCGCACCTGCACTCAGCGCCTCGCTCAGCGCACGCCGGAAAGCCAGCTTCGACACCTTCTTGTTCACCTTGACCGCGTAGTCGCGCGGACGGGGACCGAACGTTGTCGCGCCACCACGCCAGATCGTCGACTGACGGTAGCCGGCACGCGCCCGGCCAGTACCCTTCTGCTTCCAGGGCTTCTTCCCGCTACCCGCGACCTCGCCCTTCTGCAGTGTGCAGGCCGTCCCGGCGCGCCGTGCATTATTCAGAGCCACCACCGCGTCATGCACGGCCTGGGCACCCTTCTCCATCTCCAGCAGCCCCGCAGGAACCGCGATCTCCCCGGTGGCATCGCCAGCCGCATTATATTTTTTCACCATACTCATGCCGCCCCTGCCTTCTTCAACGCCTTTTTCACGATCACCAGAGAACCGTTGGCCCCCGGTACCGCTCCCTGCACCAGTAGAAGATTCTCCTCGCCACGCACGGACAGGAGCTTCAGGCTCTGCTGCGTGACCCGAACGTTGCCCATGTGTCCGGGCATCTTCTGCCCTTTCGCCACACGCGCCGGATATGAGCACTGGCCAATCGAACCGACACGACGCTTCGAATGCCCGCCGTGAGTCATACGGCCACCGCCCATACGGTAACGCCTGACCACACCCGCGAACCCGCGCCCCTTGGTGGTGCCGATCACATCCACATGGCTGATCCCCTCGAACAACGAAACCGTCACCTGCGAGCCAACCGCCGTCGTATCGTCGTTGGCGCAGGCGAATTCACGCAACACACGCTGCGGTTCCACCCCGGCCTTCGCATACGCACCTGCTTTCGGCTTGCTGACCCGCGACGCCTTCTGCGGCCCGAAACCGAGCTGTAGCGCATCGTATCCGTCGTGCTCCCGCGTCTTGCGCTGCACAACGACACACGGACCCGCCGCGATAACGGTTACCGCCACACGGTGCCCGTCCGCATCATAAATCTGCGTCATCCCCAGCTTTTTACCAATCAGTCCGTTCATGATACCTTCACTCAAAGCTTGATCGTTATATCCACGCCCGCCGGCAAGTTGAGCTTCTTCAGTTCATCAACCGTCTTTGCCGTCGGCTCTATTATGTCCAGCAGCCGTTTATGCGTACGCATCTCGAACTGCTCCATCGATTTTTTATTCACATGCGGGCTGCGATTCACCGTGAACCGCTCAATCCGGGTCGGCAACGGCGTCGGCCCCGCGACTTGCGCCCCGGTACCTCTCGCTGTGTCGATAATGTCTGTTACCGCCTGATCCAGTACACTGTGATCATACGCCTGCAATCGAATTCGTATGCGCTGTCCATCCATGCCTATATCACCTGTTCAATAACTCTTTTTGCAACGGTTCCGGCACAATATCGAACTGCACCGGCTCCATTGTGTAACTAGCCCGCCCGCGAGTCAGTGACCGTATCGCAGTCGAGTACCCAAACAACGCCGCCAGCGGTACGGTCGCGTGTACCGCCTGTATATCCCCTTTCGCGATCATGTCATTGACTTTCCCGCGCCGGCTGCTCACATCCCCGAGCACCTCTCCCATGTATTCAACCGGCGTGACAATCTCCAGCGCCATGATCGGCTCCAGCATCACCGGTGCCGCCGCCATCACGGCCTCCCGGAATGCCATTGTCGCAGCCGTCCGGAATGCCACCTCGGTCGAAAACTCCTGATCCAATCGGACATCCGTCACCCGGATATCCACATCCGTCACCGCATATCGCGAAAGCACCCCTGTCATCGCCCCGTCCTGCAGTCCGCTTACGACGCTCGTGCGGAACGGCTCCGGCAACAGCCGCGTACTTACCTCAATGCCAATCTCGTTCCCGCCCCCGCGCTCTCGCGGCGACACGCTGACCGTCACCCCCGCCACGTGCCGCTGCCCGCCAAGATCGCGGTCAAACTGGTGTTCCCGGACCGCCTTGCGCGTCACCGTCTCCTGATACGCGACCATCGGGCGTCCGGTGTTCGCCGCCACCTTGAACTCGCGCAGCATCCGATCCTTCAAAATCTCCAGGTGCAGCTCGCCCATGCCGCTGATCACGGTCTGGCCCGTCTCCGGATCCTGCTTCACGATGCAGGTGGGATCCTCGTCCGCCAGTGACTGGATCGCGGCAGCAAGCTTTTCCTTGTCCGCCCGCGTCCTAGGCTCCACCGCCATGAACATGACAGGCTCCGGGAAGCGGATCCGCAACAGTTCCACCGGATCATTCTCCGCACAGAGCGTGTCCGCAGTCGTCACACCCTTCAAGCCACCCACCGCCCCGATCTCGCCCGAACACAGGAAATCAACC
>CAZZBA010000400.1:0-3753 GCA_964652765.1 uncultured Victivallales bacterium | reverse complement strand
TAGCCCCTGCTTGCAAGGCCCGCGCTCGCGCCTGGTAGCGGCGGGTCTCGACGCGGTTCGGGCCGTTGACCTCGCGTTCAACCGGCTGCGGTTCGAAGGTGGAAATGATGACCACCCGGTCCGGGGCAGGCAGGTCGGTCAGGTCGAGTTGCTGATTGATATCGATGTCGCGTGTGATGATGGTGAGCGTGACGGTGAAGGTCTCCTTGACAAACGGGGATGCGTTGCTGACCTCGATGCTTGCCTCGATCGGTGCTTCGGGAAGCTGTGCCAGCGAGGGCAGGGCAAGGAGAGCCAGGATGGCGGAAAAGGGGATAATGCGTTTCATGGCGTTTCCTCCACCGGGGATTGCAGCGGGGTTTGCCGCTGTGCGTGGTTGAGGCCGGCTTCATATTCACCGTGGAACGAGGCCAGGACGCTGGCCCCGAAGAGCAGGCAGGTGGCGGTGGCGATCCAGAGGAAGGGGAGAATGAACTCGCGCCGTCGCGAGCGGCGTCCGATGGACAGCAGCCAGATGGCGGAGAAGGCGAGGGCGGCGATGGTCATTCGCGTGGTGGCGGGCAGGCGGTAATGCCAGAAGAGCGGGATGCGCTGCCAGGGTAGCGAGCCCGGGGCGTCGGGATCCTGGGCCCGGCGGGCCAGCAGCATGTTGCGCCGTATGCCCCATGTCGTCCCGCTGTAGCGCTCCGCGCGGGCCAGCGCCTCCAGGGCGGCATCGGGGTCGCCTGCCAAGAGCAGGGCGGTGCCGAGGTTGTGGAAGAGGGTGGCATTGGCCGCCCCGTTGTCCACCAGCGTGGCCATGGCCTCGGCCGCCTTCGCGAAGTCCTCGGGTTGCACGGCGCCCAGCACGATCGTCGTGGCCCGCTGCGCCTCGAAATCCGCGCCGGGGCTGCCGGTGCGGTTGGCGGGACTGCCGTCGCAAGGCCGCATCGCCGCTATCGGCAATGCCAGCAGGAGGAGCGCCAGCCGTACCCCCTGGCTGCCTGCGTGGCGACGGGTCTGATTTTTCTTCAGGGCGTTGTCCAGTTCGGCGACCAGGCATTCCGCCTCGCGCCGCAGGGCGGCGGTTTCGTCCGCCGTTGGTGCGGGGTGGGCGAAGGCGGCGAGGGAGCAGGTCTCAAGGCAGCGGGCAAAGCGGCTGGCCAGCTCGGGCGCGATGCCTGTGGCGAGCAGCCGTTGCTCGCACTCGGGGGGTGTCGCCGCCTTGAACAGCGGTCCGAGCCGTGTCTCCAGGTAGCCTCGCAAGACGGGGCCCGGCAGCGGCGCTAACGCATCCGCTGCGTCCGGTTGGCCCCGGAGCAGCCGGATGGCATGGGCGGCGGCGCGCTGGCGGCGGTGGTTGGCGCTCAAGGCCGGGGCCAGCCGGTGGCGCAGGCGCAGTGCGAGCAAGGCCAGATAGCAGAGCGGCCCCGCGAGCAGCAGCGGAAGGTGCAGGCGGGGTATGAAGAACGGGGTTGCCGCGGTCAGCGATTCCTCCATCTCAACCGGGGCGGGGGAAAGCCTGTCGTCCGCGTCGCGGATGGTGATGCTTTGCGTGCCGGTATCGATGACCATATCTCGCTGCACCTCGGTGACGGCATTGACGCGTACAGGCAGCGGTTCGGTGTACACGGTGCGGTAGTCGGCGGCGACCGTGTCGTAGTAGGAGACCGCCACCGGATGGAACTCCAGGGTCCCGGCCTGCGAAGGGCGCACGGTAAAGCGGTAGCGGCGGTAGTCCTCGCCGGATTCCCGCTGCACGGTATCCTCGTAGATCCGGAAATCGCGCTGCAACGCGGGCTGCGTGCCCAGGCGCGGGGCGGTGATCGTGTCGAGCCGTCCGTCACCGCGGATCTCCAGCGTGAGCGTGAGCGGATCGCCGATGTAGCAGGTCTGGGCGTCGAGCGACGCGCGGACGGTCAGGTTGCTGCCGATGGCGCCGATATAGGATTCCGGACGGTTCTCCAGCGGTGGCGGAATGGCGCGCACGGTGATCGGTTCGGCAATCGCGTAGATGGTTTCGGCCTGACCCTCGCCAGCGGGGGTGACGCTGACAAAGACGGGGCCCTTGAAGACGGACGGGCCGAAGGTGAACGTGCCTTCGCGGCGGGGGATAACCTGCAAGGGGAAACGGTATTCGTAGTAGGGATTACCGTTGTGTATCACCTCCTGCTGATCGATCCGGAAACGTGCCTGCCGTCCGCCGCCCAGGATGCCGCCGAACGGATCGCCGCCATCGAGGGTGAAGTTGTTGATCCGGAATGCGGCACCGGCGCTGGTCAGCATGCTGTTCAGCCGCTGGCGGATATCCTCGCTTTCGAGCCCGACATCCTTGTCCTGGTCGAGATACGGGATGCTCAGGAACGGCGGAGCCTGTTCCGGCAGCGGGCTGGCGTCGGCGTAAGGCGGTTTCAGGCGGCGCACCAGGATGCGCAGAGTGACGGCGAACGACTCGTCGATGATGACCTGCGGCTTCGTGCTTTCGAGAAGGAGCAGCACGGTGTCCTGCTGTGGCACGGGACGGACGTTGACGGCGGGGCCCGGCGTGGAGGCGACGACAGTGCCGCCGACGGTCACGCGGATCGGCCCGAGGCGTTGCGCGCCGTCGGCGGCGGGAATGACTCGATACTGGAAAAGCCGGCCGCTGAAGCCGGTGACCTGGTGTCTGCCGTTGATGATCGTGATGCTTTGCCGGCTTTCGTCCCGCTGGCCGATAAAGGTGACGGCACCGGGGATCCCCGACAAGTCCGGCTCCATGCCATCGGTGAAATTAGATACCTGCATGTTCAGGGTGACGGCTTCGCCCAGGTAGAGATCCTCCGGTTCGGCAGCGGTCTCGATCCGTACCTCGGTGGCGGCGCGGAGCGGAAATGCGCCGCTACAGAGCACAGCCAGCAGGAGGAAGGTCCACCGCTTGGCTTTAAGGGTTATGTCGCCAGTAAAACTCATGCAGGGTTTTATATCAATCCCGCCGCCGGAATGCAATTGTGGATGGTAAGCCCGCGATCGCGGGGGGCATGAACAAATTATTTAATTCCATTTTATCAGGGTATGCTATATAAGTCGGGAGCACTGGGTTGTCCGGATGTGGCTTGTCCGGCCCCGTCACCAATTTCCCAACAAGGAGTTCCATGGAAGCAGGGAGCGAGAAAAAAGAGAAGACACTGGCTGAGAGCGTCGAGTATGTTATCAAGAACCTTTCGGGGGACATGGTGACGTTGCGGGAGATCCTCGACCTCATCGGCATCGAGGGGATGTTGGTTTTCTGCATATTCCTTACGCTGCCCTTCATGGTGCCTGTGTCCATACCGGGTGTCAGCACCGTGTTCGGGCTGGTCATCGTACTGATTGGCGCCGGGATCATGACCCATCGCCCGCCCTGGCTACCGGATCGGCTGATGCAGAAGAAATTCCCGGCCGGAAAACTGTGCATCGCGTTGGAGAAGGGGTCCGTCTGGATCCACCGTATGGGCCGGATCAGCCGCCCTTCGATTCCCGGCCTGACACACGGGGTCGGGATGGCGAGGATCAACGGACTGTCCCTGATCGCAGGGGCGCTGCTGCTGATGGCTCCCTTCGGGTTGATCCCGTTCTCCAATACCCTGCCGGGGTTGGCGATTCTTTTGCTGGCCGTCGGGATGCTCCAGCGGGATGGCCGGTCCGTCCTCCTCGGGTATGCATCCCTCGTCTTGACCGTGTTGTATTTCGCGTTTCTCCTGCTAGGGGGAATTGCCGTCCTGCAGCGTATGATTGAATGGATCCGAGTGGCATAGG
>CAZZBA010000399.1:0-3787 GCA_964652765.1 uncultured Victivallales bacterium | reverse complement strand
AGTTTATCTGGATCGTTGACTGTAGTGGGTCTATGTGCGGCAAGAAGATAGATTCGTTGAATAATGCCATCCGGGAGGCAATCCCGCCCATGCGGGATACTGCTGACCAGAATCCGAATGCCGAGGTGCTGGTTCGCGTACTGACGTTCTCAAAAGGCGTGCAGTGGCACGTCTCGCAACCGACCGAGGTCCATGGGTTCAACTGGTCGGATCTGGAGGCGGACGGCATGACCCCGATGGGCGCCGCTCTCACCAAAGTGGCGGAAGCACTGCAAGTTACAAACATGCCGGAAAGGGGACTACCGCCGGTCCTGGTCCTGATTTCGGATGGGCAACCTACAGACGACATTGAGAGTGGGCTTGCCGCACTTAAAGCCCAACCTTGGGGCGTAAAGGCGGTCCGAATCGCGATCGCCATTGGTGACGACGCTGACTTGGGTGTTTTACAGAAGTTCATCGACAACCCTGAAATAAAGCCGCTTCAGGCGCAAAACGTGCAGGACCTCGTCTCCATGATACGCTGGGCTTCGACCGTTCCACTCAAAGCAGCCTCCAATCCGAGCAGCAAGTTGACCTCCAGCGGCACCGCCAACGTTGCGCTTCCCACCCCGCCGCCGACACCTGCCAATGCTCAGTCCATCGATCCGAACTCTGTTTTCTAGGGCGCGCTTCCCTATGGGTGCTTCAGGCAAATGGCACATCGTCGCCGAATCTGTCCGCGGCGCAGCCCATGAACGTTCCGGTTTGCCCAATCAGGACGCGGTGGCATCATTCCCACCACTGCCGCCGCCGTCTGCAGCATGCCCCCACCCTTGGGTCAGCACCAAGTGCCCCGCGCTTCTCGCAGTATCAGACGGCCACGGGAGCCCGCGCTGTTTCCGCAGCGCCAGGGGCGCGGCTATCGCTGTGCAAACCGCGCTCGCCGAGACCAGTGTCTTCCTTCGCAAAGGGCTCAAAGGTGTGCCGCCACCCTCATGGAAGAAGGAGATCGAGCAACGGCTGCCATCCCGCTTGGTCCGATGTTGGCGCAGCGCCGTCGAACAGGATATCCTTGCATCTCCCTTCACTCAGCCCGAACTTGCGGTCGTCAATCCGGAAAACCCGTATACCGCTTACGGCGCAACCCTCCTGTTGGCGGCCGTTGAACGTGACTACGCCTTCTTCCTGCAAATCGGCGACGGGGATATAGTGGTTGCCAGCGGATGCCCCCCGGTCAGTCGCGAACCCATCGAACCCGATTCCTCGCTGATCGCCAACGAGACGCACTCCCTCTGCCAGGACAAGGCTGCCGCGCTCTGCCGTTTCCGCTATCTCCATTTTTCAAGCCGTGCCGATTGGCCGTCCCTGATCCTGCTTTCAACAGACGGCTACTCCAACTCGTTTGCCAATCGCGCCGGGTTTCTCCAGTCCGCCCCTGATCTGGCCCTCTTGGCTCGGAAGACGCCCCCTGCTGATCTCCGTCGGCAACTCGGGGTTTGGCTCAAGGAAACGTCCGAAGGCGGCAGCGGTGACGATGTGACCCTGGGGATCATCTACCGGGAAGGAGCCACGTGTTGTGATAGGCATGCTTGCGATCGGTGATAAGGTTTCGATTTCCGGATGCGGCTCGTGCGAAATTGTTTCGCACCTGGGCGGTGGCGGCCAGGGCGAGGTCTACCGTGTGCGGTGGAACGGCCATGATTACGCCATGAAATGGTACCACGCGGCGAGCGCCACCCAGCGGCAGCGGGTGATCCTTCAGGAACTGCTTCGGATCGGCTCGCCCGGCCCGGATTTCCTCTGGCCGCTCGAACTGGTTGATCGCAAGGGCACCCCCGGTTTCGGCTACCTAATGCCGCTGCGCCCTGCCAACTTCAAGAGCATCGAGGCCCTGATGGCCGGCCGGATCAACCCGAGCTTTCTTGCGCTGATCGATGCCGCGATCAACCTGGTGAAGGCCTTCCGCCAACTCCATACCAAGGGCTTATGCTACCGTGACATCAGTTTCGGGAACGCTTTTTTCGACCCCGCGACGGGCGGCGTTCTGGTCTGCGACAATGACAACATCGGCGCCAGCGACGCCGCCTATACCGGCATCCTCGGCACGCCCGATTTCATGGCTCCTGAACTCGTCCTCGGCAAGGCCAAGCCCAACATCAAGACCGACCTTCACTCGCTCGCCGTTCTTCTGTTCTACCTGCTTCATGTCGGCCATCCCCTCATGGGACGCCGCGTCCTCTCCATCAAATGCTGGGACGCCGCGGCGCGGACCCGGCTCTTCGGCGAGGGGCCGCAGTTCATCTTTGACCCTGCATCGCGAGCGAACGAGGCCGTCGAGTTGCGCGAGGATCCCACCGGCGAGACCGGCGGCATGGCCCTGACCTACTGGCGGCTCTACCCGGCCAAGCTCAAGGATGTCTTCACCAGCGCCTTTACCCGCGGCCTCTCCGCCCCCGGATCCCGCGTGACCGAGCTGGAATGGCTTGGCGCGCTGAGCGACCTCCGCAACCGCATATTCCGCTGCGCCTGCCAGACGACCAACTTCTTTGAAGGGGACGCTGCCGACGCCACCGTACCGCCCGCTTGCTGGCGCTGCAAGAAGCCCCTGCACCGTCCGTGGCTGCTCCGCGTCGGAAGCGACACCGTCGTCCTGAATGCCGACTCCCGGCTTTACACCCATCATTTCCGCAACGGCGCTGCGGGGTTCTGCGACTTCAGCACCGCGCTTGCCGAGATGACGCAGAACCCCGGCAATCCCGATGTCTGGGGCCTTCGCAACCTCGGCAAGGACAAGTGGGTGGTCACGGCTCAGGATGGATCACTGATCGACATCGAGCCCGGCCGTGCGATCCCGCTCCGCCAGGGGGCGAAGATCGGCTTCGGGGTGTCTGAAGGCGTAATTATCTGAAGGTGGACATGGCGGCCACCCCACAGCGCTCTCAGCAACCGCAAAATCGTACGGGAAGCAGCAAAATCTTGGTCTGATGCACAATGAACGAAACTGCCCCCTTCTGCAAAAGTGAGGATGAAAACAACCCACCGGCGGACCCAGCCCGTTGGGTCGCAGCCGCCGTGGCCCGCTGCGGCGAGTCCGTCAACCATGCGGCGCATCCCGACTGGCAGGGTTTCTGCACGGCGGCCGCAAGCGTGCTGGCTTGCCAGGGCCTCGCGGCACTGGACGACCCCAAACGGTTGCGCAACGCCCTTAACGACTGCTGCAAAGGCGCGTTCAAGCGCGAGGTCAACGTCTCCATCCTTTGCGCCAGCGCGGGCCTCCTCGCCCCGTGCGCCCGTCATTCCGGTACCGCTCACGCCTCGTTCCACGTCCGGAGCATGGTTTCCATATTGACTGATGAGCATGGCGTGGCACCCGATCTCGCTGCCTTCATCGCCGGTGTCTGGCCAACCCTTTGCCGGGAGTTTCGCGACCCTTCCCCGCACGATTACGCCTCGTCATCCGCGCCGTCTCAACCGGTTGTGTCGGCCATATCCACCCCGCCGCACAAGGCTGGGGACACCCACACCGTTGACCTGGGCGGCGGGGTGAATCTGGAGATGGTCTGGTGCCCGGCAGGCAGCTTTATCATGGGCAGCCCGCCTGATGAATCCGGCCGCGACGACTACGAGACGCAGCACCGGGTGACACTGACCCAGGGATTCTGGATCGGAAAATACGAGGTGACGCAGGCGCAATGGATGGCGGTGATGATGGGGAACAATCCCTCGTACTTCAAGAACGCCGGCACGAATGCACCGGTGGAACATGTCTCGTGGGACGACTGTCAGGGGTTCGTCCGCAAGATGAACA
>CAZZBA010000398.1:0-3791 GCA_964652765.1 uncultured Victivallales bacterium | reverse complement strand
ACGCCCTCCACCACCGCCGCCTTGAGGTCGCGGACCGAAAGCCCGCTCAACGCGCTCAACGCCAATTTAGGGCCGATCCCCGTGATGGATATAAGCTGGATATACAGGGCCCGCTCGGCCTCGGTCATGAATCCGAAAAGCAGGTGGGCATCCTCGCGCACATGGTCAACGGTCAGGATGCGCACCTCCTGGCCGGTCGATGGCAGCCGATCATAGCTGCTGAGCGGGATTGCCACCTCATAGCCGACCCCGCCGACATCCAGGACGATACCTGCTGGCTGCTTCTCAACCAACACCCCTCTTAAGAATGTAATCATCGTTTCTCCATACCGCTAAAAAATCAAACGAATCATGCTTTTTATCGCAGCAACGGCATAATGTCGAATCATTCCTAAAAGACACTTGACTCTATGACGCCCATATTGTACGAATATCGTACATGACAAAGAAAAACAACACTGATATCAACGGTTTCGGCAACCGACTGGCAACATTCCGCAAGGCTGCCGGATACACGCAGGACGAACTTTCAAACGCGCTCGGCGTATCGCGCCGAATGATTGCCTATTACGAGGGCGAGACTCAGCACCCGCCCACAACCATCCTGCCGCGGCTTGCACAAGTGCTCAGCGTCTCGGTCGATGAACTGCTAAACGGCAATAGCCCGCGTGAAGCTTTGCCACACCCGCTGAGCGGCCGCCTACAGCGAAAGCTGGAGGCTCTTGAAAAGCTTAGCGCGAAGGATCAGCGCCAGGCGTTGCAATTACTGGACTCGTTCATCGATCAGGCACCATCACCGGAGACAGGCAGGGAAACGGTCTACCCGGAACACCATGGCGCAAAACAGAGAATGTGCGTGCGGGAGGTTTATCACGAGGACGACATTCGTATCATCGAGGGAGACTCTCGCAAGGCACTAGCCGGAATACCGGACAACACCTTCCAGTGCTGCGTCACAAGCCCGCCCTACTGGGGCCTTCGTGACTACGGGATTGACGGCCAGATTGGCGCGGAAAACGATCCTGACGCCTATATTGCCGACCTCGTTGGCATCTTCCGCGAAGTGCGGCGCACACTGCGCGAGGACGGCACGCTCTGGCTCAACATCGGGGATTCCTATACCAGCGGCGACCGCCGCTGGCGTGCGCCAGACAAGAAGAACGCCGGACGGGCGATGAGCTACCGGGCACCGACGCCGAAGGGCCTGAAGCCGAAGGATTTGATCGGAGTGCCTTGGCGCCTGGCTCTGGCCCTACAGTCCGATGGCTGGTTCCTGCGTTCGGATATTGTATGGAACAAGCCGAACTGCCAGCCGGAATCAGTCAAGGATCGCCCTACACGGGCGCATGAGTATATTTTCCTGATGAGTAAATCCGAGTCGTATTTCTACGATTACGAGTCTATCAAGGAACCTTCCACCAACGGCAGCGGACCAAAGAACCGCCGCACGGTATGGAACATCAACACCAATGGCTTTCACGGGGCACACTTCGCGGTCTTTCCTCCGGGACTCGTGCGCTTGTGCATCCAGGCCGGATCGAGGCACGGCGGCCTGATTCTCGACCCATTTTTCGGTTCAGGAACGGTCGGTGTCGTATGCCGCGAGTATCAACGCCAGTGCGTCGGCATCGAATTGAACCCGGAATATGTGCAGATCGCGCTCAAGCGGATCAACCAGGCACACCCAAGGCTTGCTCTGTAGCACTGGCAGGGTCCGTGGAGAAAATCCATGTGGCATGTACGATACAAAGATCCTTGCGAAGGTTCTTGATCTGTAACTTACGCTCTGTCCCGCCATCGAAGTAAAGCTGGTATTTCAGTGCACCGCGAGGTGCCTTCACATCACAGTAGCCCGGTTTCGGACTCTGTTTGCTTTCCCGCCGGATTGAAAACCTGCCATTGCGGGCCTCCTCAAGCAGGGCCTTGGGAATTTCAACCAGTTCATAATGCCAGCGGGACGGATCCTTTGATAGGCAACGCAACGAGAAGATCCGCTCGTATGCGCGCATGTGCGCCAAGAATTGATCCCGCAAGCCTTCGAGGTCACTAATCCGGGCCGACCAGTGGCCCTTCCCCAATTCCATGTACTTCGAGATATGCAGTTTGTCTGCCTTGATATTCGCATCCGCCTGTGTCTTCAGCGAACAGGGTATACCGTCGATCGTGATGTCATGACCAGGATTTCCTTTCGCGGCAAGCACGGCGCACCGGCCACACTGGTTGAGGATACGCTCAAAGGCATATTCAAAACGATCCTTGGACAGTGATTCTTTCGAGAAGCAATGATGAATACGCAACACGTCGCCGAAATCGCGTAAAAGACAGGCATCAACGATATCCGATTCGGGATTCCGCTCAATGCTGACAAACGGCTGCCGGAACTGATCGACAACACTTTCGATAAAATCAAGCTGCGGCCTTGTGAGTTCCTGCAAGGCCGCCGCGAGCTTATCAACACGTATTAGAATATCTTCCCGAGTCATGGTTGCGCATCCCTATATCGGCTCCTGCCGTCCGGCCAAGCCGCGGGCGCTTTGCAGGTGGCAGATCGCCAGGGCCAGGGCATCCGAGGCGTCCTGCTGGATCTCCGTGCCGATTCCCAGCAGGCGCATGACCATCTTCATGACCTGCTCTTTTTCCGCGCTGCCTACCCCCGTCACCGCCTGCTTGACGCGCCGCGGCGCATACTCGAATACGGGCAGTCCGGCCTCCGCGCATACGGCGATCGCCACCCCGCGCGCCTCGCCCAGGACCATGGCCGTCTTGACGTTCTTGCAGAAGAACGCCCCCTCGATCGCCACAGCGGACGGGGCCGTCTCGCCGATGATCTTGCGTATGCCCTGCGCGATATGCAGCAGGCAGGCGGAATGCAGCCAAGCGGGTTTCGTCTTCAGGCAACCGAACTCCACCGCCCGCATCACGCTGCCATGCGCATCCACGACCCCAAGGCCTGTGCAGCGTAGCGAGGTGTCAATCCCGAGTATCCTGGTGCCCGTGCCGGTCACGCATCCTCACCCACGGCATCCATGACCTCGTCGGTCATCTCCATGTTGGTGTAGACGTTCTGGACATCGTCATTATCCTCCAGCGCCGACACGAACCTGAGGATTGAGCGCGCCAGCGCCGCATCCGTCACCTGCACGGACAGCATGGGCAGCAGGGTGATTTCCTTGCCGGCGGCCTCGATACCGGCGGCTTCCAGCGCGTCGCAGATATCCGCGAAGGCCGACGGGTCTGCAAGGATCTCGAACTGCTCACCGTCCAGCACGATGTCATCGGCCCCGGCTTCCAGCGCCACTTCCATCAAGCGATCCTCGGTGACGGAAGCGGCATCGACCAGGATCTGGCCCTTGCGCTCGAAACTACGGCTGACCGAGCCCTGCTGGGCGAAGCTGGACCCATGCTTTCCAAAAATGTGGCGGATTTCCGCCGCCGCCCGGTTACGGTTATCCGTCAGCACCTTCACGATCAAGGCAACGCCACCGCCGGCATACCCCTCATAAACGATTTCCTCGAAGGATGTCGCCCCCAGCTCGCCCGTACCCTTCTTGATCGCCCGCTCGATATTGTCGTTGGGCATATTCACGCCCTTGCCCTTCTGGATCAGGGAACGCAACGTGATGTTGGCCGTGGGATCGCCACCGCCTTGCTGGGCGGCAACCATGATTTCCTTGGCTATCTTGCTGAATATCTTCCCGCGCTTGGCATCCGCCGCGCCCTTCTTATGCTTGATGGTCGCCCATTTACTATGACCGCTCATAACACTATCCTTTTCTGCTGTTTCCGTTGCT
>CAZZBA010000397.1:0-3807 GCA_964652765.1 uncultured Victivallales bacterium | reverse complement strand
GCCTTCCATGCGTCCCAGTCTTCCTGTTTCCGGGCGTGATGTCAAGATGGGATCGTCAGATGGACGCGTCAGTGTACGGTGCTCCCCCGGCGATTCTTCGCCGCTGGGCGCTGTTATGGCTGCTTGACTTTCGACAGGCAGGAGCGCATTGTTGCCAGCGATTTGAACGTGCTAAATGTTTGTCTAACGGGAGGTGCTAGTATGATGAGGAACCGTATCGGTTGGTCGGGGTCGTTGTCGGCGATAGTGCTGTCGGTGCTGCCGGTGCAGGCGGTGGAGCGGATCTGTTCTGTGTATATGGAGAGTCCCTCCGCGCTACAGATGCAAGTCCAGCAGGCCTCCCAGGTATTCGAGGCCCCGGAACTGGGCATGTTCCCGATGATGATGACGATGATGGTGCCGGGTGGTGGCCAGGTCAGCATGGCGGAGCCGGTCTCGCTGCATGTCTTCGATATCGGAGAAGGTCGCACGGCAGGTCTGGTTGAACTGACGCCCGCTACAACGGCGGAGATGTTCCTGAAGTCGCTGACGGCTGCCAGTGGCGTGCCGCTGGCACCTGCGGTTGAGGGACGCTACACGTTTGAAGGCGGTGTGGCCCAGGTGCGCGGGGCGCGACTGCTGCTGGCCAGGACGGCGGCGGAACTGGATGCCTGCACGGGCGGGGCGGTACCGGCGTTGCCGCCAATGCCCGCGATCCCGGGCGTGATCCGCATCGCCATCGCGCCCTCCGCCGTGGTCCCGATGCTCGATGCAATGAAGACGCAATGCGTCAGTGCGATGGCGGCTGGCGGGCCGGATGCCGCGAAGGCGCAGGACATGATGGAGATGGTCTTCGGTCTCTACACCCGTACGCTGGCGCAGATCAATACGCTGAACATCGGCATTGCCGTGCAGCCGGAAGGCTTGTTGATGCGATCGCAGATGGTGCCGGTCGGCGGCTCGACCCTTGCCGGCATCCTGGCGACGATGAAGCCGGTCGATCCCGCGTATCTCTCCTTCGTGCAGGGCGGGGCGCTGTTTGCCATGGCATCGGGGTCGTACACGCTGCCGGATCAGTTGAAGCAGCAGCTTGTCTCGCTGTACATCAAGATGATCAAGGCCTCGCCGCAGGTGGCGGGGATCGACACGGACGAGCTCTCATTCGCGATGCGCGAGTCGATCGAGTCGCTGGGTGCGGCGATGGGTTTTTCGGGCGGGATGACGCCGGATGGAAAGTCGTTCATGATGCAGGGGGCGATGGGTATCATGCCCGCCGTCCCGTACCTGGAGAAAATGGTGGCCATGTCCAACCTGCCTGCCATGAAGGCCATGACGTTGCAGTCCGGGGTGCGCATGGGCGAGGCTAGCAAAAGGATGTACAAGGATTGCCCTGTCTATCACTGGACTTTCTCGCTGGATGAAGCCGCGTTGCGCACGCAGATGGGCGCTGGAGCGCAGGAAATGGACGAGGAGGCTTTCGCTGCCGTCAGCAAGGTCATGCAGGTTTTCGGCAGTGGTTACGACTATGCGGCCACGCCGAAGGGGGTCACGTTCGGTCTCGGATCGACGTCCATGGTGGAGCAGGCCTCGGACCGCCTGATGGCAGATGGCGCGGACTTGTCGGAGTCCGCGCGTATCCGCACGCTGCTTTCGCCGGAGTCGGCACCGGTTGCACTTGGCCGTTTCGGTTTGCTTGATGCCATACGCTCTGGTGCAAAGATGGCAACCGGGGTGGCGGGTGCCCCGTTGCCCGCGGCCGTGGCGGGATTGCCGGCTGGCGAGGGCATCGTCTTTGCCGATTGGATCACGGGCAGCGAGGTCAACTCCGCCATGTTGGTCCCGGCCACGGATATCAAGGCCATTACGGCCATGGCAAAGAGCATGCAGGGGGTCGCGCGTGCTGCAGCCATGGAGGATGGTGCGAAAGATGATGCGGAGGTGGTCGAGGACGGTGCTGCCGTGGTCGAGGAAAAATAGCCTGGTCATCAGCGCCAGCGGCGATGTGCCCACAGGTACTGTTTTGCCGGATCGCGGACTCCAGTTCGCGGGTGAGCAGGTCCAGCACGGCTTTCACATCGGTCTGGCGGTTGCCGCTGCGGGGCGCCTCGATGGGCGGCGGTGCCTTGAACAGGAAGTGCCCAGGCCCCGTCTTCACGCAGGTGCCGAAGCACAGCGGGGCGCGTGTGATCAGGTGCAGCAGGGCAGGGGACGTATGCGTCGAGGCGGGCCTGCCGAAAAAATCGATCATCATCCCGCGCTTCACGGGTGCGTACTGGTCCACCAGCAGGGCCAGCGCTTCCCCCTCCTTGATGGCACTGAGGAAACGGGTCATGTCGAGATCGTGCTTCGGGGTCAGCCGGAAGCGGTGGCGCGGCTTGCGGGCTTGCACCAGGCGGTCGGCATACGGGTTGTTCATGCGGCGGGTGATGCCGACCACCGGTTTGATGGTGGAAAGGAACTGGGCTGCGATTTCCCAGTTTCCAAGGTGGCCGGAGGCGAGGATCAGTCCTTTTCCAGGTGCTTCCAGCACGCGCATGCATTCAGGGGCGATATCCATTTGCACCAGGTCGCGCCAATGGTCGTGCGCAAGCAGTTGGTCGGACTTGATCGAATCGACAATGACGCCGGCGAAATGCTGGAACGATGCCTTGGCGATGCGGCGTACTTCCGTCTCATCGGCCGCGATGCCGCTGCGGCGGATGTTCTCGCAGGCGGTGTTGCGCCGGGCGGTATCGGCCGCGTAGGCCAGTGAACCGAAACCGCTGGCGAGCCTTGCGGCGGCGGAGGGTGGCAGGCGGTCGATCACGGCCAGTGCAGGATAGACCAGAGCCATCTCGCCAAGGTGCCTGATGTTCCGGAGCGCGCCGCTCACGCCTGGAGTTCTTCTTCGAGGAAATCAGCCAGTTCGCCGACCGTATTGACGTTGACCAGCTCCTGCGCCTCGAACTCGATGCCGAACGCCTGCTGGACATCGAATATCAGGTCCAGGATGGAGAGCGAGTCGAAGCCAAGCTCGCCAATGGTGGTTTCCTCCGTGATCGAGTCCCAGTCCATGGGGACCGGAGCGGAAGTCTCCATGGTCTCCTTCAATGTAGCCAGTATATCCTCGCGAATCATAGTGTGCCTCTTCCCTAATGGTGTTGGTTTCTCGATTGCCATTGATGACATACTGTTGAATAAGACCGCCTTGTGTCAAGCGGATTGCATCGATTATTGTCTTGAGACGCTGCCGGTTATTACCTATCGTCGCTGCTTTTCCTTTACCCATGCGGTGGATGAATCTTGCGGGAGACGATGCCGTGAATGCGACGGAGTCGGAACTTTCATTTGTGGGCAGCTTGCAAAAGAGCTGTTTCTGTCCGTGCCTGAAAGGGCGCGACAAGGTTGCCGTGATCACCGAACTGGTGGATGAACTGGCCCGCAACGGACTGCTTGGCGACCGGGATGGCGTGCTGGCGTCCGTGCTGGAACGGGAAGCCCTGATGTCGACCGGGATGCAGTACGGCATTGCGCTGCCGCACGGCAAGCACCAATCGGTGCCGGTGCTGGTCAGCGTGATCGGGGTCAGTCCGGCTGGTGTGGAATTCGAGTCGCTGGATGGCCAGCCGAGCCGCATTTTTGTCATGACGGTCTCGTCCCCGAATACCGTTGGCCCGCACTTGCGATTCCTGGCGTCCGTAGGCAAACTGCTGGGACGTGCCGAGATCCGCGATGCCTTGCTGGCGGCAACCGACAAGGCGGCGCTGATGCGGGTGCTGGCGTAGTGTGGGCGATCCCACCGGCCTTGTGCCGGTGGTGAAGAAAGTTGAATATGGGGGATAATACTGC
>CAZZBA010000396.1:0-3810 GCA_964652765.1 uncultured Victivallales bacterium | reverse complement strand
ACCGGATACAGGGGGTCGATGGCCTTTTGCTGGGGAACATAGCCGGCCGGTTTCGTCGCGAACGGGGTGCGGATCGTTCCGCGTACGGGCGTTAACAGGCCGAGGATGGCACGGAGCAAGGTGGTCTTCCCCGCGCCATTTGGGCCGACAAACGGCAAAAGCGTACCCGACGGTATCTCCAGTGACACGTCGTGCAAAATCTCCTGCTGGCCGTAGGCGACATGGACATGTTCGCAATGGATAATGACTGGCAGGGAACGGTCTGGCATGAGGCGTCTCGCTACTTGGTTTCCGTCACTCGACTGACAATCCAGTCCATCAGCGCCAGGTAGTCCGTCGCCTCCGGCTGGCCGCCGACGGAGTTCGCGACCACGACGACACGTGCCCCGGTCTTGCTGGCGATCTGGTTGGCCGCCTTGGTGCTATAGAACGGCTCTTGGAGGATGATCTTCACCTCTCCGGCCTTGACGGTCTCCGCCACTGAGGCGAGATGCGCCGCCGTGGGCGGAACGCCGGGTTTGGGCTCCAGTTCGGCCGCGACTTCGAGACCGAAGCGGTGTGCGAAATAGACCCAGCTCCGGTGGTAGGTCACGATCTTCTTCCCGCGCAGGGGTGCCATCGCCGCCGCCCAGCCACCGATTTTCGCAATAGGGGCGCCCCGTTCGAGGCTTTCCCAAAGACCTTCGGCATCCTTGCCGTTGAGCGCTTCGGCGCCGAACATCCGCTCGTCCAGCGTCTTCTGGAAGGCGGCGGCGTTCTCGCGATAAAACGCGGCGTTGGCCGGATCGAGCAGGGCCAGCCGGTCCGCGATAGCGCCGGCGATGCGCCGCCCGTTCAGCGGGTCGAGCCAGTAGTGTGGGTTGCCCATCGGATGCACGTCGCCCATGGCACGGGTGATCGTCGTCTGTGGCACGTCCAGCACGAGTGCGCTTTCCGAGGCGTCCAGATGCCCCTTGGAGCCGACCCGGATGCGGGTGTTGCGCGAGCCGTCCAGGATGGGCGGCTCCCATCCGACCTCCAATTCCCGCCCGATGCGAATCCACAGGTCCGCGTCGCGGGCCAGGAGAATAACGCTCGGCTTGGCCGTCAGCATGTGCGGGTCCTCTTTGCCCGTACAGATGCTGTGGACCTGTGCCTGATCTCCCGCCACGGCATGAGCGATGGCGGCAAGGTCGGACGTGGTCGTAACAATCTTGAGCCGGGCGGCCATTGCTTCGCCTCCGAAGCAAAAAGCCGCCGCCGCGGTCATAACAGCCAGTGTCTTATTCATGAATGGTCTCCTGTGTTGACTTGGGATCAGAACTTGTGCGCGCCGTGGGCGCCGAGGGATATCATCCACTGAACGTAAACTTCCGTGACGTCTTCCTTGCCTTCATCGGTCTCATACGAACCCTGGTTGACTTGCAAACGAAGGCGTGAAAACTCGGACGGTGTGAAATCAAGCATGGGGCCGGTCCGGTAACTGCTTCCGTAGCTTTCGCTTGTTCCATCGGGCAGGTCGGACTCGTTTGTCAGCCCAACCTGCTCCCAGCGAAGACCCGCACGCCAGCGTGGCAGAAACCCATAGACGGCTTGAACATAATAGCCATCCTGGTTGCCGACTTTGCTATTGCCGACCAGTTGCGGGGCGAGGTCATGGCCGACGAGTTCCAAGTCCTTGCGGCAACTGAAATACTCCCCCTGGACAATGACGTCGCCCTGTCCGTGGGGATGCGGCGCGTTGTACTTGTAGACGAAGTCGGCGCCCCAGAATGAGCTGTCGCCATCCAGCCAGTGATCTTCAGCCCCGTCCTCGTTGCCGTCATGCGCTTCCTGGTGTTTGCCGCTCGCGCCAAAGGCGCCGAACTGCAGGGCGTGATTGCCGGGCAGATTCGGTCCCGCCTTGATCCAGCCGACGCCCACGCGCGGGCCGTCATGCATTGGTAGCGGCTCTTCGCCGTGGTAGGCGAACATGTTTTCGTTCTCGCCCTGAAAGGCCTCCACACCGGCCAGTAAATAGAACGGCGTGGGCGCCAACCACGAAAGCTGCAGACCCTTCTCGTTCAACCCGTGATCGCCGAGGCAGAGCTTGTAAATCAGCGGCTGATCGGAGAAGTCCCACTCATGGGCGTGCTGGGCGTTGATATATCCGAAATGGCTGTAGAACTTGCCGCCGCGGAGTTTGAGGCCCCAAGGCAGGCAGGTGGTTTCGATTTCCGCGGTCTCCATTTCGGCGCCGTCCAGGTCAATCGCGGCGATGGCCGAGCCCTTGAAGTACGGGTCCACGTCCGCCGAGAACTGCAGTTCCAGATGGCGGAGGTTGAATCCCTCGTCCGGGCCATGGTGGTGGTGTTCCTCATCGCCATGGCCATGGGTGTGGCCGAATCCGGCCATTTCCCCGAGAAGATGGCTGATTCCTTCCTCCGAATCGTCGTGGTGATAGAACATGTCCACAATCGCCGAGACATCGGGATTGAACGACTGGAAACTCCGCTGAGAGACTGGAATTCCCGCCGTCTGGGCGGGTTCCTGTGCGGCGGCGTATTCGATTGTCAAGCATGCCGCGACGAGCGGCAAAGCGCAGAGCGCGATGTGAAACTTCATGAGAATCCTCCTGTGATGATGATTTGAGTGGCCTTGAAGGCGCCCACGCGACCGGCGTAGGGCGCCATACCGTCGAGAGACGAAAAGACGGCTCAGACAGGAGGACCGCAGGAGAAAGGAAGCGCGTGGGCCGGGCGTAACGGCGGGCAGACCACCGGCAACAAACTCATGGCCGCCACGGCGCCGATTGAAAGCGAAAGAATAACCGGGCAGGCGGCTACGGCCGGTGCGCCGACCATCTGGCATATCATGCAGTGGTCGGCGTCGTGCGGCTTCGGAATGGGGTGGGCAGCGTGCCAGTCGTTCCCAAAGTGGCCATGGTCTATGTCAGTCTTCGGCGGACACCACGCGGAATACGTGGCACTGGCTGTCGGATTGGCCGCGGCACCGCATTCGTCGTCGCACACTGCATGCGAGCACGATGTCTTGTGCAAGGCGGGGCAGACCAAGCACCCAAGCATGAAGAGCACCAACAAGACGCTGTTCAGAAATCGGTTCATGTTCGATGAGAAGCAGAAAATAGCGCAAGCCCGCCGCCCGGTCAACATCAGGGCACACTGTATCAGCAATTCGCATTATGGCCACCTCTCTTGGAGGGCGGGCGTCTTCGACCGCCGTTTTGGTGCACCTAGGCACGCGGCGGCTGGGGACATCCGCCCTCCATGCGGCCAAAATGAGAATAGCTGGCACTGTGTCCAGAGCCTTACCGCCGAGAGCGGCCGTCCTGGCGGGGGAGTTCAATGCCGAGGGATTTCAACTTACGAAAAAACGTGCTCTTGTGGAGGCCCAGTTCACGCGCGGCGGCAAGCCGGTTGAACCCGCACCGTTCGAGGGCGCTTCGGATCGCCTGCGTCTCCGCGGCGCGCGTCTGTGCGGTGATCGTGTCGCCGGCCGCGGAAGGTGCCGTCGCCGGTTGGCCGGTGAGTTCGGGCGGCAGATGAACCCGCTCGATCCTGCCGGCGCCACAGAGCACGAACGCCCGCTCGACGATGTTTTCCAATTCCCGGACGTTGCCGGGATAGTCATGTGCCATGAGCAAGGCCATGACGTCCATGGCGACTCCGGCAATCGATTTGCCTTGGCGCCGGTTGAACCGAGCGACGAAGTGCTCGACAAGCAGGGGAACATCCTCCTTGCGCTTGCGGAGTGGAGGCAGGTCCAGCTTGACGACGTTCAACCGGTAAAAGAGGTCTTCCCTGAACAGGCCTTTTTTTATCAAAGCGGCAA
>CAZZBA010000395.1:0-3813 GCA_964652765.1 uncultured Victivallales bacterium | reverse complement strand
GATGAGTACCGGCCGGACTGGGACCTGCGAGGGGCCGTGCAGGACCTGCAGATCCTCGCCCGCCACACCGGCAGCCTCCCCTGTCGTGTGTTCGACACCCGCCGGGCCGCCGGCCTCGCCGGGTTGTCCTCCACGCTCTCTCTGGCCAACCTGCTGACCGATCAGCTAGGCGTCAACCTGGCCAAGGCGGAAACCCGCAGCAACTGGCTGCAGCGCCCGCTCAGCAACGAGCAGGTTGAATACGCCCTCGACGACATCCGTCACCTGCCCGCGCTGTGCGATACCCTGCGTGCCCGTGCCACCGGACTCGGCAACGGCGATGCGCTTGCCGAGGAAATGACGACTTACGACGATCCCGCGATTTATGCCGATGCACTGCCCGAGGCCGTCTACACCCGCTTCAAGGCCGGCCGCCTGCGTCCCCGGCAGCAGGCCTTGCTGTATACGCTGGTGACATGGCGCGAGGAACAGGCGCGCCGCCGCGACCGGCCACGCGGGCACATCATGCAGAACGCTGACCTGATGGCTATCGCGCAGCATGCGCCAGCCGACAATGCCGCGCTCGATGGCGTCCGTGGCCTTGCCCGCAATACGCTGCAGCGGCACCGACAGGCCATACTCGACGCTATCGCCGTCGCGGATCAGCTTCCTCCGGGAACACTCCCGGATGCGGACGAGGCCAACGAACGTCTCGGGGCTGAGATCAAGAAGAAGATCCAGGAACGGCAGCATGTGATCGCCAAGGCAGCGCAGAAGGCCGGTATCGATCCGGCACTCGTCTTCACCAAGTCCGACATCACCGCGCTGGTGCGTTTCGAGACGGGCGACACCGCGTCACCGCCCCCGTCACGCCTGACCACCGGCTGGCGGGCAAGGCTGCTGGCGAGCGAGCCTCCTTCCATTTGCAGAGAGGGGTCACCGACCCCACCTGCAGGCATTTAATCGCAGTCTTGCTGATGGGCAATTGTAGCCGGCCTCGGTGAGGCCGGTGCGGAGCATAAGTCACCCCAGCCGGCGTAGGATCCAGAATCCTGCCAGTGCCACGGCGGCATTCAGCAGCATCCCCCAGGCGATATCGACCACTGCCAGCCCGGCCGGCCAGCCGCGCACGGTGGCCAGATTGGTGAGATCATAGGTCGCATACGTGAACAGCCCGTAAAGCGCCCCGCGCAGCAACAAACCGCCAACACCCGCCCCGCCTTGCACCGCCGGAACGGTAACGAACACCATGACCCCGATCACATGCACTGCATAGAACAGCATGGCCACCGGCCAGTTGACCGCCATGTCGATGACACCCGCCAGACGGGAATGGTAGAAATCGCGCGCCACCACCCCCAGCCAGGCCATATCCAGCAGCAGGAACACCATCAGACTGCCACCCCAGGTCACGAATAGTTTGAGCATATTCCAATCTCCTTATTTCAACTCCCAACAACCAACATCCAACGCCCAACATCCAAGTAAAGACTCCCCAACTTGGGCGTTGGTTGTTGGGCGTTGGTTGTTGGATGTTCGATTCGATTCTTCTCCAGTTACCAACCTGTTTTTGCCAAACCCGGTGCGTGGCTGGCTTTCGACTTTCCCTATTTCGACTTTTCACTCCGGCTCAGCGGGCGCAGCAGTCGGGTGCGCAACCGACTGGGCATCGCCGCCACCGCCCGCAGCATCAGCGCGAATAGTGCCGGGAACCGGATCTCGTGCGACCGCCGCTCCATACCCTTGCGAATGGCGCGGGCCGCTGCCTCAGCGCTGATCTGCATCGGCATGGGGAAATCGTTCAGATCCGTCAACGGGGTCTTGACAAAACCCGGGCAGATGATCGAGACATCGATCCGCTGGGGCAGCAGGTCAATCCGCAACGCCTGGAGAAAATAGCGGATGGCCGCCTTCGACGCCCCGTACGCCTCGGCCCGCGGCAGCCCCGTGTAGGCCACGGTACTGCTCATTCCCACCAGATGCGGCAAATTACCATCGCGAAGCAGCGGCAACGCCGTCTCGACGCCATAGACAAAACCCATGAAGTTGATGTCCATCACCCGCTTGATCATCCCCGCATCAAACACGGGTAGATCCACGTACTCGCAGATACCCGCGTTGAATACCACCGTGTCGAGGGCCCCGAACCTGGCACGGATCTGTTCGCCCACCGCCAGATTCGCCTCGCGGCTTGCAACATCCAACGGAGCCAGCATCACCTCGGCTGGCTTGCACGCGTCCGCCACGGCCTGCAACCGACCCCGGTCGCGCCCGGAGATCACCAGTCGTGCGCCGGCTCGCGCCAGCTCAATCGCCAGCGCGCTGCCAATACCGGAAGACGCGCCCGTAATCCAGATCCGCCGCCCCTGCATCGAATGCTTCGCATTCTTACCCATATCAACCTCACTCTCTTCGTAGTCTTACGCTTCACCGGCTTACAACGCTGCGGGCGGGGTGGATAGTGGGGGGATCTTCCCAGCTCGCCCATCGGGAGCAAGATGCTCCCGCCACTTTACCTCATTTTTCCTGTCATGCCCTTGTAGAGGGCCTTGTCGAGCGGTTTCCCGCCAAGCCAGATCCGGAAGTAGACGTCCGCGAATTCGTCGCCCGGTATCAGTCCCCGCCGTTTTCCATTGAGATCGAGAGCGGTGCCTTGGCCGGGCACAAAATAGAGCAGATAGCGGTCGCCCGGCTCGACAGCCGCGAAATAGCTGCCCATCTCATCAATTTGCGGTTTGAAGCGGGAATAGGTTTCGCTGGAAAGTTCTTCCTTCAAGGTTTCATCGGAGGCAAGGGCAAACTGTTCGCCAGCGATGCGGACGTAGTAAACGAACTCAAGTGCCTTCGCCCTGCCATCGAACAGCGACTGGCGCGTAGTCCCCGGCGGAGTATACAAGGCGATGTCGCAGCCCTTGATCATCCAGCGGCGCAGACGCCCCACCCCCTGCCGGACGAGTTCCACATCGTGCAGTTTCTGCACCGGCGCGAACAGGCTGGCATCACCTTCGAGCGCCAGTGCATCCGTGGCCGGGAACAGCACTCCCAGAAAAAGAAGCATGAGGGCGACACGCGGAACGCGCGGTTCACCGGAGGTTCGCCCTCCATTAGCCAACCGGGCAGCCAAGGCGAGCAGCAAAGGAAATGCAATCGCCCATACGGCTCCGATGATGGCCAGCGACAACCATGCGTTTGCACCCAGTTCCAGCGCACCGAATGGCACGCCGCCACGGTAGGCCAGCGGCCCGCAGACCAAGCCTGCTACCGCTGCCACACGCGGCCTGCCGTACATCAGTTCCAGACCCGTCGCCATGTAGACGCCGAAGCCAGCCCACAGCGTCAGCAACCACAGGGGCGGCAAGGGATAGGGCAGGACTTGACGATAAGGCACCAATACACCGGCGAGGGTCAGCGTCCCATCGATCATCACACCCACAAGCGAGGCGGCGACCAGCATCACCATGGCACGTTTGAAAAGCGACCACCACAGCACCAGTTGCAATGCCAAGCCGATGAACAGAACCGCAGGTCCAAGCAGCATTAGCGAAGACCGACTGGCCGAGTATACAGCGGCAAACCAGACGGCCTGATAGATCAGGCTGCATACCAGTAACCGGGCATTGCGCCCACCGCAAAATCGATCAAATTCCTTTTTCAAAACGCCCCCCATCATCTGCACCACCGGGAAGCCGTAAAAAGGCTATCCCTCGAATTTCAACAGCGGCCGCGCCTTGGGTTTCGCAAACACGTACTGTGCGACGCCGATGTCGCGTTCCGCAAATCCCGCCTCGCAGCAACTGAAGTAAAGCTCCCATGCCTTACTAAACGCCTTGTCGG
>CAZZBA010000394.1:0-3837 GCA_964652765.1 uncultured Victivallales bacterium | reverse complement strand
TCATAGACCACTACATATGGACGTCACCTTACTCAACCCGATAGTCATATTCTTTAATCTATGCCCATGGAAGCTGCAGAAGCTGTTCCGAATTGGTGTGGAAGAATAGCTTGCGGGACCGGAACGTGTCCCAGATGCGCTGGATGTCGGCAGCCTTGAACTTGTAATAGTCCTGGAAGATCTGCCCCTTGCCCAACGCATCGATCCGGGCATTCAGCTCGCTCCAGTCCTTATCATAGTATCCCTCGCCAGGCATCCACTGGATCATGTCCAGGTTTTCGATGCTGCACAGGCTTTCGGTATGCTGCAAGGCGTCGGGCCCATCAAGGTGATAGATGCTGGCCGCCGTGCTTCCGATTTCCCTGACCAGCGAGGGACGCTCGAATGCATCGAACATCTCCGGACTGATCATGCAGGAGACATCGCACTGCGGCACGTCGATGACCCCCGCACTATACATGCCGAAACGGTTCAGGCTACCCCAGGTAGCGACATCAAGAACATCAGCAAGGGCGGTACGAACCTCGGCCAGCGCCTGGTCAACCTGCCAGAGGGCTCGCACCACCGAATCAGGTTCAACCGCCATATCCATCAGCAGATTCTGCGTACCGTATAGCGCCACCAGGCAATCCAGACCACCCTGCAGATGCGTCCCCGTGATTATCACCTTGCCGTCGCAACGGGCGCGGAACCGCTCGATGCATTCAACGGTCCGCTTCCACCAATGACCATCACGCCGGAAGGCGATTTCGACATCATCCAGACTGGAAAGACAGGGTTCGACCCAGTTGGTCTTCCCTTCCTCGCTACGCTTGATCTCCGCCCCGAGCAGGGCCGCGAAATGATCCGGAGCGAAGGTAATCAGGAACGACGGTATGGCGTCGGCGAGAAAATCATGAGTGGCGGCCCATCCCAGGACCTGGTCAATCAGCGGATCCAGATCGCCAAAAGCGCAATCGTATGGACGCGGTCGCGAAATGGGATTAACCCCGCGTTTCGGCGGAACCGCATGCAGGAGCGGCCGCGGGCTCTCGCCACGCCAGAAGGCCGCCCAGCGATCACGCACAACTTCAAAATCCGGTTTGTATTCAAGTTCCATGCGACGTCCTTCCCGTTCCAGCGTTCGTAACCAAGAAAATAACGGCTGGCATGTTCGGTTCCTCTCGCTTCTGCGGGTGTATAAATGACTACGTTGCCGGAGAAGATACCGCATCCACATCAAAATGACTATTGCAAAATCAAGCCATGAAAGTTACTATGCCGTGCCAGATGATGGATGACGTATACC
Source organism: uncultured Victivallales bacterium (assembly GCA_964652765.1). Taxonomy (GTDB): domain Bacteria; phylum Verrucomicrobiota; class Kiritimatiellia; order UBA8416; family UBA8416; genus UBA8416. Next base: position 2,549 of record CAZZBA010000394.1, on the reverse strand, counting down.
GGAATAAAGAGAAAACACAGAGAGAAAAATGAGAAAAAAGGTTGCCATTGCAGTTAACAGCACAGGAGGCCGGCCGGCAGATGCGACCATGGCGGTTGCTGAAGGCATCATGCGGTGGGCCGAGCAGGAGAACGTGGAACTGATCGACCTCTGCTCGTGGTATTGGGAAGTCCCGAGCAAGCTGAAGATCGATGGACTGATCTATCAACCGGCCCTGCTTGAGCATCAGAAGCTAAAGAACCTCGTCGAGGATGTCCCATGCAGTGTCCAACTTACCGCCGGCAAGGACAAGGCGACTGTACGCGGCGTGGACGTCGATTGGCAGGCTGTGGGCCTGCAGGCTGCTGAATACTTCCTCGATCGCGGTTTCCGAAACTTTGCCCTGGCCGCCTACCTGACCGATGAATGGACACTGAGCCTGAAAGTTTTCAAGGAGCGGATCGAAAAGGCTGGCGGGCAGTGCCAGACCATACAGGGGATGAATCTGTCCGATGGGAATATGGACGCCGTGCGTGACACGGTCAGGACACAACTCCGCGCGCTCAGCACCCCCCTGGGCATCTTCTGCGAGAACGACAGGCTGGCGGTCCGACTGTGCCGCTGGTGCATGGAGGAGGGACTGGCCGTTCCGGAGCAGGCCGCCATTCTGGGATACAGCAATGATCCCATCGCCTGTCAAAGTAATCCGGTCCCGCTTTCAAGCGTGAATCCGAATCTTGAACAACACGGATTTGAAGCCGGTCTGCTGCTGCAACGCATGATGGAGGGCGAAGCGATTCCCGCCGGCACGATCATCCGCGTACCGCCGAAGGGGATCGTCACTCGGCGCAGCACCGATATAACCGCCATCGAGGACGCCCGTGTGGCGCGCGCCCTGCGCTACATCTGGGACCATTACAAGGAGAACATCGGCCCCGACGATGTAGCAGCCTTCTCCGGTATTCCGCGCCGGAGCCTTGACCGGCACTTCAAGAAAGTGATCGGCAGAACCATCATGCGGGAGGTCCTTCGGGAACGCCTCGCGAAGGCCTGCGATTTGCTGGCCACAAGCCAGATGTCTTCCGTCGATATCGCGGCCCGAGTCGGTTTCCGCACGCCACAGTATTTCAATTTCCAGTTCCGTAAACACTTCGGCGTCACCCCGCAACGCTACCGGAAGCAGGATCGCCAGAAGCATTGACGGGATGTCCTTATCCGAACCCGCTATCAACGCCGCCCCGCCCCTGTAGCCGTCGGACGCAGGCCGACGTTCCCGTGCAGCGCGCCCCTCCGTGGCGCGGCTACAGTTCATGGCGCTTACTTGATGATGATCATGGTACCGGACGGCGCGGGAATCAGTGTGATGGCTGTGGCGGCGTAATCGATGGTCCAGCCATTCGGCAAATTATTCGTCACCGCGAATGCACTTCCAACCAGTTTCCCTGAGCCGTAGGTGGCAATCACCAAGGGAGCGGACGGAGTTGCTGCAACGTTGACATCAAGCGTGGCACTGCTTATGGTCAGCGTGTTTGTTGGGGATACAGCCAGCCTCCCCACATGATCTCCATTGACATTGATTTCAAGCTTGCCATTGATTGTACAATTGTTGTTCGAAACAGTCAGTGTGCCGGTCGGATTGCCGGGGGCCAATGTGCCAGATGCTGGCACTGTAACCGGCTCATTCACAATGGCTGTTCCCGCAAGGGTTCCGTTAGTAAACGAAAACGCATTATAGTCACACACCACGGTTCCGCTGACAATTAGCTTTCCACCATAAAGTTTTAAGGTGCCTGTTCTTATACCGCCGTTCACAGTCCATTCCCCGCTTTGCACTACGGTGTCGGCATATTTGTCGCCGCCGGCATAATCAATGGAAGCCACCGTGTTACCTGTGGTAGTTCCTGCCAGCGTGACGCCTGCCTTGTCCTGATTACCTGTGTTATCCGGGTTCAGAACGGCACCCAAGGTCTGCGTACCGTTAGTGGGTGCAAATTTCAAGCCATAATACTGGTTGCCGGCCCCATAGTCCGTAGTGCGAACTTGTGGGCTGCCGGTGATCGCACTGGTGATGGTCTGGTTGCAACGGTTGTCGGCAGTCCGGATCATACCGCCGGAACCGAAGTTTAAGGTTCCTCCGGCCAGCGTGTAGCGCGTGCCAGTTGTGCCGGTGGTTTCAAAGGAAAGCTCCTTGATAGTGTGTGCCCCGCTCACCGTGACAGTACGATCTGCATTCTCTGCTCCGACGAAGATGGCCTTGGCATTAGTTGTATTCAACCACGCGGCATGCGCCGTGAAGCCAACATCCCAGTTCTGAAGGGTCGTGTTCCACGTGCCTGCTGCGCTGGCGCCTGCCGCATTACCGTTGGTGACGATGTCGATGGAGCCGCCGTCCCAAAAAGCGAGGTTGATACTCGTCAAGTTGCCATTGAGGTTTTCGATTACCCCCGTACCGGTGAAGTGCGTATCATCAATATTCGTAGCGCCCGAACCAGTAGCACCCCAAGTCCCCGCTGTAGCCGGACTGCCATCAATGTTGAGGTAAAACACACTATCCGTTCCCGTGAAATTCA
>CAZZBA010000393.1:0-3860 GCA_964652765.1 uncultured Victivallales bacterium | reverse complement strand
GTGCAGTTACGCACGCCGAACGAGCTGCGCGGTCGCGTCTCGGCGGTGAACTCGATCTTCATCGGGGCCTCCAACGAGATTGGCGGCTTCGAGTCCGGCCTGGCCGCGCATTTCCTCGGACCGGTCATGTCGGTTGTCACCGGTGGCATCGGCACACTGCTGGTGGTCGCCACCTGGAGCCGCCTTTTCCCCGGGCTGCGTCGCTTCGGGCGGCTGACCGAGAAAGACCAATAAAAAAGGCGGGCATTGCTGCCCGCCTCGTTGATTGCTTCCGGTAACGTGATTACCAGCGGCTGCCGCCACGGTCACCACCACGGTCGCCACCGCCACGGTCGCCACGATCACGGCCACCGCCGCCGCCACCGAAGCCGCCGCCACCACCACCGCTACGCTCGGTGCGCGGTTTGGGTTGCGACTCGTTCACGCGCAGGTTGCGTCCCTGGAACTCCTGCTCGTTCAAAGCGCTAATGGCTTTGTTCGCCTCTTCGGCATTCGGCATCTCGACGAAACCGAAACCCTTGGACTGGCCCGAGAACTTGTCGGTGATGACGCGTGACGAAGCCACGCTGCCATACTTCTCGAAGAGTTCACGAAGCGACTGATCGTCTGTCTGGTAGGACAGGTTGCCAACATAGATATCCATAACGATATCCCTCTCTACTGCGTGCCATATACTACACATCTCCGAAATCCTGCACTATGACACGTCATGCGTCGGCTCGGTTCTGGTCACCACTCTATGACCATGCGCAAACACTAGCGTTTCCACGAAACCGAAAGCGAGAACTTTTTTCAGACGTTTTTTATTCTAAATGTGCAATGCCGTATGTGCCGTACCCTATCGGGCAGAGGGTAGTGCCTGAAACGCGTCTGCGCCGGGCAGCGTGTATTGCGGCGGCTTGCCAGCACGCATGTCGGCGTATCCCTGACGCACGAGCGCCATCAGTTCGGGATGTACGTAGGCGGCGGTGATGACGTCGATATTACTGTGTTCCGGACTGGTGGCCGCCTCCATCTGGGCGGTCTGGTATCCATGCCAGTAGGCGACAGCGCGGGCGACATCGGTGATCACGGGTTTTGGCGATAACGCCTCGAGCACCTGGTGGATCCGCTTGGCATCCCCGCTCAACAGGGCATCGCGTAATCCATCCCACGCCAGCGGTTCATTCGCCTTCAGGGCCGCATGCCGTTCCTCGGGGGTCATCGTGTCCCATACTTTGCCTGTCGCCACCGGAGCCGGCGGAGGCAGGTTGGCGATCGCGATGTTGGATGTCACGGCGGTGACATTCGAGCAGGCAACGACAGCCTTGGCCAGGGCTTGCCCGTTGGTATCGGTGCCGAACACGTCGCGGCAGAAGCCGGACCAGGCCTCGGGCCGGTTCTCCATCAGCGCCCGCCGGCGTTCCGCCGGTGTCATGGACTCCCACGGTTTGACGACCTCGATATTCTCCTCGCGGATCTCTTCCTCGATTTCAGGGATTTCCGGCGGTGGCGCAACAGGAGGCGGCGGTGTGTCATGGACGACTTCTTCAGGCTTGGGCACCGCGGTTGTGACGGCGGGCGGTGTATTCGTCGGCCACACACAGTCTATATGAAAGGATACGTAATCCACCAGGTTTGAGCGGATGGGAGACGGGAAGACGCTTTGGTCTGCCTTGTCGTGATAGATGTACCAGGCCTTGCGCCCGTAGCAGTCGTCCAACCCGCGGCCGATGCGGGTGGCAAAGCCCTCGTTGCTCCAGGCGGTCTCCAGTTTCTTCAGGTCTTCCCGCATCGGAATGGCCCGGGCTTCCAGATCCTGCAGCAACGGCCAATCGACCTTCCACTCTTGATCTCCCCAGAGCGACAAGCAGTCCACCCAGGGCCGGTTGGTCGGATAGAGTTTCCTGCGCAGTGCTTCGATACGGGCATTGATCCCCTTTTCCGGATCGGGATCATCGAGAGAACCACGCAGACGGCAGTACTCGTCATAGATCGCTTGCGCCCGCTGCCGTAGCGGATCGACCTCGCGTGCCAGCGCGACCGTTTCATGTGCGCGGTCACCGGCCGGTTTGCCGGTGCGGAACTGTTCGAAGGCTGCCTGGTCGCGCTTGATGAACGCGTCAAACGTATTCCCGCCATGCTGCGCATCTTCCGCCACCAAGGCAGTGGCGATCAGGGTTACCGTACAAACAACCGCCGTCTGCTTGTTCATGACCTCCTCCTTGATTTTTCCGGCGTTTCCGGTCAGGTTTCCGCCATGCATCTGCAGATAATCTAGGTTAATTGAATTCGAGAGGCAAGTACGGTTTCTGGTTGCGCTTGGTGGGGGGGAAGGGTATGGTTTTTGGAAAAGGAGCGAGTCATGGCGGTTAATCTGATCGTGAAGTATGGCAGTCCTGTTCTACGGGAGAAAGCAGCGCCCGTTGCGGTGGTGGATGAGGCTGTCCGGAAACTGGCCAGCGATATGCTGGCCAGCATGTATGCCGAGAACGGAGTCGGGCTGGCGGCCGAACAGATCGGGCGTACCGAGGCGGTATGCGTTATCGATGTGCCGGCGGAGCAGACCTGCGGGGTCAGGATGCCATTGGTGCTTATCAATCCTCAAATTATGGAGGCCGAGGGTGAGCAGGTCGGGCAGGAGGGTTGCCTCAGTTTCCCCGATGTCTACATCAATGTCCGCCGGGCGGAGCGGGTCAAGGCGACCTATCTGGATACGGATGGCAAGGCGCAGGCAGTAGAAGCCACGGGATTGCTGTCGCGGGCGATCCAGCACGAGATTGACCACCTCAACGGCGTCCTGCTGGTCGATCATATGTCACCAGTGCAGAAAGTGGCCAACGCCGGCAAGCTCAAACGGCTCAAGCGGGGGAGTGCAGCGTGAGGATCAAGAACACGATTGACCGGGCGGCGGTCCTGCTGGCGACGGGGTTCGGGCTGGGGCTGATGCCGGTGGCCTCGGGTACATTTGGAACGCTACTTGCTTTACCTTTGGTGTGGCTGTTCTGGGGTCACTGGAAAGTCGATGTGGCCTGGCAGGTGGTACTGGCGGTAGGGCTAAGTTTGGCAGCGATCCCGGTGTGCAGCGTGGCGGAACAGCGCTTTGGAACAAAGGATGACGGGCGAATCGTGGCGGATGAGTATATGACTTTTCCCTTGTGCATGATCGGACTGCCATGGAATCCCTGGGTTTTGTTGACGGCCTTCTTGAGTTCTCGTTTTTTCGATATTGCGAAGCCGGCGCCGGCTAATCAGCTCCAGCGGGTCAAGGGAGGCACGGGAATCGTGATCGATGACGTGGTGGCTTGCCTGTATAGTCTGCTTTTCAATCATGTTGTCTACTGGGGGGTCCTGAAGAGGCTACTTGCATCGGGATGAGACTTGTTGTATTTTCCAGTGTCACTGGTGTTGTCTAAACGGAGGATTGGTCTATGCGGCATATACTGGCGGCGATGGCGATGACGGGTGTGGTGGCGGCGTGCGGGTTTTTCTGCGGGTGCGAGGACAGCCCCGATACCGACAACGTGGATTCCTACTTCGACGGCAATTCGATCAGCGGCGCCGATGACCGTCCCGGCACGACGGCCGCGCAGGCGACGATGGCGGTTGCGCCCGCATCAACGACACTGACCAATAACGGGGAAGTGGTGCAATTCAGCGTCAAGGAGGCCTCCGGCTCGGTAAGCTGGTCGGTTCAGGATATTTCAAAGGGTAGCATCCTGACGCAGAGTTCGGAAGCGGCAACCTATCAGCGTTCCGCTGCCGGCGGTAATGTGGTAATCGCCACCGACAGTAAAGGTAATGCCGCCTTTGCCACCGTATCACAACCTTAGGAGATTCGTCATGGCCGCTCTGAAGTCTTGTGCATGGTCGTTTTCGCG
>CAZZBA010000392.1:0-3884 GCA_964652765.1 uncultured Victivallales bacterium | reverse complement strand
GTTCAACTTGCCTTTTGGTTCCTGTACTGGATAACCCCTTCATCCTCGGCTTTCGGAGTGATCGCCCAGAACGCGGCGGCATCCTCACGGGTTGCCAGTCCCCTGTAATGCTTGAACAGCAGGTTCGTGTCCCTGTGGCCTAGCTGTAACGCGGTCTTGTTCGCGTCGTCTGTCTTGGCTAGGTAGTAGGTGGCGAAACAGTGCCGCATCGCGTTATGCGGCCAGCGGTCAATCTCTGCGTGATCGCGTACCTTGTCGAACCGGTGCCGCCATGCTGTCGAGTCAGGGGCAACAAGGCCGGATTTCTGCGCATAGGGTGCCAGCCATGCGGCCAGGTTGTCGGATATGTCGATATGTCGAACGGATCGTTTCTTTGCAATGGCTGGTGATATGGTAAGCCGCTTCTCTACAAGGTTGACGTGCTGCCATTCAAGCTGCTGTAGTTCGCTTGTCCGCACTCCTGCAAAGAAACCGATTGCCAACGCGGGCACCATGCTTGAATCGTGTTCCTGCGCTGCCAGCATCACGGCGGTTACTTCCGCAACCGTGATGATCTCGGGCATGATCTCGTCAGCCATGCCGCTGGCCTTCCGCCGCCGCGTGGACTTTTTCGCCAGCGGGTTCTCTGTAATCAGGTCGTTCTCCAATGCGTAGTTGAACAGCCCGCCGATAACAGTCAGGTAATGCTTTCGGGTCAAGGGCGATATTGCCTCGCCGTCTCTCTTGGCTGTGTGTTTGCCTCGTGACCATTCGAGCACCTTTACCCTGCCGATCTCATGGATGGGGGTCTTGCCGAATGCCGCCGAAAAACGGCCCAGCCGGTTTTTCATGTCTTGAATGCTGGCAGAGCGTAGACCGTCCGACTCGGCCTCGGCCACATAGCCACTGATAACGTCGTCAACGGTTCGTTTGCCGCCCTTGGGGTGGTTGTGCTGCATGAAGTATTCAGCAGCGGTCGCCAGCGTTACAGAGCCGCCCAGAATGCCCAGAGCCGCCGCCGCGTCAATCAGGTTGTCGGTGGTCAGCTTGTCGGCCTTTTCCCCGATACGCTTCTGGAGCACTTCCTGTGTGGAGTTGTCTTTCTTCTGCTTCTGGATATGCGCCCTGATTCCCGCTTTGGCTTTGGCCTCGGTGGAGAATGACCGGCGGATTCGTTTACCGCTGCCATTAGAGCCAAAGTCAACGACAAGCCGCTGGTAGTCTTTCCCCTTTACGCTTGTCTTTTGAGTGCGTATCGAATAGCCTTCGTAATCTATGAATTCGCCGTTTGTCATAACTGTTTGTCCTTTCGTTTGCGCCAGCTTTGCAACCTTGACTATGCCTTACTATGGCGCAAACATGGCGCAAACGTCAAGCGGTAATTTCATAGCGTGTTCATAAAGTATTGATTTAAGCCGTCTTGGAGGGATGGCAGAGTGGTTGATTGCACCGGTCTTGAAAACCGGCGACGCGCAAGCGTTCGGGGGTTCGAATCCCTCTCCCTCCGCCATTTCGCTTTCGGGCTTCTATCCCTCCTTACCACTCACAACCATGGCTATGGTTGGCGCCGCTTTGTGCCATTAGCCTCATAAGACGCGGGCTGTTCGCGAACGGTTCGTACGGAATATGGATCGATGCGTACAGGCTTTCCTTCACGGGCCACAACGATTTGCCGGTTATTACGACGGTGTTCTTCAATAACATCAGCTACGGCGTCTTGCAGGGCTCGAACGGCATTCGCCGCAAAATCATCTTTTGAATTATTCTTCATGAGTAGCCTCATTGATCGTGTTTATAATGCTCGTGTAAATACTCGTGTTCGCAATTTGCAAACCGACGGTTGATATCTCAGCAATCAAACTGGCATCCTCACCACTATTGTCGAGGATCAACACTCGTTCCGCAAGAGGTGCATACAGCGAGAAAAGATTTACCAATGACTTGATATAGCGTCGTGCAATCGCAGCGGCCGGAATATCATGCCCACCGTTCTCAACGCGACTGGCCACGCGTGCAGCGGAAAACGACACACTCGGGATCCATAGATAAATTAAGCAGATTCGGAACCCTGCCTGGCGAATGCGGCGAAACAACCGGACATAAGCTTTCCCTGACAGAGTGGATTCAAAGGCAAAGTCTTGTTGTCCTTTTGTCAGTTCATCAACACGGGCCAGAAAGATACGCCCCGCCTCGAGTTCCACGCTCTGTGAGTCAAGCGGCGACAGCCCTTGGGCGATCATATCCGCATTGACGAATCGCGTGCATGCCGCAATACGCGGTAGATAACGCATTGCGAACGTCGTCTTGCCCGCACCATTCGGTCCGCCGATCACATAACAAACTGGCCTATTATCCTCCATGCATCACCCGCTTCTTGTCATCACCCTTCGCTCGCGCCATTAAACACCATCACGCATTCAGCACCGGCAATCCCATTCACAGAACCGGCAGCATCATGCAGGAACAACCGCCCACCGTCAAACCTACATGGGGGCCCGGTACTCACAAGACCGGTCGTGCGTGGCGACTAGACGCGGGCGCTTTTCACCAGCATCAGATCGAGCAGGGAATCGGGCGCGAACCGGCGCAGGAACGCGCCGAGATAGGCGGGAACCGTCACGCAGTAACGGGATCGCGGATGGTTTGACTCCAGCGCATGCGCGATCTTGATCGCCACCGCCTCCGGCGGCTTCGTGAACAAATCCTTCCGCTGCCCCGCCTTCGCCTTGGCCATGCGCCGCTGGTAACGTGTCTCGAACCGCCCGCCACGCATATCAATGGCCTCGACCGAATGATCAGCGGATTTGGTCCGGAATTCGGAAAAGATCGGACCCGGCTCGATCAAGGAGACGGCAATCCCCTCCGCCCGCAGCTCGATTCGCATGGCATCGGAAAACGCCTCCATCGCGTATTTCGAGGCACAGTAGCAGCCGACCATCGGCGCGGTCACACGGCCATATACCGAACTGACGTTGACGATGCGTCCCCTGCCCTGGCCGCGGAAATGAGGGATCAGGCGATTAGCCAGGTCCAGCGCACCGAAGGTGTTGACCTCGAACTGGCGGCGGACCGCATCGCGCGTCAGATCCTCCACCGCGCCGAACTGGGCCACCCCGGCATTGTTGACCACCGCGCCAAGCCGCCCCTCACTCAGTTCCAGTACATCCTCGACCGCCTCCGCTACCGAAGCCGAATCGGCCACATCCAACTTGACCGGCTGGAACCCGTCCTGGCGCAACCGCTCAAGATCCTCCAGCCGCCGGGCGGTCGGATACACCTGCCAGCCGCGCGAACGCAGCACCTCGGCCGTGGCCCGTCCGATGCCCGACGAGCAGCCCGTCACCAGCACATGCCGTTCAACCGGCGCAAACGCCCTGCCCATCACGCTGCACCTCCCGCTGCCGGGGCAGACTGGCGAACCGGTGCCAGCACCCAGTTCTTGTTGTACCAGAACCATTGTTCCGGACGCTCCCGTATCGCCCGGTCGAAGTGATCGAAAACAATCTGCGTCATCCGCTGGACATCGCTTTCCGTGGAAAGCGCCTCATCCGGATGCACCACCGGAAAAACCTTCAGATGATGCCGAACCCAGCCTTCGCGCGTGATGATAGAGGAGGCCACGGGAACCCCGCACTTCTTCGCAAAGAGCCCCATACCCGGCACAACGCTGGCACGACCGCCGAGAAAGTTGACATCCACGCCGCCATCGGGCTGCCGTAAGTCTGCCAGCATCGTCAGAACGCCGCCCTGCTTGAGCCGACGAAAAACCTGCTTGAACAAACCGGACCCCGAACTTTTCGGGATGCAATCAATTCCGGTCGTCCCCCGCATGGCGTTGAGCTTGGCATCCACCAGCCGGTTCTTCTGGGCACAGTTTCAGTTGACGACTCAGAAATCCTGAGCCG
>CAZZBA010000391.1:0-3892 GCA_964652765.1 uncultured Victivallales bacterium | reverse complement strand
GATCACACCGGGAGCATGCGCTCGGGCGACGTGAGACAGCTCGAAGAACTGGGGAAAATGCTGAAGGAAGCCAGCCTGCTGGAAGATCCCAAAGCAGCAGTCCACCCAGTTGTATCACTTGCCCTTGGTAGACCTGCCAAAACATCCGGAACATGGGAGAACAATATTCAACAATACGGCCCGGCAATGGCGTTTGATGGCAATCCGTCAACTCGCTGGGGAGGCCCTGGCAACTCACGTTCCGGCTGGCTGGAGGTGGATTTAGGCAATGAGGTTTCTGTTTCTACTGCTGTCATCCAAGAAGGCTGGGACCGGACCCGAAAGTTTTCAGTGCAATACAAAGTCGGTGACGAGTGGAAAAATGCCGCAGAAGGCACAACCATCGGTGCTGAACTGGAGCTGGATTTTGCACCTGTGAAAGCGAGAGTGTTCCGTCTTAACATCACTGAATCTACGGATGCTCCGACGATATGGGAGTTTCAACTGTTTGGAGAGAACTCCCCGCGCAAGCGCAGTAAGGGCCGGCGATGAATGTCACCACCGATGAGCGGAGATTAATCACATGAACATTCACATCATCGTCACCGGCGGCACCTTTGATAAGGAATACAACGAGCTGAATGGTGAATTGTATTTCAAGAACACGCATGTGCCAGAGATGCTGAGTCTGGGTCGCAGCGGCCTGAAGACGGAGATCCAGAACCTGATGATGGTCGACAGCTTGCAGATGACTCCTGATGACCGTGTGCGCATTGTCGAATGCTGCCGGACGGTCGCGGCAGATCGAATCGTGGTTACACACGGAACCGATACCATGACTGATACCGCTGCTGCCCTTGGACGTAGTGGGTTGGATAAAACCATCGTCCTGACGGGAGCCATGGTCCCCTACAAATTCGGCAGCTCGGACGGGCTCTTCAATCTTGGTGCCGCACTCGCGTTCGTTCAGTCTCTACCGTCAGGTGTCTACGTTGCCATGAACGGCCACGTGTTCCCGTGGGACAACGTTCAAAAGAACAAGGCCGCTGGTATTTTCGAGCCTTTGCATCCCAAGGTCGATTAACCCTAAGCCGCACTCCCCAAAAATCTGAATACCAACAAATAATAGTTCGGTATAGAGAATGGCCGACTAGAACTCGAGTGGCGTAAACGGTAATGGAGGATACGTAATGGCAATGACATCACGCGAAAATGTGTGGGCAACGCTGCGATTTGAAGGTCCCGAGTGGATTCCGCGGGAAACCTGGATGCTGCCCTGGGCGAATCTTCATCTTCCAGAGGCTGTGGCAGCGATCCGGGAGCGCTATCCCGATGATCTGGGTTGGGCACCGTCTGTTTATAAACCGTCGCCCAGGCTAAAGGGGACGCGATTTACCGTTGGCACCTATGTGGATGAATGGGGATGCATCTTCGAGAATGCGCATGAAGGAATTCATGGCCAGGTCAAGAATCCGATTTTGGTAGACCTGAATGATTGGAAAGCGGTGGTACAGCCACCTGTGGAAACGTTACCCGATGACAGGCAAGAAGCGCGTGATATCGTGAATCGGGGGTGTGCGGAAAGTCATCTGTTTATCCGTGGCGGCGGTTGTCCCCGTCCTTGGGAACGCTACCAGTTTCTACGGGGAACAGAAGAGGCGATGGTTGATATCATGTTCCCGGAAGATGGTTTTCATGATGTGATCAAGCGCATTCATGATTTTTATCTGCGGGAAATTGAATTCTGGGTTTCGACCGATATCGACGGCATTTTCTTTATGGATGATTGGGGCAGCCAGTCTGCTTTGCTGATCCCGCCGCCTATATGGCGAACTCTTTTCAAACCGTTGTACAAGGACTACTGCGATTTGGCTCACGCCAACGGGAAGGCTGTTTTCATGCATTCTGATGGTTATATCCAGGAAATTTATCCGGATCTTGTCGAAATTGGCATTGATGCCTTGAATTCACAGCTCTTTGTGATGGATATGGAAGTATTGGCGTCAGTCGCCAAGGGCAAGATGACGTTCTGGGGCGAGATGGATAGGCAGCATGTATTGCCAGCTAAAGATCCACAAGTGGGAAGGCAAGCGGTCCGGAAGGCGGCGAAGCACCTTTACGATCCCAGCGGGGGGATCATGGCCCAGTTTGAACTAACCCCCGGCAGCAACGCGGCGACGGCCCTTGCCGTACACGACGAGTGGGAAAAGGTGCATGCTGAGGCACGCAGTAGCGAGATTTCTTCAGACCCAAAGAAAAGTGAAGAATAGTTTATGTCGGAAATGACATCAAAAGAACGGGTGTTGACAACGTTTGCATCGCATGCGGCAGATCGTGTGCCGATTAACTATGACACGAATCCAGGGATTGACCGGCGGTTGAAGACACACTGTGGTCTGCAACCCAATGACGGCGACGGGTCTGCGTCAGGCGCTTGGACAGGATGACTCGGCCCGCGGAGAACGTGGGCGCCATGTTCGAGACGGTCCGAAAAATACGGGAGCTACTGAAAACGATGAGAATAATGATGATGGGAGGTCTTTTGATGAGTACGGTTACACTTGGCGCGGACGTCATGCAGTGGAATGTCTTTGAAGCCTCCTACGAGAGCGCGAAAGCCTACACGAACGCGTTTACTGACGTTGAGGTGGATGTCGTCTTCAAGCAAGCCGAGAAGCAGTGGAAGGTTCCGGCCTTCTGGGCCTACGGCAAAGGCCATGACAGTCTGCTGGGCCTCGTGGCTGGCATGCTGGTGATGGCTTTAAGCCTTTTATTGATGAAGTAATGAACTCGTTGCGGGATTTTACCCATGCGTGAGCTGCACAGTCTTGTGACATTCAGCACAGATGCCGACCGGATTATTAAAGTCCTGGCGTGCGGTTCTTGCAGGGGGAAGGAAGCCCTGATTTCCGATGGAGGACGTGTCCTGGACGGGCAGTATGTCATTCACTACTTCACCCGCGGCAGGGGCTGTTTCAGGGATGAGCGCAATCCTCTTTGCACATTTCAAGATGACCACATCGTCATATTCTACCCTGGTGTGCGTCATTTCATTGCCCCCGCGCCGAACGAGGAGCTTGAGCATTACTACGTGCTGTTTTCCGGAGCCTTGCCGCAACTCTTGCTCCGGCCGTTTGAGGAGCAAGGGGTGGCCATCTTCCCGATTCGCAGGAATCCGTTGTTCCGGGACCGTTTTGTAGCGCTGATGAACGGTGCCTCCATTCCCACCCAGTTGTCGATGCATCATGCCAACGGCCCTGCTTTACATGATCATCAATGAAACGCTGCATCTCTACCAGGACGCCTCTAAAGGCGCCGGGCCCGGCGCCGAGGTCGAAGCGTTTGTCGCTTTCGTGATCCAGAATGGGCGCTTGCCCGAGCTTGACCTCCAGGGGTTTCTGAAGAGCCGCGCTTTGGCGCGCAAGACCTTTGCCACGCTGTTCAAGCGGGAAACGGGGATTACGCCCCATCAATATTGGCTTTCCTGGACGATTTCGCAGGCCAAGTCAGTGCTCAGCGGGAGCCGCAAATCGGTCAAGGAAATTGCGGCGGATCTAGGGTTCCAGGATGAATTCTATTTCTCACGCCTGTTCAAGCGGAAAGAGGGCGTTTCGCCTAAGGCCTTCCGCGCCAGCCTGTATACCTGAGCGGGTCAGTCCCATAATGTCCACAATGTCCATGCGATTGCCGGGGTTGTCCATGGTTGTTCCTGTCGGCCGGTGCTACGGTTCTGTGTGCGTGGCAGTCGCTACGGCGCTGACGGCAGTGGCCGCTCATGCTTGGTTATGAATTGTGGTGCTCGCTGAGAACTTTATGGAGACGCAGTGAGAACAATCAGAGCGATAGCAATCATCCTGGGAGGCTCTTGCAAAACCCCTCGCCGAGCCCGCTTGAAGCCGGGCTCGGCGAGGGG
>CAZZBA010000390.1:0-3901 GCA_964652765.1 uncultured Victivallales bacterium | reverse complement strand
GGTCGGACTAACTCCTTGATTCGCAACCACCTTCCGTTTACGCTTGAAGCGTATTTGAAATTTGGTACGTTCGCGGAGCGCACCGACAAACAGCCGGGCATACCCGGCACACAACCACGCCCTTGCTCGGTACGTCGCCACCGCGCCGCCCGAGAAGGGCAACGTTGGAAAAGAAGAATAAAGGAATCAACAATGAGACCTACAAGTTCAGCCCTGAGTAGCACTATCATGCTCGCATGCATCGCAACATCCTTTGCTGGAAACGACAGGAAGGATTTCTGTGGCATCGGGGTGAAATTTGGGTTGAAGGGCGGTGCGGTCATCATTGAAGAGGTCTACCCTGGCTGGGGCGCGGACAAGGCACGTCTTCCAGTGGGGAGCAAGGCAGTCTCCATTGACGGCAAAGTCACAAAAGGGATGGCCGTGCAGGATGTGTTCGATCTCATCCTCGGGGGGGGAGGCGAAGGCGATATTGTGTCAATAACCGTCTTGCAGGACTCTGGGCAGCGCAAGACCTACGAAATTACCCGAACATTACCTCCGCCTTCGGATGAGGTCACCTTCAGGACGGCGGCAAAGGCACCAGCGGGGTTCGATTCTTGGACCTTCTTCTGGAGCGTGCCGGAGATCGCCCCAGACGCCTCTCTCGCATATAGGGTCATTCAACCTGACGGCAAGACATACATGTCATATGGCCCGATCAAGGGGCCGCCAGGTCAACTTCAGAAGAGTGACTTCTCCAAAGGCTTTGCCGGTGGAGATCCGATCGTTTTCTTCAATCAAGACATCGTCGTCAAAATCATGGTGGACAAAGGGAAGATGAAGTTCGACCCGGAGGCGAACTACCGCTTCCAATTTCATAACACGGTCAAGGCGATCAAAGAGCAAACAACCGAGACCGGTGCCGCAGAGCGCCTAAAGCAGACGAAACAACTGTTCAACCAAGGACTGATCTCCAAGGAAGACTACGACAACAAGGTTAAGGAGATCATGGACGCCTTATAGTAAAGATGAACCGATCGGGATGGGAGCCCTCCTTTCGGAGAGCCCCCCCCACCCCACTAATCGTACGGATCGCGAGACAGGCAAGATTAACGCTGAGAACACAATTTCCTCCACCGAACCATTGACCCTGCCGGGCCAAAGCCTGATTCACGACGTTCGCAGACGAGATCAATCCAAAGGAACTGTACCATGAGATGGACACACGCATTGCCACTCCTGCTGGCTACTTGTTTGGATTGCCTGCTTCCCAATCCAGCTACCGCAGGGACCACCGTGTTTTTCGACCCTTCTCAAATCGCTACACTCGTCGCAACCAACACGACTTCTGACATAATTAGCAGCGAAGGCTACTTGTTTGAGTACACTCGGGACAAACTCTTCACGGGGGACGTTGGGCTTACCAACCCTGTTGGGCGAGCGGTTCGGATACCATGGCCTGACGGTGTCGAGGCCCAGTACGTTACGACCAGCACGAATAACGCCAAGATCATAGTCCGGCGGGTGGATGGCGCCGTCTTTGACCTGACCTCTTTCACCGCGCATTTGCTCGCCAACGCGGGAGCCGGTCGCGCAATCGAAATCGTTCCGCTCCTGAACGGCGAAGAGCCGTTGAACGATCCACTCTTTTTCGACGTCTCAGGGAATTACGGGATCGAGTTCTCCTACGACACCTCACCGAACCACCTAGGCTCGACGGCTGCTCTTACAAACTACGACGCCTACGTGATCAACCTGACCCTTGATTACGCCCTCACCGCCCTGACACTGGAATCGGCTGTACCGAACGTGAATCATGCGCCAACGGAAATTGTTGCCTCCAACGTATCCGTGATGGAGAATGAACCCATCGGAACCCTGGTCGGAACATTCTTGACGATCGATCCGGACGCTGGCGACACCTTTACCTGTACTCTCGTCGCCGGAGCGGGTAGCGAGGATAACGCATTGTTCTCCTGGAACGGGAACGATCTTATGACGGCGGTCTCATTCAACTACGAGGTCAAGAGTAACTACAACATCCGCGTCCAGTCAACGGATCAAGACTTACTATTCACACAAATGGTCTTTGTCGTTACCATTTCGGACATGAACGAGACACCCGCCTTTCTCGGTCTGGAGGCATCAAGCGGAAGCAATGTGGTGTTGAGATGGAGCAGCGTCACGAACCACCTTTACGCCCTTCACTCTTCCACGAATCTGCTGACTGGTTTTTCCGTGCTGAAAAGCAACATCACGGCGACACCAGTGATGAACACGTATACGGATTCCGTGCATGGTCTGCCAATGAAGTTCTGGCAGATCACAACAGAACCGTAACCGAAAAGAATGCGAACCATTCCATGTGAAAACCACCGATACCCTGCCTATGCGGGGGGACGGAAACTGCCCGTAATCCATTCACAACACGCAATAAACCGCCTCTGCTACGGTATGACTATTACTTGCATGTCCGTGTTGGCAGGGTCGAGTTTCGGCAATTCGGAATTGACTTTACACGTTTTGTGAACAATACTCTCCGGATCAAATGAAACCTAACAAAACCATTATTTTTCTTGGCGACGGAATGGCCGATGAGCCGGTAGAGCGCCTCGGCGGGCGCACCCCTCTGCAGGTCGCGCATACACCGGGCATGGACGCCATCGCCCGCGCGGGCCAGAGCGGCACGCTATTCACCCTGCCGGAGGCCTTCCCCACCAGCAGCGATGTCGCCAACATGTCCGTGCTCGGCTGCGACCTGGCAACCGAGTACTGCGGACGCGGTGCCCTTGAGGCGGTCAGCCAGGGCATCCCGCTCAAGTCCGGCGATATTGCCTTCCGCGTGAACCTGACGACCGTCGAAGCGGGAATCCTGACGGATTTCTCGGGCGGGCATATCCCGCAATCGGATGCCGTAACGCTAATCAGCGCCCTCAACGACAAGCTGGCAACCGGGCATATCCGTTTCTACCCGGGGGTAAGCTATCGCAACCTGCTGGTGCTCTCCGGCCCGGACTTCACGACCGAGATCACCGCCGAGAAACCGGATGACAACCAAGGCAACCGCGTCGACGAGCACCTTCCGACCGTCAACGGGGCTCACGGGGGACATACGGCGGAAACCCTCATCCGGCTCATGCGCGAGTCTGCCGCCATCCTGGAGGATCACCCGGTCAACCGCCTGGCCCGCGCGGAGAAGCGTTCCCCCGCCAACGGGATCTGGCCCTGGAGCGGTGGCAATGCGACGGCTATCAGGAAACTGCATGACAAGTACGGCATCACGTCCGCTGTAATCTCTGCCGTAGACGTTATCAACGGTCTCGGACGCTGTCTCGGCATGGACGTGATTACCGTTCCCGGCGCCACCGGCTACATCGACACCAATTACGAGGGCAAGGCCGATGCCGCACTCGCCGCCCTGGAGGCGCACGATTTCGTCTATCTGCATGTCGAGGCGATCGACGAGGTTTCCCACGCCCAGGATCTCGACCTGAAGATCAAGACGATCGAGGAATTCGACCGGCGCGTGGTCTGCCGGGTGCTGGACGGCCTCAAAGGCAAGCCCGTCACGACCGTCGTCCTGCCGGACCATCCGGTCCCGATCCGGCTTGGCAAACACACGCGTACCCCCGTCCCGGTGTCGATTGCCGGGCCGGGATGGACGGCAGACACGGTGGCAACCTTTGACGAGGTATGCTGCCTGGACGGAGCCCTTGGCCATCTCGCCAACGGCGACCTGATGGCCCACCTGTTCGGCCATCCCCGCCCCTAACCCCTGCCCCACAAGGATTCCACATGATCACCACCGAAAACGAACTGCAGGCGCTCTGCCTCCGAGCGCGGGCACACGGCCGCGTCGCCATCGATACCGAGCTCTTCTGGGAACGCACATTCTCCCCTCAACCGGGCGTCGTGCAGC
>CAZZBA010000389.1:0-3904 GCA_964652765.1 uncultured Victivallales bacterium | reverse complement strand
CTGGTCGAGATCAGATCAACCTCGATCATGTGGATACGCACCTGGATACCGGCCATCGGTGTGCCGGCCAGGAATACGCTGTAGTTCTCGCCCAGCATCAGGCTTTCCGCGCGCCGGGTCTTGCCCGACCCCGCATCTCCAATTATCATCACATTGCCGAGACCGTGCTCGTGGAACAGGGTACGGGCGGCATCGAAGACGATGTCCTGTCCTGTCACGATCAGCTTCTCCCCGTTAAGGGTGGCGATCTCAGCCATGCGGGGCCCTCTTTCAAGGGTGCATGTTGATGCATCGGCGGTTGTGGCGGCATCAAGCCTCGCCGTTTGTTGTATTGTCCTGCTCATGTCATGTTCCCTTTCGTTTGTGCTTTCCCACCCAGCGGGTTTACAGCCCCCGCTGTACTTCCACCAGTACAGCAGGCGCTACGAGCCTGCTGTCCCCACGCCTGCCGCGCCAATCTGCAACAGATCATCCAGAACCTCGTCATGCACCCGCGCGATTTCCCGCATCAGGCCGCGCGCGCCCTGCGCGGGATCCACGGTCGCGATCAATGTGTCGGCGAGGGATTCAAGATCATCCTGCGGCCATGCCAATCCCATCGCGGCATCACCAGCCTGCCTGCGCGCCAGCTCACGAACGGCCAGCATGTGCAGCTCATCGACCGCAAGTTCCCCGAAGAAGAATGACTGGTGTACCCGGCCGCGCAGGGGGGCGATCACGTGCTTCTCGAAGTAATCGCGATACCGCCCCATCACCCATGCCTGGCGGGACTTCGCCTGGTATTTCGCCTCAAACCCGATCGGCTTGAACTGCTCCCCGGCGGCATCGAGCCCGCAGTTGAGCGTGAGGATGACAAGCCCCTTTCCCAGCGTCACCCAATTACCATGACCATTGCGGAACCCGGAATTCTCGAGAACGCTGACCAGGAACCCCTGGGGGTCGGCTTCCCCGGCTCCAATGCACTTGTCGATCTCATCAAAGGTGACGACATATCCGGAATGTTCGCAGGCGGCCTCCAGCAGTCCCTTGCGCTCCGCCCCGACATGGCCGGCACCCACCCCGGTGAGCGACCACTGCTTGCTGTCGCCCGCCGCCCCCATGTTGATGGTCACATAGTTCGGACGCTTGAGACCAAAGAATCCTTCGTTGGCAAACACAGTTGCAATCCGCTCCGCCAGCATGTTCTTCCCGGTGCCCGAGGGCCCGGCAAACGCCAGGATCAACGGCGGGCCGTCATCGCCCTGCGCCATCCAGAGCGCGATCATGCGCACCAGCTTCTGCTTGATCGCCGCATGGCCCGCGACATCGGCAAGCCCGTCGGAGAGCAAACCGATCCAATGCCGGATGCGTTCCACCTGCGCAATACCGGGGGGCAGCGTATTGACGACGGTTGCGCCGTGAACAGGGCCGGACGCGACGGTGCGCCGTGCGCTTTTCAACAGTTCGTCTGCATTCCGATCCTTGCATGCCCCACCGCGTTCCAGGACCCGGCGGAGGGAATTATCGCGGTCCCCACGCCCGCTGGCAGCAGCCGCGAAATCGGGTAGTTCCAGACTTGGAACCGATGACGGCAGGAAGCTCGCTGCTGGACACAGGAAGAGCACGCGGGCACCGGCTGCTGAATCGGCCAGATGCAGTTCGGCCAGCACATCGAGCAACAGGGCGCGTGCTGCATCATTCGGCAGGCAGGCCGTATTCACGACAAGACAAGCCCCGCTGTGCGCACCCGATTCCTCGCGCAGGAATTTTGTCACCTTGTCCACTTCCGACAACAGGGCCTCGGGGCGGACCATGAAGCATGAATCCGCAGGCAGAAAGGCCACTAGCCAGGCCCAGATGTCTGTCAGGGATGCGCCGCGGACCGCCAGTGCACGTGTCCGCCCCAGCAGCGAACGTCCGAGATCCGCCCAGGCGGCTGGCACCGGCGGCAACTGGGACCGGTGGCCCAGAGGGCGGAGCAACGCCATGTCCGGTTTCCGCGCGGTCAACGACGTAACCGAGCGAAGCGCACATAAGGCGGCAGCACCGGACGGTACGTCGCCAACCGTGCAGCAGCGCACAATCAGCCCGTTCTCGATACCGGTCCACCATGCAGGATCGTTGTCCTCGAGCAGGAACTCGGCCACCTGCGCCTCGCGGGGGATATAGCCTTTCACCTCGCAACGACCATCCGGCATCGCGCCCAGCCGCAACCGCACACCTTCAGCTTCCAGCAGCGCGTCACTCCCATCATGACGCAACGGCCTGAACCCGATCCGGATCGCCTCGCCTTCCAGCGTGGCGACCAGATCAACGCCGGCACCGGCCTCTGCGGCGGCGGCGGACTGCACGGGCGGCTGTATCGCTGCTTTCATGACCATGTTGACTCTTCCTTCCATCGACCATTCGCAAGCGCCATACACCAGCGCATGCCGATTCCATACGCAACAAGCGTGCCAGACCTGAAGAAAGCCCGAATGCCGCCATTTCCGCGATCCGGTCCCGAACCGTTCACGCCAGAATTGCGCGAACCCGTTCGATCCCCGCACAATAACCAGAACAGCAGGCGATCTTGTCCGCCATAGCCGAAGGCGAAGGCGGAACGAGCCTGCTGCGCCCGGCGTGAAAAGCACGAAAATCCAACCCCGCTGTTGACCCGGATACGGCATAACCGCTATAACTACCGCACATGGCCACATGACAATCCACGCGAGAGGCGACTATGGCAGACGGATTTATACTACGCAGCCAGCGGATGCTGGAGATCTACAAGGAACTGGCGACCTACGCCCGTCACGGTCGCCGATGCGTCCTGTTCGGTCCCTCCGGCGTCGGCAAGGAGCACGCCGCGCGCTTTTTCCACGAGGAATTCGCCCGCCAGACGCCGGGAGAACCCCCGTTCAAGTCCATCAACTGCGGGGCGCTCTCAGCCGGGACGGCCGCCAGCGAGCTGTTTGGCCATGTCAAGGGTGCCTTCACCAGTTCCGTCGGCGACCGCGATGGCCTGTTCCGGCAGTCGGAAGGCGGAATCCTATTCCTTGACGAGATCGGGGATCTGCCGGAAGACGTCGTACCCGCGCTCCTGCGAGCACTTGACCCCGAACACGGCAGCGCCTCCGCCGTGGGTAATGATCAGGACTACCCCACAACAGGCGTCATCGTGATTGCGGCCACCGAACGGCCTCCCGATAAGATGCGCCCTGCCCTGCTTGCACGCCTGGGCAAGCAAGTCTTCATCCCCGGAATCGAGGAACGCCCCGAGGATCTGGCCCCGGCCATCGCCTACTTCGGCATCCGCGCCATATCCAAGTGCAGGGACAGACACGACCTCATGGACATATGGGCAAACCGCGAACTGCACCCCCGGCACGACCACCCCCGTACGCCGGCCCCATCCTCCGCCTCGGATATGTCGCCTCTCCAGCAACGTGTGGCCGACGACATCGCCCGTCCCCTGATACCGCTGGCGGCAGCCCGCGTCTGGCCGGGCAATTTCCGCGCCCTGGCGACCGCAGTGGATTCCGCCGTGGTCTGCGCCCAGCGTCATCCGGATCAGGCCGCCTTCGTCCATGCCGTGACCCGGCAGTTCGAGTGCCATGCGCCGCGCTACAGCGTAGCCAGGGACGCCACCGCCCTATCCATATCCACTGGCGGATCGGTAACATGCGCAACGGAGCAGCCGTTGGTCGCCAGACTGTCGCGCCTGCTTCCGGCAACCGCCGGACGCGAACACAAGGCCGACACCCTGGCCCGTTTCCTGCTCGCCCACACGGGAATTCCCTTTATGCGACGCGATGCCGCCACCGCCCTGCCCGACATTCCACCGCGCACGCTGCTCGATTACCTGGCAATCCTCGAACGGCACCACCTGCTGTCGCGCTCTGGCGGAAAAGGACAGGTCTACCACTATCCCCCGCAAAAGACT
>CAZZBA010000388.1:0-3916 GCA_964652765.1 uncultured Victivallales bacterium | reverse complement strand
CGATATGTTCTGTTGCTCGCAGGCGTTAGAGCCCCGTTGCGCCGCAACTGGGGCTTGTCGGGTGTCGGGCGCTGATGGTCTGCAGTCTGTAGTCTGCAGTCTGTAGTCTCTTGAAGTTATGGACCAAGGAGTTGATATCATGATGAAAGCATCCAGTAGTATCCGTATAACGATCCTCACGCTTGGATTGATGACTGGCTTGTGGTCATCCGCCGCCGACCCCGAGATCCATCACCTGGGACCAACCGGGCTGACCGGGACCTTGTCGGGGAACAGTATCAGTGTCATGTCCGTGGCGAAAGGCTCGCCCGCTGACGGCAGGATCGTCAAGGGCGACCAGGTCATCGGGGCTGGATCGGCTGCATTCAAAACGGATCCGCGCCGCGAACTGGCGGTCGCGATCGATGCGGCCGAGACGCAGGCTGGAGGCGGCAAGCTGACGCTGATCCTGAAGGGTAACAAACCAGTCGAGTTGACGTTGAGCGTTCTCGGGAGCTACAGCGACACGGCGCCCTGGGATTGCCCCAAGAGCGAGGCGATCATCAACCGGGCGGCCCAGTCCATCCTTGATTCAAAGGATTTCGACGGTGCCGCGCATACCGGTCTGCTGGGGCTGATGGCGACCGGGGAGAAGACGTACATTGATGTGGTCGCGAAGGTGATCCGGGATGCCGACTGGGCGAAACCGGACCAGGCTGCTATCGACGCGATGTTCGCGGGTGAAAAGGATCTGGGCTATGTAGGCTGGTACTGGGGCTATCACCTGATCACGCTGGGCGAATATTACCTGCTGACGAAGGACACCTCGGTGCTGCCGGCCATCCGGATCTATGGCGTGAGTCTTGCAAGGGGGCAGGATGCGGGCGGGTTGTACGGGCACCGCATGGCCATCCCGTCGCGCAATGGCCGGCTTCCCGGTTATGCCCAGATGAACCAGTCCAGCTTATCGAGCTTCATGGGCATGCTGATGGCAGAACGCTGCGGGATCGACGACCCGGTCCTCAAGCAAGGCATCGAAAGGACCTATGCCTATTATGCCACTTTCATCGGCAAGGGTGCCTTCAATTACGGCGTGCATGGCCCGAACACCAAGACCTTCAACAACAACGGCACCAGCGGTTCCGCCGCGATCTGCATGGCGCTCAAGGAAAACGCGATGGGTACCGCCTTTTTCTCGCAACTGTCGGCCACCTCGTATGACGGCCTGGAAAAGGGCCATGCCAGCACGTTCTTCAATCCGCTCTGGACGCCGCTTGGCGCCAACTTCTCCGGTCCCGAAGTCTCGCAGCAGTTCTTCAAGGAATCGCGCTGGTTGCAGACCATGTACCGCGCCTGGGACGGCAGCTTCTCCCGTCAAGGGGGCAAAGAAAGGGTAGGGTCGCAAGCCGGGGTGGCACTCCTGACCTACTGCCTGCCGCGCAAGGTGCTTTTCATCACGGGTCGGGATGCCGATCCCTCCATCTGGGCGAAAGGGGACAAGGCTGCCGAGGTCATCAATCGCAGCAAGACCGATTACGAGAGCAAGAGTGTTGATGAACTGCTGGCGTTGTTCAACCACGCGATCCCTCAGGTCCGGATCCCGTCGGTATGGGCGCTGCGCAAGAGAAGCGGTGACGTGCTGCCGCGCATCGTGGCCCTGATGGAGACCGGCAGACCGCGGGAACGGCTCAGTGCGATCGAGTATTTCGGCTGGCAATGCCCGCCGGAACAGGCCTTGCCGCAGCTCGACCGGCTCGGTGCGATCCTGCAGGACAAGCAGGCGGATCCGGAACTGCGGGCGGCGGCGGCGGCCTCGTTGAGTTACCTGGGCGAACCGGCCTGGAAATACTACAATGCCATGCTTGAACTGATAGTCGATGACGAGCCTGGTGACCGATTCCGCGATGTGGATCAGTCGGTTGGCGGCAGCATCAACCGGCTCTGCGCGACGCCGTTCGCCTCCGGGCTGGTGACCGACGAGGAGCTTTTCTACAAGGCCGCCGGTAAACTGGTCGACCACAAGCGCCAGCATGCCCGCGCGGAGGGAATGGTGATGCTTTCAGACATCCGGCTCGAGGATTTCCACCGGGTGGCGGACAAGGTCATGCACATTGTCGAGGACAAGGACGCTACCTACCATTCCTATCATGCCTGGCAGGGGGCGATCGGTTCCGCCATCACGGTGCTGGCGAATCTGAACATCAGGGAGGGTATCGCGTACACCGTGGGCGTGCTTGACAGGGAAGACGGCAAGTTCGGCTTCAAGGTGCGTATGATTTGCGACGTCCTTCCCAAATATGGTGCCAATGCCAAGGAGGCCCTGGCTGCACTCAAGGTCGACCCCCGGTGGAAGGATATCGAGAAGGGCAAGTTCCGGGGGATGTGGCTGAAGATGGTCGAGACGATCGAGGGTGACCAGTCGCCACGCAAGCTGATCTCGTTCGAGGAAGCCAGGCAGGCGGGAGTCGATAAGTGAAAGAGGCTCACCGCATGGAAGGTTATGACTTGAGAAGCCCGGTGACGATCGACGAGGGGCCGGCCAGCTGGCAGGTGCTGCAGCAGGACGCGAACGGTGTGGCGTCCGTCACGCTTTCGGGACGTTGGTTCACCATTCTGAAACGCAAGCATCCGGAAGTGCGTGTCAGCGTATGCAGGGAGGGTGCCTTTGCGCCGATCAGCAGGCGCTTCGACTGGACCTTGGCCAGGACGACGGTTGACCGATCGGTCAAGGGCGAGGCGGAAGGTAAATGCGGGCGCTGGGCGATTACGCTCAAGGATATCCCGCGCGGCGGGCCGTACCGGATACAGACAAAAATCGGAAGCGTCGAGGACGCGATTGAATGGCGCCGGTCAGGCGAAATCGTGAACCTCCTGTGTGTCGGTGATGTCTGGCTGATTGCCGGACAGAGCAACGCGGAAGGCTATGGTCGCGATCCTGTCGAGGATCCGCCTGAGATCGGCGTGCATCATTTTACCGCGGATGGCTGGTCGCTGGGGGTCCACCTGCACAACCACAGTCCATGGCTTGCGTTTGCCCGGAAACTCAAGCGGGAGCTTGGCTATCCCATCGGGCTCATACCGACGGCGGTCGGTGGCAGTGCCGTTTCCCGATGGGACCCCGGCCAGGAGTGCCCGTTGTTCGAGGATATGAAGCGTCGCGTCCAGCAGTCTGGCGGACGGATCAAGGGATGCGTCTGGTACCAGGGCGAGAGCGATACCGGTATTGCCGACTATCCCCTGTACAAGGTGCGTTTCAAGCGCTTTGTGAAAGGACTGCGCCGCCTGGCCGGGCAGTCCGACCTTCCACTTATCACGGTGCAGCTCAACCGCGTCCTGGGGGTGCGTGACGACGAGTCGGGCTGGGAAGCCATCCGGGAAAGCCAGCGCCAGCTTGCGCATGAGGTCGACAACCTGTTTGTGATATCCATATTCGAGGCGGGCCTGTGTGACGGGATCCACATCAGTTCGATCGGGAACCTGCTGGTTGCCGAGCGCGCGGTCGGCACGGCGCTTGGCGGTGTATACGGCCGGGACATTGATTTCAGGCATCCCGAATGCACGTCGGTCCGGCGCGTGTCGGCCCGGACGCTCGACCTGCGGTTTGACCATGTGGCGGGGCGGCTTGATTATGAGTGCGCCATCCGGAATGGATTCCCCTTCGCGGTGCGTGACGAACAGGGCGATGTTCCGGTGGCCGGCTATCGGATGCGGGACAGGTGCTCGATGCGCATCGAGCTGGACCGGCCCCTGGCGGGGAAAACGACGGTTACGGGTGCACCGGGCTGTTGCCCGTCCCAGAATGTACCCAAGGATATCAGTGGTTACCGGGGGATGCTTGCCTTCACGGTAGCGGTGGAGTGAGGCGTCCGGATATGTACCTATCCTTGTTTATAACTTCAAGCCGCCGTTTGCGGCATATTGCGTTCTAACTGATTGC
>CAZZBA010000387.1:1593-3918 GCA_964652765.1 uncultured Victivallales bacterium | reverse complement strand
GTACGATTAGTGGTGTGGGGGGGACCCTCCGAAAGGAGGGCTCCCATCCCGATCGTACCAGTCTGCAAATCCCGGACCTTCATTTCCATTGTCAGTACAGCCCTTTCCATCTCCCAATCAAGAACGGCGTCGCGAATATAATCAGCATCCCGATCCCGAGGAGGTGTCCCCTTCTGATGTCAAAGTCCGCAGCAATGCGGCTCCATGGCATTCTGAAGACGAACCTGGCCAAGCCAATGTCGTAGCTGAGCATAAGCACAAGCCAGATAGCGCCCACAATCAAGCTGTCGGTGGAACTCGCGGGTGCGATCCATGGAATCGAGAACCAACCGATGGCCAGGATGATCGCCGATCCGCTGAACACAGCGATACGACGGGCAACCTTGTCACCGACACGACGATTCAACAGCCTCACGCGCAGGATGCCGTGCAGCGTCTCGGCGCATGCGATTGCGATCCAGACCAGGAATGCCCGCGTAATCATCTTATGTCCCCTTCATGCCGGACCGAAAACGCTGACCTCTGTCTTTGCCGCGACGAGCGGCACTCAGCAGGCGATTGTTCGCGGATCAATTCTCGGGAAGGTGTTCGAGATCATCCAAATCCTCAGCCTCGGTCAGATACCTCAAGAACTCTTTGAAGTCGTCGGGAAGCACTTGCTCGTCCATAAGCCACCTGCCTGTCGATTTGTAAGGCCTGAAACCGTTCCCGCGGGGTTTGGTTCTCCCAGTAAGCGCGATCCGAAAACTCTGCACCTCCGTACAGATTCTCTATCACCAATTGTGTGCAATCTAGTTTCATATCCAGAATTACTAGCAAAATGATGTACCGACTACAATATTGCTTTTATCTTCCGCAGCGAACATCAGCGCTGAGGATCGGCGAGCTTGCGCATAAGACAAGGGAAACACTAATAATACTGCTACCGTAGCAGATCCGTTTTTTCGTGTGGGGAATGGATTCCGGGCGGTTGCCGTCCCCCGCAGAGGCGGGGGTGTCGGTGGTTTTCACACGGTATGGCGACCCAGCACGACCCCGTCGGAAAAGTACCGCACGCGGCAGCGCAGGCGATGCAACTTATCTGGTCGGCATCGTAAAGGAAGCCCAGGCGTCGGAACTGAAGTTGTCAATGGGTGCGCAGGTGGCCGATCCAGAATGATTCCAGGGCAACGCCGCCGGTCTCGTCCGCGAGTTCGACACGATACCAGCTATTCCAGGCCGGGACGGCCAGTTCGCAGGTCGAACCGCCTTTCAGCCCCGTCCGGGTCACAATGAGGAGGTCGTCACCAGCGCCTGTCCGCTCATAGAGCCGCAGGACCAGCGTGGCCTTGCTCTCCGGCAGGGCAATCGTTTCCACTGGAAGACCAATGAGCACGTCCGCGCCTTCTTCTACCTCGACGGTCTCGATCTCGTCCGTGGGTATTTCGGCGACCCTGCCCAGCCAGCCGCCATAGTCGAGCGTCGCGCCATCCTCATCGTTATGACGGCTCATCACGCTCAGCCAGTAACGCTGGCCAGCTGGCAGTGACGGAATCTCCAGTTTACACGGAGCCACTGTCGGTGCCAGCACCTGCGTGAAGCCGTTTGTCCAGGGATCAAACAACATCGCCTCAACGACGCTATTGCTGTCGTACGACAGGCTGAACAAGATCTCGCTGGCTGCCACGCCGAACGGGTCGACAACGGATTCCAGAGGAGGCATATCCGCCTGCGCGGCATACTGATCCTGCTTCTCGGGGATGGGAGGCTGCACAATCTCGGCTGTCGGATAGGCGTACCAGGCGATGCCCTCATAGCGCCAGATCTTCGACGCGATCACATTTGCCTTCTCCGCCTCCGATATTGTGAAGAAACCCCTCTTCAAAAGCGGGTTCCATAACCGGTAGACCGGCAGGGTTCCAGGTGCCTGATCGTTGAAGGCATGGAAGGCATGCCCCTCGTACATAAACGCCTTGGGAAAGCGGCTTTCCAGCTGCGCCTTCTCCTTGTCGGAAATAGTGAAAAGGTGGGTTCCGAGACGCAGCGACCAGAATCGGTGAACCGGTTTGGTGGTTTCTTGTGCCTGGGTATGCGCGTAAAAGGCGATGCCCTCATAGCGCCAGGTCTGCGACATTGTCGCGATCAGATTCTCCTTCTCGGCTTCCGAAGCCGTGAAGAAATGGCTCATCAGGCTATCCGACCAGAAACGGTGGACCGGACTGGTCATGACGGGCAAGGACACCGTGAAAGTGTTCGTCACCGGCAGGGCAGCCTCCCAGTTGGCGTCACCTGCCTGCGTTGCTGCAATCGTCACGTCCCCCGCACCGTAATAAGTCGATGTGGCGG
>CAZZBA010000387.1:0-1493 GCA_964652765.1 uncultured Victivallales bacterium | reverse complement strand
TCACCGAGAGCGCATTGGTCGTGTTGTACGCCTGCGGACTGGTCGGCGTAAAGCCGAGCACCGCCTGCGGCGTCAGCGAGACCGTGAAGGTGTTGGTTACCGTTGTAGCTGTCTCCCAGTTGGCGTCGCCCGCCTGTGTTGCTGTAATCGTCACATCCCCCGCGCCGCTATAGGTCAGTGTGGCGGGAGACAGGGTGGTTGGCGGCAGCGAAATAAACCCGATCGTCGCAGGAACCACGGTGGCCGAGAGCGTGGCCGGGCCCGAAATGACCGCCAGCGTCACTGGCAACCCACTGGAGGCCGTGGCGACGATCGGGGTCTCATTCGTCGTCTCCTGCGGACCCGGATTCTCAAATGTAATCGTCTGCGCGGCCTTTGCCACGACTAGGGTGCCGGTGGTCGCCCCTTGATAAGTCAGATCAACCACGGTGCCCGTTACGGCATAGGATCCCGCATTCGTCGGCCCCCATGGATTCCCGTCATACGTTATATCAACATGTAATCCTGCTGGCTGCGTCAAGGCACCCACAATGCGTGCCGTTCCATCGTAGGTCTGATTCAGCGTCGTGGCGAGTACCCCGCGCACGCCCCACGTAGGAGTTCCAATGAAGGCGGCATGATGACCGGCGCCCGCCGTATCATTAGCCTGCGCTCCCGTCCCCTCGTCCATGCTCCACCGTGCATCCAACCCGGCCACTGCACCGGGTAGGGTCTGATTCATCGCGCCAGCAATTTCTTCAGGGCTGCGCACCACGGACCAGAGGCGCACCTCATCCATACTGCCCCGGAACCCGTAACTGGGCACGTTCGGATGCTGCCCGAGGCGTAGCTTGGTCCGTGCCACGTTCAATACGGGCACTGTATAGGAGCCAATCAAACCCCCATTGACATAGACATAATCGGTATGTGCCGTCCCGTCATGGACAGCGGCCACATGGGTCCATACGCCGGTTGCAAGTCCGGAGTAATACAGGTTATCAATTCCCCAATGGTTGAACCATATATACCCCTCGGGCGTAATCGCCAGATACGTCATCAGGGCATTCCCCTCATTGCCCCAGCCCGCCAATGCTCCTCCCGTCGATGGAAGCGAATCCATATTGAACCACATCTCGAGTGTAAACGATGCATCGCCAGCCACCGGGAATGTAGAGGTCGACGGGATCTCAAGATAGTCGCTGTCGGCATCCATCCGCACCGCACTGTTGGTGGTGGGCACGCCAAGTGTCACTCCCGCCGAGGCCTGCCCCGCCGTCGCCGGTGAAACAACGCGCAGCGCCACGACAGCCGAAAACAGAAAAATCATGTGAAACATATTCTTCATAACGAACTCCCCGTTGATTTGCTCAACAACAATAAACCGCACGAAAACATAAAAATCTATCCGATTTTTAAACGGGGATAATAATAGATTACAGGCCGTGCTGCAATAATATAGTATCTGGGTATGCAGTTGACTCAACCTGCCACAACATCTTGTGGTGGCACAATTC
>CAZZBA010000386.1:0-3924 GCA_964652765.1 uncultured Victivallales bacterium | reverse complement strand
ACGCCGCTCTACAGTTGGTGCGAGGAGCGCGGGCAGGAGCCCGCTACCAAGGAGTGCTCCGGCGACCGCCAGCATCTCTGGACACCGGTAGCGGTGGCGCGGTTCATTCGCGACGCGCTGGTCCTGGAAGACGGCGATGTGCTGCATCTCGGCCGGGGCGCCGCGCGCCCGTGGTACCAGGAACTGGCGGTCGAGAAAGCGCCCACTCACTTCGGGCCCGTGTCGTATGCGATCAGGACCGTGCATGCCGGCCGGATCGAGGCGACGCTGGAACTGCCGGCCACCAACGTCATCCTTCATCTGCGTCACCCGCAGTCCGCGCGAATCAGGAGTGTGGCGGTCAACGGACAGGACTGGAAGGGGTTTGACGCCGACAGGGAGCGCATCGAACTGAAGGGACTGGCCGGCGCCGTGACGGTGAGCGTGAAGTACTGACAGGGGCGAGAACCTGGCGCTTATGCGGCCGGACAGCAAGAAAGGGAGACGACCACATGCATTCGCTTCGTCGCCAAGGAGACCAGGGCGTGCCTGGCCAGGACGGACTGACGCCACGGGTGGCATGGCTGCGCCAGAACGTGCTGGAGCGGCCGCTGCCGACGGAATTGCCCCCGCTGCGGGGCGAACTAGCCACGGCCGTGCTGCAGGAGACGCTAAGCCGGCCACAGTCCCTGCGCATGGCCGGCATCCTCGACAGCGTCCTGCGAAACATTCCCACGCCGGTGGGGCCACGGGAACTGCTCGTCGGCCGCCGCACTGCCGACGGCTATCCGGAACTCGACCAGGCCATCGCCCGGGGCAGCGCCGAGCACCCCTACATGATCGTGGACTTCGAGACCGTCTTGCGCGAAGGGATGAGCGGTGTCATCCGGCGCGCCGAGGCACGCCTGGCCCAGCTCGATGAAGCCGCCCCGGAACAGATGCAGGGCGTTCACTTCCTGCAAGCCGCCATCCACTCCTGCCAGGCCGTCATGGCCTGGGCGGAACGTTATGCCGTGGAGGCAGAGCGCCAGGCAGCGGCGGAAGCCGATCCGGTACGCCAACGGGAGCTGACGGAAATCGCCGCCCGCTGCTGCCGCGTCCCGACCATGCCAGCCTGCTCCTTTGCCGACGCCCTGCAGTCGGTCTGGTTCCTCTATGTCGCCCTGTACATCGAGACTCCCGCGGCCTCCTGTCTCGGCCGTGTGGACCAGTACCTGCGGCCCTACTACGAGCACGACCTGGCGGAAGATGTGCTCACCCGCGCGGAGGCGAAGGAATGGCTCTGCTGCCTCTGGGTCAAACTCTATGAGAACGTGCTGGGCGTCATGGGCTCCCACGCCCAGACCATTACCTTGGGTGGCCTGCTGCCGGACGGCGCCAGCGGCGTCAACGACCTGTCATTCCTCTGCCTCGAGACGGCTGCGGCCATGGGCAACGTGGGCGCCCAGATAGCGGTGCGCTGGCACGAGGGGCAGGACCCGAAGCTGCTGGCGGCGGCCTTTGCCCTGATCCGGCGTGGCGCCATCATGCCGCAGATGTTCAATGATCACGTCTACATTGCCGCCCTGCGGAACCTCGGCGTGCCGGACGCCGAGGCCCGCCGCTTCGCGCTCTTCGGCTGCCACGAGCCGGTGATCGCCGGGCTGGGCTACCAGCGGCCGGCAAGCTGGCCGGGGTATGTATCCTTCTACGACTGGCTGGAGCATGCCCTGGGCCTGGAGTCCCACGGCACGCCGCCTGAACTGAGGCGCATCGCCGACCCGCCGGCGAATGCTGCAGAGCTGTGGGATCGTTGGCTGGCGGCCATGCGCGAGGGCATCCGCCGGGCCGTAATCGCCTGCAACCACGGCGACGTCATCAAACGCGAGTTCTATCCGCGGCCGCTGATGTCCGCATTCCTTGGCGACTGCCTTGCCAGGGCCGCCGACATGACTGCTGGCGGCGCACGCTACAACATGACTGGCTTTCAGGGGTGCGCGCTGGCCACGGCCGTGGACGCGTTCATGGCCGTGCAGAAACGCGTTTTCGAGCAGCACACGGCCACCATGCCGGAACTCGTGGCCGCCCTTCGGGAAAACTGGCAGGGCGCCGAGCCCTTGCGCCAAAGCCTGTTCGCCCAGCCCGAGGTCTACGGCGCCGGCTCGGAAGAAGCCAATGAACTGGCTCGCCGCATGGTGGCGGCCTTCTGCACGGAAGTGCTGCGCCACCGTAACATGCGCGGGGGCCGGTTCGCCCCCGGGATGTGGTCCTTCATCCAGAACGTGCTAATCGGCAAGCGCACGGCCGCCTCCCCGGACGGTCGCCACGCCGGCGACCCGGTCAGTCACTCCATGGACCCGGTTTCCGGCCACGCCGCGCAGGGCCCGACGGCCGTGATGCAGGCCGCCGCACGGCTGGACCAGAAACAGTTTGCCAATGGTGGTTCCCTGCTCGTCGAGTTCGACGGCGCCACCATGGCCGATCCCGCCGGCGCCGCTGCCACGCAGCACCTGTGCGAAACCTATTTCAGGATGGGCGGCATTGAGCTGCAGCTTTCCGCAGCGTCCCCCGAACTCCTGCGCGCCGCGCAGGAGACCCCCGACCGCTACGCCGACCTGTCGGTGCGGATCGCGGGGTACTCTGACTTCTTTGTGCGCCAGTCACCGGACCTGCAGGATTATATCATCGGCCGCGAAAAACACCGGGTCACGGCGGGGTAGGATCGTCAGTATCCATGAATATCGCCAACCCTGCCAACCGCAAGGACACGCTCACTACCCTTGACACGCTCGGGGAATGGGCCGCCATGGGCTTCTACGAGGCGCTGGAGGAGCCGTGGCCGCGCGCCTATGGCCGCGCCTTCCGCCGGCTCTATGAGCGCATGGACATCGTGCTGGAGACGGGACACCGTCTCGTTCCCTGCGAACCGCTGCCTCGCTCCAGGACCATGAAGAGCCATCAGACATGGACGGCAACAAGCCTGATCTGCGACTTCGAACACAACGCCGGCCTTCGCCTTAATCGCAACATCGCCGAGGATCGGAAACTCCAGTGCCCGGCGCAGGCCGCCTTTATTGACCAGCTCTGCGCTGACCTGAAGGGGCGTCTCCCGCATTTCGGCGGCTACACGCACAGCAACCCGGACATCCGCCGGGTCGTGGGCGAAGGGTTCCTCGCCATGGTCGAGGAACTTGACCGTGAACTCCGGGCCGTCGAGGCGGAGCAGCAGGCCATACCCTCCCCGGAACGCGACGCCGCCCGGAACCTGCTCCTGGCCTTGAAGGACTACACCACGGGCGTGGCGGCCTTCCACCGCCGCGTCGGCGAGGCGCTGGCGCAAACGATTGCCGGCGAAGCAGACGCCCACCGCCGCGATACACTCGCCACAACTGCCGCGGCGTGGAGCAGGGCATTTCTCTATCCTGCCGGCTCCTTCCTTGAAGGGCTCCTCGCGGTCCATTTCTGCTGGATGCTGGACGGCCATGATAGTATCGGGCGCTTCGACCAGGTGCTCGGGCCGCTCCTCGACAAGGATCTGGCCGAGGGCCGCCTTACCCTTCCCGAAGCCCGGGAACTGCTGGACGAGTTCTGGCAGAAATTCGAGCACCTCAACGGCTGGAACCTTCAGATTGGCGGGCGCACACCCGAAGGCGGCGATGGCTGTAACCGCCTCACCATCGAGTGTCTGGAGGCCTGCCAGCGAAACAAGTTCCGCCGCCCGAACGTGGCCTTCCGGATCACCACGGACACACCGGACGCAGCGCTCGAACACGCCTTGCGGGTGCTCGCCAACGGTTCAGGCCGCCCCGCCCTCTACAATGATGACCTCTATATCCGCACCCTCCGGGAACTGGACCTGGGGCTGACGGAGGCCGATGCACGGGAGGTCGGCTTTGGCGGTTGCACGGAAACGATGATCCCCGGCATGTCCAACGTCGGCAGCCTGGATGGCGAGATCAACCTGGC
>CAZZBA010000385.1:0-3957 GCA_964652765.1 uncultured Victivallales bacterium | reverse complement strand
GGCGGGATGTTGGTGGCCATGCCGACCGCGATGCCGGTGGAGCCGTTGAGCAGCAGGTTGGGCAGCTTGGCCGGCAGCACCAGCGGCTGGGTCAGCGATTCGTCGTAGTTGGGTCCGAAATCGACGGTTTCCTTGTCGATATCCTCCAGCAGCTCCTCGGCGTGCCGGTCCATGCGCACTTCCGTGTACCGCATGGCGGCGGCGGAGTCGCCGTCGCGCGAGCCGAAGTTGCCCTGGCCATCGACCAGCGGGGCGCGCATCGACCAGTCCTGCGCCATGCGCACGATCGTGTCGTAGACGGCGGTATCCCCGTGCGGGTGGTACTTGCCGATCACATCACCGACCACGCGGGCGGACTTCTTGTAGGGCCGGTTGTGGAAATTGCCCAGCTCGCGCATGGCATAGAGCACGCGGCGGTGTACCGGCTTGAGACCATCCCGGGCGTCGGGCAGGGCACGCCCCGCGATCACGCTCATGGAGTAGTCGATATAGGAGGTGCTCATCTCCTCTTCAATGAGGATAGGGCGGATGTTCCCGTCGTTGAGTGTGGCGTCTTCCATAGCGAATTCCATTAGATATCGAGGTTTCTGACGTTCAGGGCGTTCTGTTCGATGAACAGGCGCCGGGGTTCGACTTCATCGCCCATCAGGACGGTGAACATTTCGTCGGCCTTGACGATGTCCTCCTGCACCACGCGCAGCAGCTTGCGGGCTTCCGGCTTCATCGTGGTGTCGTAGAGCTGGTCCGGGTTCATTTCGCCGAGACCCTTGTAACGCTGGATCGTGAGGCCCTTGCGTCCGGCATCGCGGACGAGTCCGAGCAACTGCGGCAGCGAGTGGATCGGGACCGCGGCGGCATCGTCCGTCCCGGTCAGGGTGGCGAGCGGCGTTTCCGACTGCTGGTAGTGCGCCGGGCTGAATCCCTGCTCCTCGAGCGATTTGAGCGCGCGTTCGAGCTGGTTGGCCGAGAAGAACTCCGTCCACTTGAACGAGACGGCATCCGCGGCGACCTGGTCATCAGGCGTCCGGGCGCCAGGCTCGATGCTGCGCCCCGTCCGGGCCTCGGTCGCCTCGCGCAGGGCCTTGAGCTCGGTGTCGTTGTAGATGTAGTGTGTCGTTTGCGTGCCGCCCTCGCTGATGCTGACCCGGTAACGCGGCAACTCGCCGGTCCCGTCCTTGCGCATGGCCAGGAACTCATCCAGCGCCACGCCCTTGCGCGCCAGCGCCAGGGTCTTCTGCTCGATGCCGATCAGTGTCTTGAGCACCCCGGCCAACGCCTCGCCCTGCAGTTCGCGCCCGTCGGCCATCCGGACCCGGACGTCGTTGATCCCGAGCTCCAGCAGCTTGTGCGAAAGCTCCTCGTCCGACTCGATATACTGCTCGAGCTTCTTGCGGGCGATCCGGTAGAGCGGCGGCTGGGCCAGGTAGATGTAGCCGCGGTTGATCAGCTCCGGCATCTGGCGGTAGAAGAACGTCAGCAGCAGCGTCCGGATGTGCGCCCCGTCGACATCGGCATCGGTCATGATGATGATCTTGTGGTAGCGGACCTTGTCGATGTTGAACTCGTCCTGCCCGATCCCCGCGCCGATCGCTGTGATCAGGGTCCGGATCTCGCGGTTGTTGAGGATCTTGTCCAGGCGGGCCTTCTCGACATTGAGCACCTTGCCGCGCAGCGGCAGGATCGCCTGGAACTCGCGGTTGCGGCCCTGCTTGGCGGAGCCGCCGGCACTGTCGCCCTCGACGATGTAGATCTCGCACTTGGCCGGGTCGCGCTCCGAGCAGTCGGCCAGCTTGCCAGGCAGCGAGGCGCTGTCGAGCGCCCCCTTGCGGCGCGTCAGGTCGCGCGCCTTGCGGGCGGCGTCACGGGCACGGGCGGCCAGCACGGCCTTGTCGATGAGCTTGCGGGCGAACGCGGGATGCTCTTCCAGGTAGTCACCGAGTTCCTCGTTGATGATCGACTCCACAATTCCCTGCACCTCGCCGTTGCCCAGCTTGGTCTTGGTCTGCCCCTCGAACTGCGGGCTCGGCACCTTGACGCTGACAATCGCCGTGAGCCCCTCGCGGATGTCCTCGCCACTCATCGTCTCGGAATCCTTGAGCAGCTTGTTGGCCTTGCCGTAGTTGTTGATCGTGCGCGTCAGCGCCGCGCGGAAGCCGCTGAGGTGCGTGCCTCCCTCGATCGTGTTGATGTTGTTGCAGAAGCTGGCGATACTCTCGTTGTAGGTATCGGTGTACTGCATCGCGATCTCGACCTGCACGTTGTCGCGCTCCTTCTCGAAGCAGACGACATCGGGATGGATCGGGGCTCGGCTGCGGTTGAGGTGCTGCACGAACTCCATGATGCCGCCGTCGAAATGGAAGGTCTCGTCGCGGCCGTCCGCCTCGCGGTTGAGCGTGATGGTGATCCCCCTGTTCAGGAATGCCAGCTCGCGCATCCGGTTGGCCAGGATATCCCATTCGAAAACAGTCGTCGAGAAGATCGACGAATCCGGCAGGAACGTGACCGTAGTGCCGACCTCGGAGGTCTTGCCGATGGTTTCCAGTTCGGAGACGGGGCGCCCGCGCTCGAACTTCTGGTGGTAGATCTCGCCGTTGCGGCGCACCTCGACCACGAGCCAGTCGCTCAGCGCGTTCACGCAGGAGACGCCCACGCCGTGCAGGCCGCCGGACACCTTGTAGCTGTCGTTGTCGAACTTGCCGCCGGCATGCAGCACGGTCAGCACGACGGTTACCGCCGGGATCCCCTCGGTGGCGTGGATGTCGACCGGGATGCCGCGCCCGTTGTCCCAGACCGAGACCGAACCGTCGGCATTGAGGATCACCTTGACTAGGTTGCAATACCCGGCCAGCGCCTCGTCGATGCTGTTGTCGGTAACCTCGTAGACCAGATGGTGCAGGCCGCGGCTGCCGGTGTCGCCGATGTACATCGACGGGCGCTTGCGCACGGCATCCATACCTTCAAGAACGGTGATGTTGTTGGCGTCGTATTTCGCCACTGGAGTGTCAGTTGACATACCTCTGGACCTTCCTTCCTGTTAAACCGCAAAACTATATAAGAGCGGCGGCGGAAACGCAAGAACGGATAATGATTGACGGCAGGCTTCCGATTCGGGTAGGTTTCCGAAAAACCGTTTACATCCGGGATCATTTTGATCATGCAAACCGTCCGGCAGGGCAGGAGGAACAACCATGGGCAGGATTTACAATTTCAGTGCGGGTCCGGCAACGTTGCCGCTTGAGGTGCTTCAGGAAGCGCAGCAGGAATTGCTCGACTTCAAGGGCACCGGCATGTCCATCATGGAGCACAGCCACCGCGGCAAGGCGTACATGGCTGTGCATGCGGAAGCCATTGCCAATACAAAGGAGCTGCTCGGCCTCGGCGATGACTATGCCGTGCTCTTCCTGCAGGGTGGTGCCAGCCTCCAGTTCTCCATGCTGCCGATGAACCTGCTCGGGGCCGGTCAGGTCGCCGACTACACCGATAGCGGTACCTGGGCCAACAAGGCCATCAAGGAAGCCAAGCTGATCGGCAAGGTCAATGTCGTGGCCAACTGCGGCAAGGAGATCCCCACCCGCGTGCCGACCGAGGCCGAGCTCAAGCTCACCCCCGGCGCGGCCTACGTGCATATCACCTCCAACGAGACCATTTCCGGTGCCCAGTGGAAGACCTTCCCGAAGACGGAGGCCCCGCTCGTGGCCGACATGTCCAGCGACATCCTCTCCCGCCCGTTCGATGCCAGGCAGTTCGGCCTGATCTATGCCGGTGCCCAGAAGAACCTGGCCCCGGCTGGCATGGCCCTCGTGATCATGCGCAAGGAACTGGCGGACCGCGTCCCGGCCACGGTGCCGACGATGCTGCAGTACAAGACGCACATCGAGGAGGACTCGATGTACAACACCTGCCCCTGCTTCACGATCTACATGTACATGCTCGTCACCCGCTGGATCAAGAAGACGG
>CAZZBA010000384.1:2728-3958 GCA_964652765.1 uncultured Victivallales bacterium | reverse complement strand
CTTTCCGAGCAGCCGGAGCGCGACATTCCCGTCACGGTTTCCGAATCACTTGATATCGGCGAGCAGGGTGCGGATGCCTCGGTGGTGCGGCTGGTGAACCAGTTGCTGAAGGATGCGATCAG
Organism: uncultured Victivallales bacterium; assembly: GCA_964652765.1. Classification (GTDB taxonomy): domain Bacteria; phylum Verrucomicrobiota; class Kiritimatiellia; order UBA8416; family UBA8416; genus UBA8416. The sequence continues at coordinate 3,836 of CAZZBA010000384.1, read as the reverse complement.
CGACCGTGCCACGGACTTGCATTTCGAGATGCATCGCGACGGGGTCGTGGTGCGCCGGCGCATCGACGGGATCCTGTACGATACGGTCACCGCCGGACGGATGCGCACCCTGTACCCGTCGATCCTCTCGCGCATCAAGCTGATGTCGGGACTCAATATCGTCGAGCGCCGCCTGCCGCAGGATGGCCGTGCCAGGGTTTCCATCGACAACCGCAACTATGATTTGCGCGTCTCGATCGTGCCGGCGATGCACGGCGAGGACGTTGTCATTCGGATCCTGCCATCGACCATGCTTTTCAACCTTGAGGAACTCGGTTTCAACCCCGGGCAGTTGAAAATGCTCAATGACATGATCGCGGCACCGCATGGCATCCTCTTTGTAACCGGTCCGACCGGCAGCGGCAAGAGCACGACACTGTATGCCTGCCTGAGCAAGCTCAACACGCGTGAACGCAAGATCATCACGATCGAGGATCCGGTGGAGTACGAGCTGCGCGGTATTACCCAGACGCAGATGAACCCCAAGATCGGGCTTTCCTTCGCCTCGGCCCTGCGCAGCATGCTGCGTCACGATCCGGACGTGATGATGGTCGGCGAGGTCCGGGACCGCGAGACGGCGGAGATCGCGGTGCAGACCGCCATGACCGGCCACCTGGTCCTGAGTACGCTGCACACCAACGATGCGGCAGGCGGCGCAGCGCGCCTGATCGACATGGGGATTGACCCGTACCTGATCACCTCCACCGTGCAGGCGTTCATGGCGCAGCGGCTGGTGCGCACGATCTGCGAGAACTGCCGGGAGCTGGTGGAACGTGCCGACGGGGCGATGCGGTACCAGGGGCGCGGCTGCAGGCAATGCAACCAGTGCGGTTATCGCGGGCGCATCGCGATCTGCGAGTTCCTGCCGCTGGTCGATGAGATCAGCGACCTGATCCTGAAACGGGCCTCAGCTCACCAGATCCGCGAGCGGGCCAATGCGCTGGGTATGCCCACGCTGCGGGAAGACGGTCTGGCCAAGGTTGAGCGGGGGTTGACGACCGAGGACGAACTCCTGCGGGTGACCCTGGCGACCTGACGCTTACGGCAGCAGATTGGCAATCGTGCGGTC
>CAZZBA010000384.1:0-2628 GCA_964652765.1 uncultured Victivallales bacterium | reverse complement strand
TGGTGATGATCACCGCGACTTCGGTGAAATGCGGCACGGCGACTTTGCGGGGCTTGTTCGGAATGGATGCGGTCAGGTCCTCGCGGTGCGCCGTGCAGTGGCGTTTCAGCGGGCACTCCTCGCAGAGCGGCTGGCGCGGTCGGCAGACGAGCGCCCCCAGTTCCATCATGGCTTGATTGAAGGCGGACGGATCGACCGTGCGGATCACCGGGCGGAGTTGCTCCCGGATCGTGTCGCGGACTGCTGGCAGGGTGATGTTGTCGCGGATGCCGCGCAGGCGGGAGTAGACGCGCAGCACGTTCCCGTCGACGGCCGGCTCCGGCTTCCCGAATGCGATCGAGGTGATGGCGGCAGAGGTATAATCCCCGATGCCGGGGAGGCTTTTCCATTCCTCGGCAGAATCCGGGAAACGGCCTTGCAACGGGCCTGCAATCTGGCAGGCCGCTGACTGGAGATGCCTTGCCCGCGAGTAGTACCCCAGCCCCTCCCAGGTGCGAAGCACATCCTGCGGGTCGGCATCGGCCAGGGTTTGCGCATCCGGAAAACGCTCGACAAACCGCTCGAAGTAGGGGATCACCGTGGCGACCTGCGTCTGCTGGAGCATGATCTCGCTGACCCAGACTTTGTACGGGGACGGATCATTCCGCCAAGGCATTGGGCGTTGATTCTTCACGAACCATTGCAGCAGGGGCTTCGTCCAGGCGGGTATACGCATACGGCTTACCTGGAAGTGGCTCCGGCCCGCAATGCCGGCAGATGGGTATCAAGCAGGTCGGGATCCAGTTCGAAGAGGACAAACCCGCGTGCCCCGGCGGTGCGAAGGGTGTCCACCTGCCGGACGGTCTCCTCGGGCGGAAGGTTGTGGGTGGTAGGCGCGATGCCCGGATAGACAGCGAATCCCGACGGAAGGGCGGCTCGTTGGCTGGTAAAGAGCGCACGCGCCTCGCCGGCGGTGTCGGTATAGTTCATCGGTGTCACGAAGTCCAGCCGTCCGTCGCGGCACCAGGCCACCCAGTCCTGGCCGATTGAGTCGCGCACACCGGGCCAGTTGCCCCAGACGGCTGCCGATACCTGCACGGAAGGGCGTGCGGTCTTGACGACACCGCGTATACGGGTCAGCGCTTCGGTGATCCGGTCCCGTCGCCAGGCCAGGAATGACGCGTGGTCCGCACCGCTGATCACATCCCGGGGCCAGTTGGTGGCGGGGCGCCCCGTGTCGAGACGGAAGCGCTTGGCGCAATGGTTGCAGAAACAGGCATCGCTGTCAGGATAACGGATGTAGTCAAGATGGAAGCCGTCGACCGCATAGCGGCGTACGGCCTCGGCGGCGGCGTTGGCGGCCAGCTCCACGTTCAGCGGATTGGCCGGGCAAAGCCACTTCAGGCTTTTCCCCTTGCTATCCTTCATCAGGCGGCCCGCCTGGTCCATTTGCGTCACGAACGCGTCGGGTGCATTGTCCAGGACCCAGAGCACGGACCAGAGATGCAGGGCGATCCCTTCGCGACGACAGGCCTCCAGGCATTGCTTTAGCAGGTCGCCCTGCGCGGTGATCAAGGGCGAGATTGGCAATACCTCTGACGGGTAATAGGCGAGCCCCGCCCATTGATGGTTGGCGAAAAGCGCGTTGAAGCCGGCACCTTTCAATCGGCTGACAGCGGTGCTCCAGTCCTGGCCTGCCGGTCCGGCCGCATTGTGGCACCAGGCACCGCGAAACTCGGCGGTCTTTGGCGGCGGGGCCACGGATTCGAAGTAGGATTGGCGGATCAGGTCGCGAATGGCGGCGGACTCGGCGATCACCTTGGCGAACGGTGGAATGGCTTGGGCGTCGGGTTTGGTTTCGGCAAGCTGGTCGATGCGCTGCAGCATCGGGCGGATGTTGGCGGCCTTGCCATGCCGGGATGCTGTGGCGTCGATGTAGGCTCGGGTCTGCTGCCAGCTCTCGAACTCGAACAGCCGTTGTGCCTGCAGGCGCAATTGAGCCGCAAGCAACGGGGTCAGATCCGGAACGAGAGCTGCACTCAAGGCCAGCAGCATCTGCATCTTGTTCTCGCGGTCGACGTTGGTCAGGACATGTCCGATAAAGGCACCGCCGCCCCCGATGGTGATAGCCGGCATTCCGCTATCCACACCGGCGGAGTTACGCCAGGTCCCGATCACGCGGGCTGATCTCGGCTCGGGGATGTTCGCGTTCCAGGAATCCTGCCGCACGGACGGCGGCAGCCCGCTGACAGCCTTCTTGTCCAGCAAGATCGATGACAGGGCGTCTGGCGGGACGGCACTTATCCAGCGCTTGCCGCTTAGTCCTAGCAGCGGGGCCAGTTCGGGTGTCATGCCGTAGATGACGATCAGCCGTCCGCCGCGCTGGGTGAACGCCTGCAAGGCGTCGAGTACCGGCGGGGTGATGACCGGGTTGCAGGGCAGGATCAGCAGCCGGCAACCGGTGGGGATTCCTTCAGCCGCTACACTCTTGTCATCGATGATGTTGGTATGCAAGCCGTAGCGTCCGAACCACTGGCCTAGCCGGTCGGTTGAACGGTTGATAAAGCCGACCTCGTCCGGAAGTGAAGCGGTGGCGGATGTGTTGCGCAGTATCGAGATGGGGCTTGAGCGCCCGCGGATGGCGGCGAT
>CAZZBA010000383.1:0-3982 GCA_964652765.1 uncultured Victivallales bacterium | reverse complement strand
CGGGCATCCCGATCGATACCGTGCTGCAGTTGAGCTCGAAATCGGTTCACAACGCCGTGCTGCGCCGCGAGCTCGACGGCGTGCGCGAGCGCACGGTGCAGCAGGGGTTGGCGCTCTCGGACGGGCTCAAGGCCTCAAGCTTCTTCCCCTCGTTTGTCGGCAACATGCTGGCCGTCGGAGAGGAGACGGGAAAGATCGACGATGCGCTCAACGAGGTGGCGCAGTTCTATGAGCGGTCGGTGCAGCGCCAGAGCCGGATGGCCGTCTCGCTGCTGGAGCCGATCCTGCTGCTGGTGGTTGGCTGCATGGTTGGTTTCATCGTCTTCGCGATGCTCATGCCGATCTTCGAGATGGGCGTGCAGATGCGCTGAGTCCGCATCCGCCGGCTCGCGAGCCGTCACCAGTGGCGGCGGATGGGGATGCCGGCGGCGACGAGGTCGGCCTTGATGGCCGGGATGGTGTAGTCGCCGGTATGGATCATGCCGGCGATGATCGCCGCATCGGCATGCGCCAGCGTGAAGACGTCGACCAGATGCTGCGGGCAGCCCGCCCCGCCCGAGGCGACGACCGGTACGGGGACGTTGTCGGCGATCAGCCCGGTCAGCACGAGCTCGAAACCGCCGCGGGTGCCGTCGGCATCGACCGAATTGACCACGATCTCGCCGGCGCCCAGATCCACGGCGCGCTTCGCCCATTCCAGGGCGTCGATGCCCGTGCGTTCGCGGAAGCCGCGCACGGTGATCTCGTAGCCGCTGGGGCAGCGGGTGCGGTCTTCCACCGCCAGCGGATCCATGCCCAGCACGATGCACTGTGCCCCGAAGGCCTTCGAGCCCTCGGCGATGATTTCCGGATTGCGCACGGCCAGCGAGTTGACCGAGACCTTCTCGGCCCCGGCCAGCAGCACGCGCTCCATGTCGCGCAGGTTCGAGATCCCGCCGCCGACGGCGAACGGGATGCGCACGGCCCGCGCAACTTCGGTGACCATCTCGATATCGATCGGGCGGCGTTCGGCCGAGGCGGTGATATCGTAGAAGACCAGCTCGTCGCAGCCGTCCTCGTAATAACGGGCGGCCATCTCCACGGGATCGCCCAGTTCGACATTGTTCTGGAACCGGACGCCTTTGGTGACGATCTTGTTGTGGATATCCAGGCAGGGGATGATGCGGCGTGTCAGCATGGTTATGCCTCTCGATCGGGCTGCCAGCGGCAGAAGTTCTCCAGCAGGCGCAGGCCCGCCTTGCCGGACTTCTCAGGATGGAACTGGGTGGCGGCAATGCTGCCGCGGCCCAGGGCCGAGGCGAAGGTCACGTCAGCGTAGCCGGTCGTGGCCAGCGTGCAGTCGTCCGTCGCGGGTGCGGGGTAATAGCTATGGACGAAATAGAACTCGGTCTCGTCCTCGATGCCATCGAACAGCGGATGCGGCACACGCGCATGGACCCGGTTCCAGCCCATGTGGGGAACCTTGTCGTAGCGGTCGGCAGGGGTGAAGCGGACGACGCGCCCGGGCAGCAGCCCCAGGGTATCGACGCCGCCGTCCTCCTCGGAATGCTCCAGGATGATCTGGGTGCCGAGACAGATGCCGAGGAAGGGGGTGCCGCGCCGGGCGACCTCGCGGATGGTGTCGGCGAGGTCGAGCGCCTGCAGGTGGCGCATGGCGGCCCCGGCGGCCCCGACTCCGGGGAAGACCACGCGCTCGGCATCGAGGATGCAGGCCGGATCGCTGGTGATCCTTGCCTCCTGACCGATCGTGTCAAAGGCGAGCTTGACGCTGGTCAGGTTGCCCGCCCGGTAGTCGATAATGGCGATCATCGTGTCTCCATCTCAATTGCCGCCGATATTCTTCGGTTTGCTCGACAGGGAAATGTCATCGGAGTCGGGACGCGGATGATGCTTCCAGTGCCCTGTCGGATCCTGGCCGCGGCAGATGATGGCTTCCGTCTGCCATTTCACGTTGGTGCAGCGTACCGTGGGTGGGCAATAGCGCAGGGTCAGGCCGCATCGCCGGCGTGCGGATGCGTTCGGTTCCGAACCGTGCGCCAGCATGTCGGCATGCAGGGAGAATTCACCGGCCTTGAGTTCATCATAAACGGGCGTGCCGAGTTTATCGATATCGACAATCTCCTTGGCAAGTACGGCCGGCCGCGTGGCGTCCCGCCATTTCAGCGGTCCATCGCGGTGCGTACCCGGGATGAATTGCATCGCGGAGTTGGCGGCATCGGCATCGTCGATCGCCAGCCACACGGTAACCGTGCGTGCAGGCGACATATGCCAGTAGGCCGCGTCCTGGTGCCATGGCACGGCCTTGGGGTCATGGGGCAGCTTGCAGAAGAAGTGCGAGGCCCAGCAGATGATATCGGGGCCGACAATATCCTCGACGTAATCGAGGATCGCCGGGGCCGTGCAGAGATCCCATATGCCTTTGCAGCGCGCCTGGTAGCAGTTAAGAGCGTAGGCATCGCGTCCGTCATCCAGGGCCTGCAGTTTGGCGAGCAGGGAATCGAAATAGGCGCGATTGGCCTCGGCCCCGGCAGCGCTGAAGGCGGTGAAAGGCCTGAGGTAACCTTCCTTGTTGTATGCCGCCACCTGCTGCGGTGTAAGGCGCTTGCGCGCCCGCGGTGCCAGTTCCAGGAAACTCAGGTCCCGATTCTCGCCGTATGGATCAACCCAGTCGTTCATGGTATTTCCTTATTGTGTAATTAATGACAGGAGGCGACTCTATAAAAGGTAAGCGGTGCTGTCTAGAGATTTCAATTCTCTCCTATATTCACCCGGCGGTGCTTTCGCGCACGATCAGGCGGGGGGGGATGGTGACCGTGCCGCCGCTGCCGCTGCCGGCGGCGGCGATCAGCAGGTCGATCGCGGCCTTGGCGTAGGCGGCGTGGTCCTGGTCGATGGTGGTCAGAGCGGGCTCGATCACGGTGGAGAGCTCGAGGTTGTCGTAACCGGTGACTGCCACCGTGCGCGGCACCAGTATGCGGCGGCGCTTGAGCGCCTGGATCAGCCGCACGGCCCAAAGGTCGTTCGAGGCGATGATGGCATCGGCCTTGCCGCGTTCGACGAGGGCGGTGACTGCCTCATCGACCTGGGCGGCGGAGGCCGGTTGAGGCCCCGTCGCGTTGCTCCAGACGAGCGATTCATCCATCGGCAGTCCACGGGCTGCCAGCGCCTGGCAATAGGCCTCGCGGCGGAGCATGATCAGCCGGTCGTTGAGGTTGGACAGCTCGATGCCGATGCGCTGGCGGCCGATTGCGCGCAGATGATCCACCAGCATACCGACAGCCCTGGCCGTGTCCACCCGCACGCAGTAGCCGTCCTCGCGCAGGGGCATTCCGTGATAGACGATATCGTGACGTTCGCCGGTCAACGGCAGCAGGCGCGCATTGCGTTCAAGGGTAAGGTCGAAAAGGCAGAAGATCGCGTCCACGCCCCGGCTGTCGAAATCGGCCAGGTAATCGCCCAGCACGGAGGTGCGGTTGTGCAACTGGCCGATAAGCAGCCGGTAGCCGCGGCGCGAGGCCTCCTGCTCGATCGCGGAGAGACGGTCGTTCATGACGGGGGCGTTGACGGTATCCATCAGGATTCCGAAGGTGCTGGTCGCCCCGCCAGCCAGGCGTTGGGCCGCGCGGTTCGGGCGGTAATTCAGGGTGCCGGCCGCCTCGCTGACGAGACGGAAGGTGCTTTCGCTGATGCGTACATGGTCGCCGCCGGTGCCAAGCAGAACCTTGGCGGCCGTGGTGCGCGAGACTCCTGCTGCGCGCGCCACATCCGCCAGCGTTGCTTTCTTATCCAGCATCCTTACCGCCGTCTATAACGTGGTCATCAACCGATCACTGCGGTTCAGGCCTCGCCCGCTTCCGGCTTCTTCGGCAGCCTCAACTGGATATGCAGTTCACGCAACTGCTTTTCCGTGACCGAGCAGGGGGCATCCATCATCAGGTCCTGCGCCTTCTGGTTCATCGGGAAGGCGATCACCTCGCGGATG
>CAZZBA010000382.1:0-4005 GCA_964652765.1 uncultured Victivallales bacterium | reverse complement strand
GAGGCGGTATACTACATGTTGACGCCACCTTACTCAACCCGATAGTCATATAAATAATAAACCTGCGTCTCATAGACTTTATCGTCTGTGTTATCATGAGCCAAAATGCGAAGCGATTTGGGTTATGGCAAGGCGACGGTCACAGCGCTACCTGAATACCCAGGATCCGTGCGAAAATGTACCGGCAATGCCTTGCCATCAATGTTCAACTCGATCTGCGACAATTTTCTGGTCGGATCGCTTACTGTAACTTGGTCGCCGTCGATGACAACGAGGCAGGGCGAGGCGGCTTGAAGGCTACGGCCATTGGCCCAGGTGATATGGCCTGGTTGCCAGAACACCACCGCTGCGCGGCGGTCATCCCAAGCTACCGCCTGCAGGTCGGGTGTGTTGCTGACGATTCGGTAGGGCGCGACAGCGGTTCTGCTCGGGCGCACGGAATAGGCATAGGACCCAGCGGTGGGGTTTTTGCCGTGGTCGATCAGAAGCGAGAAGACCGCCAAACTCTGTGGTTCCGCTGGCGCAACCACGAAGGTGGAAATACTGCTCCAGGTCCCGGTTTGCTGGGCGATGCCTGTCAGCAGAGCGCCGCCGGCAGGGAACTCATAGCGCAGCCCGTCGTGCTCGATCCACTCGGCGATGAGCTGGCGCAATGATCCGGCTGGAAGCTCCTGGGCAACACCAGCCGACGACGCGCGTACCGGTCCGCGCCCTAGACATTGGTTGATGGAGGTGATGACGGATTGGTCTTCGCTCGTGCCGACGATGCCCGAACCTAGGCAGACCATGAGATCCTGTTTGAAAAACCAGGCCTTGCGCGCGCCGAGGCCGATGTTCTTAGTGGCGTGCTGGTAGGCGATGCAACCGTAACGACCCAGCCCCACGCCACCAGCCTCGATGGGTGAAGCTACCGGCAGGGACGCAGGAACACTGAGCGCACCTGTCACCGGCGTCGCTAGCAGCTTTTGGAGCGCGGGGGTGGCAACATTGCTGATGCCGGGCAGACGCTTCCAATCCCAGACCGGCAGGATCTCGTCGTATTCGCCGCCGCTAGTCGACAGGTAGGTGGCACCATCCGCTAGGCACTGCCCTTGGAGGTTCTCGCTATTGACGCTTTCCCACCCTATGGTGTTGACCGAATGCAGACGCACCGAAGCGAAGAAACCAGCATTACGGGCCACGCCATAGTCCGAGCGCCAGAACCAGCGGAAGCCTACCAGATCATTACTGGCACCCGGCTGGTTGCGAGCGAAAAATGCCCGACTGGCCGCCGCGGAAGCAGGATCGAACTCTGCCAGATCTGCCATCGGCTGGCTCACCGTGGTATACATGCCGGAGCACACATTCGGATTGAGCCGTCGGCCGATGCCGCTGACATCGATTCGTCCCTGCCAATAGACCCACGCCTGCCCGTCCAGCAGGTAACGGCGAAGATCCGCCATCCGTTCAGGCGAAAGCCTCAAGGGGGTAGCATGCAAAATGACCGCCCAGGCCGCTTGATCGACCGCGAAAGAGAGTCCGTAGGTGCCCATCTGCATCTGCGGGCCGTGCTGGTGCATCATGGCATCCGGCTGCAGGCCTTCGATCGCATTCACCCCCGAGACACGACGTTCCGCCGCGACGACCACCGGCGATTCCAGCTGTAGCTGGATAGCATTGGCGATGGTGCTAGCCCAGACCGGGTCCTTGGCTAGCAAGGCACCGATGAGATCACGGCTGAACATCCAGACCTGATTGCAACCGCCTCCAACCTGATGGTAGATGCCCTTGTTGCCGTTCCGCAAGGTCAGATTCACGAGGAACTGGCGGTTCTCTGCGCTCAGGGTGTCGCCCAGTAGCACCCCGGCCGTACCGAGCAGCAAGGGTGCGCCAAAATCATTGAACCACCAGTTCTTGTTCCGGAATTCCCGTATCCGCCAAGCGGCGATAACGCGGTCGGAAGCGGATGCCAAGGCGGTACGTTCTCCCGTATCAACGTCGCAGCCGCCTGCCGCGCTGGCCAGAAGAACTGCTCGGTGGGCATGTTCTAGGATGGTCCAGAACGCCGGATTCTGGCTTTTATAATCGATGTCGGGAAACAAACCGTCAGCGGTCAGGAGGGTAAGTAGCCGGCGAGCCTCGGCGAGGCGTTCAGCCGGCGTCAAGTTTTCCGTGGTCCGTTGGCGCAGCCCCAGATCGACGGAGAGGCATCGACCGGAGAAATGGTAGGCGCAGAATCCAGCAATCACCGCATCCATGCTGGATCCACCACCAGGAGCGGCCCGAGAACTATCGATAAACATTATTTACCTCTTTGGGTCCTATATATTATCGCTGCAAAATCTGTAACATCCCGAGCCCACCTCATAGATCGCCGCGCATCATTCTGCCTGCCATCACTTGCCCCAGTTTTTGTTTGGTTCGGGTCCCATTTCCAGGACGAGCGAGCCGCCCTTTAGCAACTCCTTGGCCGGGAAAAAGAATTGGTTCAGCGGTTTGCCGTTCAAGGTGGCCTTTTGCACGTAGAGGTTTTTGCGCGAAGCGTTTCTGGCCTCAATGACAAATTTGTCGCCGCGGCCATAGCTTCCCCGCAGATCGATTTCCACCCGCTCGTACAGCGGGCTTCCAATTTCATACACCGGGTCCACACGGCAGCCTCCGTCGGTTTGGAACAACCCCAGTTTGGCCATCACGAGCCAGGCGCTCATTTGTCCCTGATCCTCATCCCCGAGATAGGCGTTGCCCATGCCGTAACCATAATAACGATCAATAATGGAGCGGCTCCATTTCTGGGTCAGCCAAGGTTTTCCGGCCCAGTTGAAGAGAAACGCAAAGTGCATGGATTGCTGGTTTCCCTGAACGACGGGATAATCCCAATACTGGTCGTTCATGCCGTTGTAGCGCCACGGATCGCTGGCCTCGAAGCCTCCGTTGAGGCGATCGATGAATGTCTGTCTGCCGATTTTTTCGATCAACCCCGGAACATCGTGCGGCACAAAAAATGTCATCTGCCAGGCATTCGCTTCCACATATTGCTTGTTAGCACCGGAGCGATACGGATCGAATTCAGGCAGCCATGTGCCGTCGCTGTGGCGCATGTGGGCGTAGCCTTGGTCCGAGATGGCATTGCGCCACCACCCGCCGCGTTCATTGAAGGTTTCATAAACATCGCGGCGGCCCAGGGCCTTGGCTAGCTGCCCCACCGTCCAGTCGTCGTAGGAGTATTCCATAGTGTTGGAGAAACGGCCCTTGTCATGGGGGACATATTGGTGCTTCAAATAGGGAACCAGATCGCGGTTGCCGGCAAATCCGGAGTGCACTTTTTGAGCCGGAGTGGTTTGCATTTTCACCGCGGCCTCCAGGGCCAGTCCGGCATCGAAATCCCGGATACCCATCTGATAGGCACCCACGATCATGGGGATCTCGTGTTCGGCCACCATCACCGGGATATAATTCATTCCCGCCGGACCTTTGGCCAGCCAACCGTAGGCTTCATACATGGCCAGTTGCGAGTGGACCCAGCGGCTACTCCACTCAGGCACTGCTAGATTCCAGTATTGATTGAGATTCCAGAAGGAGTTCCAGAAGGCATCGCAGCCCAGCGCCACATGGGCGGGATCCTTCATTCGCTGGACCTTGCCGTCGGTGCCCCGCCACTCACCATTCACATCGCTCCACGTGTTGCGGCTGCAAACCGAGCGATACACGGCGTTGTAAAACCGCATCTTTTCGAGGCGGTTGTCCGTGGTGATGAGCGTGCGGTTCATGATGTCGTTCCAAACATTGACCTGGTTGCGCCTTACCGCGTCAAAATCCCATTGGAACGGACGGCTCAACTCGGACTCCAGGTTCTGCGCGGCATTTTCGATGCTCACGAGGCTGATGCCGGTGCGGACCTGCACCTCGGGATGCTTCTTCGCATCAAACTGGACATACACGCCGGCGTCGCCCGGATTCTGGACCTTTAAGGCATCACCTTCGGAAACCCGCCAATCGACCCAGTTGCCCATGGAGGTCATCGGGTGG
>CAZZBA010000381.1:0-4019 GCA_964652765.1 uncultured Victivallales bacterium | reverse complement strand
GTTTCGATGCTGGCATTTCACGTTTCAACCGGTCATCACCGGCGCGGTTCTCAAACGTTGTCGGTTGCTGCATTCCCGCTTCACAATGGCAGTAAACGTCTTGACCGGCGGGGCGTCGGCTGGCCATAACCACCGCACCGGCGCAAGGGCCGTCCATCCTTCAGGGGGTGGGCGGCTTTTGTTTGTCTGGACACCTTGCGGACCGTGGCGACCTCTGTTTTGCACATTGACAAAGTGGCGTGATGTTTGCACCCTACTATTCACAAATAGACGCAAGTATTTAGACATCATAAAAGCGATACCAAAGTATTGCGGATTACATCAGGAGATCATGATGAGACACGGATTCTTGTTTGCGATGGCAATAGGGTTGACATTTAACTGCTATGCCGAGGTTGATTTTAAAGAGATCAAAACCCAGATCGAGAATCAGATTGTTAGACTTAGCAATGACACATACCAGTCTAAGTCTGACAGACAGACGGCAGATGAACTCTTGCGGCTCTATCGTGATTGGCTTAAGTCATACGAAAATAGCGAGAGCGATCCGATGGCAACTTACAAAGAATACCGTAAGCAGGTTGCTGAAATCTTTCGACGCAAACAAATTGTGGCTTACGAATACAATGAGTTTCTTAAAATGGAAACTGAGGTGCCGATACTATTCAATCTTTTTAAAGATGCTAACCGGTACTACTTCAAAGTCGGTGACGGCGACCTGTCTACAATAGCGGAAATACCCCCAAGCGAGATGATTGGACTCATGAGGGCTATCGATAAAGTCAAGGATTGGGGAGATACTTGCAAAAAGGAACAAATGGACACGCGAAAAGATATTGGCAGTTTTGGCGGTTTCAGCATGGAGTTTGTGTCCCAGCAGAAGGGCGAAAACATTTCTGTATGGTTGACGGCAAAGGGAGAGTGGGGGCAAGACAGGATGATTGAGGAACAGACGGTCAGACTTAATCTTCTAAATATGCGTGCGATGTTTTACCAAATGGGGCAAGCCGGGGAGTTGCTTGAAGCACGCACCCAACAAAGAGAGAATGCATCAAAACTGAAGTGAACTGACACATGAATACTCAGCCGTTAGCGGTTTGAGCATCAAGCTGGTGGTGAAATCGGGAAAAACATCGGATAAAAACGGCAAGCGTTCTTGTCTGGGCACCTTGCGGACCGTGGCAACCTTCACGCGGGCACGGGATGCAGGGCGGCTTTTCTTTTGGCTGGGGTTGCCGTCCTGGTGGAGATCCGGCACCGAGGTTATCCGTCGAACCGTACAATCTGTACGATGCAGGTGGTGCATGGAATCGGGTTGAAAATCATCCGCAGGTTGAAAATAGGTTGAAAATCTGCCTGCTATGTTTTTCGGTGAAGTCGTAAGTGCTTTATAATCATGGAGCCAACGATCCGAATCGAACGGACGACCTGCTCATTACGAGTGAGCTGCTCTACCGACTGAGCTACGTTGGCAATGGCGTAATGTCCGGCAAGGTAACAGAGGTGAAATTGGATGGCAAGTTTTTTCAAGAAGTATTGAAATGCTCTTGTCAGCAGGTCTCCCATGCTGGTCTTTCCGTGTAATCCAAAGCAGACCGTGGCATGTTCAAAAACGTCTTTTGGTCTGGATTTATGGGACGGATTGGGAAAATGGGACTTATGGGAGGGAACGGGATGATGGGACGTATGGGAGTTATGGGACGAAAGGGACGCATGGGTTATGGGACAATGGGACGGTGGGGCTTTGCCGCCTCCATATGTCCCCTACGTCCCATCCGTCCCATTACGTATTCATCCGCCAGAGCGTGAAGTTCAGGATGGTGGCGAAGGATGTCCATAGGGCGTCCGTCCATTCTTCGTTCATTTCTCCGCCTTTTTCATGAATTCGGCGACGGTTGTTCGCCATTCCGCCGCGTGGGTCGAGATGTACGACTCATGGCCAGTCCGGTCAAAAACCTTGAATTCCTTATTGCCATGAACAGCGTCAAACACCCGGCGACCCTCAGTCAACGTCGCCCGGGAATCGTCGGTGCCGTGCATGAACAGGGCCGGGCATTGGACAGCCCTGGCGTAGACCACGGGGTTGTGGTCGAAACCATTGAATCCCCATTGGCGTCCGCCCCAGAAGACGAGGAGTTCGGCACTGGGGAAGGAAGGGATATGCATGGCGCGAAAACGGTTGCGCACCGTGTTAAGCATCGTGTCGAACACCGCTTCGGCAATCACGGCGTCCGGTGAAATCCCGCACTGGTCGATGGCCCTCAATATCCCGACGGCACCCATGCTTTGCCCGAAAAGGATGACGCTGGAATGGCCTAGCTGCTGCTGTGCATACCGGACGACGGCCGCGACATCCTCCGCCTCACGCATGCCGATGGTTGTGTAAGCCTCAGACGAGTCACCGGATCCGCGAAAATCAATCAGCAACACGGATGCCCCGAGTTCCAGAAAAGCCTTTGCCTCCGGAATCAATGCGGTCTTCTCCGAGGCGTAGCCGTGGAAGAGAATCACCAACGGTGTTCCCGACCCACGGCTGCAGTAGCAACCTGCCAGATTCACGCCATCGGCCTCATTAACAATAGTCATGGGACGACATTCGGGGGCAAGCGCCGTCGGCGAAAGCGTTGCAACGGGTCTGGGCATGTTGACACCAAGGAGCAGCACCTTGATCTTCGCCCAGCTGGTCAAGCCCTCGGGTTTGTTCGTTCGAACGCCCCGTGCGGTGAAGTGCATCATGGCGTATGCATGGTTGTATGCGAGCACATTGAGAATCACAAAGCCGGCGACGAGCAGGCCCGCCCCGAGCAATATCTTTCGTTTAGTGATCCGTTTCATATGGGAGCAACTCATTCCTTCTTCAAATCCATCTCGACGTATTTTGTCATCATCAATGGAATCTCCTTGTCCATCGATTCTTCATTTGACCCGGATAAAGGCGAACGGGAAGTGTAGATTGTTTTCGTATGCGGAAAGGAAAACATATTCCCTCGCAGGACGCAACAGGATTGCTGGAAGCGGCGCGGACGGGGTGGCACCCGCCTTCGGCTCAGGGCTTCCGCCTTCGCTTAACTACGGAGGGCAAGCGTCGACCCACCCGCTGGCAGCCGTTCGTGTTCATTGGGCGTTGGTTGTTCGATGTTGGATGTTGGGTGTCAGTTTGCCCTTGCGGCTCGGATGACGGTTTTTGCTTGTGTTGGAGTCTAGCCTGTAATAGTTTTAGTAGCAAAACAAAAGGGGTTGACGATGCAGGCAGACACGATATCGGCAGTGCAGGAGGATTACCTGGAGGCGATCCTGGCGCTGGAGGCTGAATCCAACCGTGTCCGGGTGCGGGACCTAGCGGATCGGCTGTGCGTGCATAAATCGACGGTGACGGCTGCGCTCAAGGCTCTGGCCGAGAAGGACCTGATCGAGTACGAGCCCTACGGGCAGATCGTCATGACGCGCGCCGGGCGCAGGGCGGCCGAGCGGGTTTCGGCGGATCATGCCGTCGTGAAAGCCTTCCTGACGGATATCCTGATGATTGATGCCGGGACGGCTGAGGAAAACGCCTGCCGCATGGAGCATGTCATGGATCGCGCGGTCCTCAACCGGCTGGTGACTTATGCGGCATTCATGGGCCGGGACCAGGCCCCTGGTGGCGACGACTGCCTGGCGCGTTTTAAAATGCATTTGAAGACGGAGCAAGGATGAGAATCCAGGACATGGAAGCCGGGCAATCCGCCCGTGTCGTGCGCTTTGCGGACAATGACCGCGCCTACCGGCAGAAGCTGATCCAGATGGGGATGGCGCGCGGGGTGGTCTTCACGCTTTTACGCAAGGCTCCGCTGGGCGATCCGCTGGAAGTGAACTGCAGGGGGGTGTTGCTGACGCTGAGGCGCGGGGAGTCTGACGGGGTGGAAGTGGAGGCGGTGTGAAATCGATATCGGTGGCGATTGCCGGGAACCCGAATTGCGGCAAGACAACGCTTTTCAATGCGTTGACGGGCTCGCGTCAGCGTGTGGGCAACTGGCCCGGCG
>CAZZBA010000380.1:0-4032 GCA_964652765.1 uncultured Victivallales bacterium | reverse complement strand
AGCTGGCCCCCCGTCGGCTCCGGACAGCCGCCACCCAGATACACGTATCCATCACAACTCGCATAGTGTCAGATATACACCTATAGTATCGTTTGCGTCAATCCGTATTTTATACCCGGTAGGTGCATATCTCCGAGATGCAGCCCGCCCACCTGCATTACCCTCGCACACGAAACCTGTTCCTAGCCAATAGCCCGCTCGCAGCTTGCCCGTCTTCCCCTATTCGGAGCAGAAACCGACTATATTCAGGGAGTGAAATACGTTTTCCCCTTTGTTTCGGTAGGGTCGTTTGCTGATTTGGCTTGTGGGGCAGACCTTTGACCTGAAACGGGTCGTTTTCCTAGAGAACTGACGTCTCGCCCTGCCGAATGGGTAAAGACGGGTTAGCCAAAGACGTCAGAATGTCAGTCCCTTGCCACGTGGTTCTCGGCAAAGTTGACGGAGGCGTTCGTTTCGATTTGGTTTACGAGGTTGTTTACGATGCAGGGGCAGGGGCTGAGTTCAACTGCATTTACATCGAGAACATTGCCATGAACTCCATCGACAAGGCCGGATATCCCATTGTGAATATGAACACAACTCGTCGTGGCCAGTTGAGCCAATCAGCCAACCAGGTAGTCAAATGGCCTTGACGGCATCCACCTCGATCTCGAAGAGCAGGTCATCCCGGCAGACGTCGGCATGCGATATCGCCAGGGGAAAGCAGGGAATGCCCAGTTCTCCCGCCACGCGACGGTAGACCGGCAGGTATGCCATGTCCTTGAAATAGGCGATGCCCCGGAACAGGTCCCCCCAGTCCATGCCTCGCGACAGAAGCAGCGCGTTGACCACATCCATAGTCTTGCGGATCTGCATTTCCGCGTTGCCCTGATGCACGGACCGGCCATTGATATCGATGCTGGCCGTGCCGGATATCAGCAGGCTGCGATAGTCGGGAGAAACCAGTTCAACAGCCCGGCTGAATGAGCTTTTGTAATCGAGAGCCGGGTTCTGAAGCGGAGATGAGACGGCTTGGATCGTCATCAGCCCGCCTTTAGGTTGCACGGCAAGTACATCCATGATGATCGCCGCGCCAGATGGATTGCTTGCCCCGATACCCGTGCTGGCCGGGACCATCGACCGGAAGATGCCCGACTCCTCGAAGAAGGCGGTACGAGCCCGGTTGAACACATCGTACCAGTCCAGCAAACGGTCAAGGTAGATCCAGGTGCGGATCATGTCGGTGAACGCGAAACCGTTCTTCGCGAGCACATCGCGAACCAACTGGAACGCGGATGTAACCTGATCGGAACGCGAGGCGTTCACATCGGCGGGCTGGACCCCGCTCAGGCGGCAATAGCGCGCACTCTCATCTTCATACGTGACACCCAATGTGCGCCCGCCATGACTGATCGTCTCCACGCACAAACCCGAAACGGCAACTGCCTGCATGGAGTACATATCGCCGTCCTTGCAGGCATCACCCTGCAACCAGACGGGCAGGTGATCGCCCCGTGAAGCCTCTGACGCGAAGGCGTCATAATGCCGGTTTCCACCAAAGACAAACTGGCTGAGCAGCGTTGCCTCGCATTCCCCGGCGGCGGAACGCATCACCCGGCGCATATCCGCCGGTGTGTGTACCGTGATGCAATGCTGCGCATGCGTCGGCAGCGCCAGCGTGGCGATCTCCGCCCCGTTGTTGGATTTCAAAACTGTTGCGTTCAAGACAAGTCCTTTCAGTCAATAATCTCGACGGGAATCACGCCGATTGCGATTTCGATCACGGTTTGGTTCATCCCCTTCGCGATCGGATTAAATTCCGGAGACGAGGGATCTTTCGGGATTCTCAAGGTTCCATTCAATAGCACGGAGACTGTATCGCCAGCCTCCGCATTAGCACTCACATTGAGAATGACATCCCCGCCCTGCGGATTGATTCTCCCGGTTTCAAGCGTCAGCCATTCCGGAGGTTCAGCCAGCGCAAGCTTGATCCCCCGCCGTGAGTCATCGCGCCATTTGACCTGCGAACGAATCCGTATCTGGGAGCCGGCACGGACACGATAGACCCCGTCTTCCGGAGGTGACAAGGTGACCGTCACCGGATCCGGCGGGGCGACCTGCGCCACAAGCTGTTGCACAGCGACCAGATGGCGATAGAGAAACGCCTGCATCATGTCCTCCGCAGGCACGGCACGGCGATGCACGGTTGCCCCCCCGCACTGTGCGGCTCCCGTGAGTTCAAGTACGCGCAAGCCCTCCTCCGCCTGCGGCGTGGCGGCAATCGTAATGCTGGCTTTGTCCGCCCCGGCTGGAATGACAGCCCGGAGCAGTTCAATACCGCCTGGCGAACCGTCCAGCGACAAGGTGATCTCGTCACTGAAGCCACCGGTCCGAAGCGCATGAACGGTGGCCACCGCCGAGCCGTCCTTCGGTATCCGTAGCGAGGAAGGAACGAGTCGAAGACGAAAATCGGGTTTCTCCTGTGCAATTGTCAAGCGGTAGGAGAACTCGGCCCCCCCTTTGCCTTGCACGTCATCCAGCCGGATATAGTACGTGCCTTTCGCAGGCAGCTTGAAATCGATACGGGCATCCGCATGGTGCGTCGCCAGGCCGGTGCTTTTGTCCTCGGCATCATCACTCACCGCCAGGACCTGTTGCTGGGAATCAAGCAGCATCAGCCTGGCATCCATGGGTGACACCAGCCGCCGGGCATGAACCTCCACCGTCAACGCCTGTCCTTGCGCCCCCGAAAAAGAGAACCAGTCCGCATCCCCGGGCGCATTCATCTTGCCATTGAGCACCAACGCATTTGGAATGGCACGAGCCTGGGCGAAACTGTCATTCGGTTCGCCCTCCTTCTCTTCCGGCAGCGCGGACACGCTGAATGGACGGCTATTGGAGAGGTAGCGCTCGTTCCGGACCTGGACCGGGAGCACATCGGTCGCCACTGTCCCGGTGTTCAGGCGAATCCGATCAACGGGCAGATTCACGCCGTAAAGCCTGACATCCACGACACTATCCACCAGTCCACCCAGGGGTTCGATGCGTTCAATGAAGGGGAGTTCGCCAATCGAGAGCCGGTATACGAAGTCCTCGCGACCACGATAGATCGAATCACGGATCGCGAGAACATACTCCCCGTCTTCCGGCACCGCATGGATCAGGACCGGATCCGGATGACCCTGGTAATCATCGTTGCAGGCAATCTCCACACCCTTCGCATCATACAGCGTCAGGACCGCCTGGAACCAGCCCGGAACCGCATCGGCCAGATAGGGAACCAGTGAACGCGCATCCGCCTTCATGACCAGCGTCTGTCCTTTGGTGGCACGAAAGCGGAAACAGTCCACATCGCCGGGCATCACCTGCCCGTTGACCAGGACAGGATGCTCAGAAAGCCGTTCCGGCTTTGCCACGGTGTCATTCGGTCCGGATTCGGACGTCTCGGGAAGCTGCCCGATCTGGAACAGGATCGGATTCGACAGGCCGTTTGTCGTCACGACGCGGAGTTCATAGTCGCCGGGTGCCGCATTATCGGGAAGCGTGAGATCGAGTGTGACCCGTTCCGCGATCTGCGGATTGAACTGTTTTCTCGCCGCCATGGCCGGATTCCGCTTCTGCTCACGGCGCATTTCCTCGACCATCTGCATTTCCTGGCCAACCTGTTCAAGCATCCGTTGCATCTGCTGCCGGGCGGTGGCGTCCTTTTCCTCGGCGATCCGGGCTTCCAGGGTTTCCTTGGTGCGACGGATCCTGCCGATCTCGCGTTGTTCGTAGATGCGAAGATAATCGGTCTGCCGGGCGGTGACCGGCAAGCCGGCCAGATGGATGCCCGCGAAGTCCTTCAGGTACTGACCACCGATCGTCACAGAGAGCGTGCTTCCTGGCCGTCCTCCCGCCGGATAGGCAAACCCGATGTGGGGAGCAACCGCAGCCTTCAAGCGGGGCGACGACAGACACAGCGCCATCAAAATGAGACAGGCAAGACGCCCCCCCGTGGCTCCCGTGCAAAAACGAATGGGTAACTGGAGAAAAATCGAATCGAACATCCAA
>CAZZBA010000379.1:0-4044 GCA_964652765.1 uncultured Victivallales bacterium | reverse complement strand
TCTTCGGTACGGGAACGACGCCGCCAAGCAGCAGCGCGTGCTGGAGCAACTCGCGGCGCGGGGCTTCGACTCTGTGGCGCGCCGCGGGAGCATCTATGGGCTGGGCGCGGTTTTCGAGGTGGCGCAGTGATGAGATGAAACGGGGATGGGGTGACGCGGGGTCGTGGTATTTCACGTTGTGGGAGTCGAGGGAGTATACTCCCCGCAGCATCCCAACATAGGAGCAGATCATGCCGGCACTGACATACACGCTGGACCCGGATAACCCAAAACGCCTGGACATCGTTTACAAATCATTCTGGCGGGGCGCGACCGTTTACCTCTACGGCAAGGAGATCGGCACCGCGCCGGGTAAGCAGGAACTCACGCGGGGCCAGGAGTTCAAACTGCCCGACGGCTCGGTGCTGAAGCTGCGGCTCGTCCAGAGTCTCATGGGCTCAGAGCTGCGCATCCTGCGGAATGGGCAGCCGATACCCGGTTCAGCGAGTCATCCCGAGACGACGGTCAAGACGGCCTATTGGACGCTTTTCCTGATCGGAGGCCTCGGCATCCTGTTCGGTGGGTTGGCGTTCGGGCTGGACGTGGACATGCTCGGGGAAATGGGGATCACCGACTACTCGATCGGCCTCGGCGCGGTTTTTATCGTCTTGGGCCTCCTGGTCCGCCGCCATTCGCTGCCCGCGCTCTATGCGGGGATCGCGCTGTACGCCATCGACACCGTGCTTGGGCTCGTGCTCACCGCGCAGAACGGCGGCACCCCGGGCATTTTCAACATCCTGTTTCGCGGCCTGATATTCATGCCACTGGTGCAAGGGGTGGGCGCGCTGCGGACGCTGATGGCGTCTCGGCCGACCGATGGGTGACGAACGTCGAAGGACACAGGACGACGGTCATTGACCGACTGCCTATCATCAGCAGCAAGGATCGTCGAGTAGTTTTTTCACTCGCACGTTCCGCTCGGCCGCATTTTGGCGCGGCCGATCCTGCTGATGAAGGAGAGGACCTTGATAGACATCGCCAGGCCTGAAAGTGCATTCCCTGTCGTTTGCGTCGGCGGTTCTGCCGGTGGTCTCGATGCCTATACCCGCCTGCTCACGCATCTGCCGCCGGATATGGGCGTCGCTATCGTCATCGTCAATCACGTAAGGACACTCGCGACTCAGTTGCATGAGATTCTCCCGCGCTTCACGGCAATGCCGGTTGAACTGATCACGGAGCGCCTGGTCATTCAGCCGAACCACGTCTTCATCATTCCCGAACAACGAGACCTGCACGTCAAGGACGGGCAGTTTCGCCTGAAGCCCGTATCCAAGCCCAGAGGATGGCCGGATGTCATCACCGTGTTCCTCCGTTCCCTTACGGAGCACTGGGATGGCAGGCTCATCGCCGTCATCGTCTCCGGCTATGACGGCGACGGGGCAGCGGCCCTCTGCGGCATTAGGGAAGTCGGCGGCATCACCATCGCGCAGCGGCCGGACACAGCGAAGCAACCTGACATGCCCGAGAGCGCAATCGCAAGCGGCTGCATCGACTTCGTCCTCTCTCCGGAGGAAATCGCAACCGAGATCGTTCGAATCGCGCACACCGCTTCTTGACCAGGGTTGCTGGCGCCGCTTCCCATGCCGCCCGCAAAACGGGCGAAACGCCCCCTTGGCGTCCGCCTTGGCTCACGGCCGGTCCCAGCGCGGCCTAACCCCGGCATGCAGCGGACTCGCTGCGGTCGCCGCTGATGCCAGACGTTACGATCTTCGGTCACGGGCAGCGCAACGCAAGGAACGCAGGCGGCGCGAACGCTGGCCGGGAAAGAAGCCTACGCCGGCCGCTCGGGGGCGAACACCATGCCTTCAACATTTCGGCGTTACTTCATTTGCCGCGTATGCTGGTCGCTGCGCCGCAAACTTTCGCCACATGCATGGCCGCGTGATGATGATCCACCCTGCCCCTGATGTATTTCGCTAGAATGGACGCACCATGAAAAACAACTCGCTGATTGCCGTCGTCGTTTTGTTGCCGGCCTGGTGTGGCACACTGACCGCTCAACCGGCGGAAGCCGTGCCGGAACGACCGGCCTTGCCCGTCTGCCCGTCGATGAGTTTGGCTGAGATCGAGCGGGCACTGCCAAAGTACCCGCCGGCTTGGGAGCACGGCGACGCCCGTGCGGCCCTCGCGGCCGCGCTGGATCGGCAAGTCACGGTGCAGATCAGCGACGAGATGACCGACGGCGACCGGGCGAAGCTGCAACCGCTGTTGGAGTTCTATCGGCGGCGCGTCGAGGCAGGCCTGGATGCGCTCGAACAGACCTGCGTCAGCGAGGGCGTACTGGTGGTCAAGTTCTACTCGTCGTCGCTGGTGCTCAAGAGCCCCGCGGGAATCGTCGCCGTGGACTTCTGCCAGGGGCCAATCAATAACGGTGGCGAGCCGGAGACGCGCGACGACCGCCGGACCGGGTTCTTCTGGACAGCGGAACAGCGCGACCGACTGGCGCGGCTGGTGGACCTGTCCGTGATCACGCATCGGCATCACGACCACGCCGATTACTCGCTGTCGCGCCGACTGGTGGCGCGCGGAAAGCCGGTGGTCGGCCCGCGGCAGCTCAAGGTTCTGTGGCAGGACCTGGCGGACGGCATCACGGTCCCGGAATACGGCTCGGGACAGCGGGTCGGGCCCGCCGAAATCTACACCCTGCTGGGCCGCCAGTACGCGCAGAGCATACCGGGCGCCGACGGCCAGCGCGAAGGTGTGCCGGGCGATGATCCGGCGAACGAAACCGAGAGCGTCGTGTATTTGCTGCGTGTCGGCGGCAGCGTGTTCCTGCAAGGGGCCGAGAACCACGTGCCAGCCGGCACGTGGCTGGAGCGCGGGATTGCGCAGGGCTGGGCTCCGGACGTGGTGCTGAGCGTCGGCCAGTACCAAGGCCAACGCTCCATCGACGCGGTGCTCCGCCAGCGGCCGCCGGCCTTCCGCATCCCCGTCCACGAGTATGAACTGCTGCACGGCGGGGGCGGCAATCGTACGTCACCCTGGTTTACCGGCCCCGGCCGCCAAGCCTTCGACCTCCACCAAGCCATGCCGCTGTTCTGGGGCGAGAGCTTTCCCTTGACGCGCGAGCCGTTGAATCCTACCGGTTCCTAGTCTGAAGTTCCCTTTTTCAATCGCGTGGTTGTGCCGTGTTTCTTGGGGTCTTTGCTCAAATTGAGTGCGCAGGCTCTGCCTACGCGGTGATGGATTGGGGCAGGTTGAACGCTCGTAATTGGTGAGGGTTGGGCGTGGTCGTCTTGGTGAACGTTGGGGCCTCAGGACCGAGGCCGGGACAGCGACAGAGCTTGCTGACGATGCGCGCCAGATCGTTCAGCAGTGTGCGGAAGGAATGGATGCCGGAACGGTCGTCGAGTTGTTTGGACTGGATCTTTCTTGAGCGCCGCCTCCGACCGTTCTGCGGGAGCCACGGGATCGCGCTTGGCCTTGCTTTCCTGGTCCTCGTCGGCGAAGAGCAGCGGACGCCAGGCTTCGGTCATGTGCCACTGGACGTAGTAAGCCAGCAGGTACAGAAAGAGATGTGCTTTCACCCGGTTTTCCAGGCGATGGCGGATGGGGCGAACCAGTAAGTCGATGCTCTTGAGGCAGCGAAACGCACGCTCGACGTTACTGAGCATCGCCGTGCTCTGTCTTGCTTTCCTGGCGGCCCGCGTCATCGTGGCGGAGGCTGCAGCGCCAGAATCGGATCATGACCTAATCCAGGCTGACCAACGGTAACTCGCATGAGGGAGCGCGATGGGTGGATCGAATTCGCCAGGTCATTGCGGGACACACCGCCGGGAGTTGATCACGGCCAGGCCCATATCATCAAGGTGAACTCCTTAGCCGCCTCTTTCCGGTATAATCGTGGCATGGAGATCAAGGGCTTGTCATTACCCACATCTCCGTCACCCCTGCCGGCTTGTCAGGCAGGTGAATCAGTCTTGTTAGCGAGACGCAAGTCCAATTCGCGCAACGCTCAGGCCCCTGCCGCCTTGTGCGGCCGGTGAATAAGTCTCCGGTCTGCGG
>CAZZBA010000378.1:3097-4046 GCA_964652765.1 uncultured Victivallales bacterium | reverse complement strand
TCATCACGGAACGCGGCAAGATTATTCCGCGTAGCATCTCGGGCGCCAATGCGTTGCAGAAGCGTCAGATTTGCATCGCCGTGAAACGCGCTCGTTTCCTGGCGTTGATTCCGGCTGCCGTCAGCCATCGTCCTGAGCGCGGATTCGCGGGCGAAGTCGCCGCCGCGATCGCGGGCATGGGCTCGGGTTTTGGTGGTGGTTATCGTGATCGCGATCGTGGAGACCGCGGTGATCGCCGTGACGACCGCCGTGACGATCGTGGTCCGCGCACCGGTGGCGAGGACCGTGGCGATGATTTCGACGGTGGCCGACGTGGCCGTCGCAGGGGGCGTGACAGGTTCCGCGATCGTCGTGATCGGCCTCGCGGTGGGGGCTTCCAGGAGTCCGAGCCCGAGGTCAGTGAGGACGACGTCCTGCTGCCCGTCGCCGGAATCCTCGACATCATGGACAACTACGCCTTCGTGCGGACGAGCGGCTACCTGCCCGGGCCGAACGACGTCTACGTCTCACTCGCCCTCGTCCGCAAACACGGTCTGCGCAAGGGCGACGCCATCACCGGTCAGGTTCGCCAGGCACGCGATGGCGAGCGTCGGGAGAAGTTCAATCCGTTAGTGCGTATCGAGACCATCAACGGAAGTGACGTCGAGACCGCGCGCTCGCGCCCTGAGTTCTCCAAGCTCACCCCTCTCTACCCGCAGGATCGTCTGCGCTTGGAGACCGGACCCACCAACCTGACCACCCGCGTCATCGACCTCGTCGCGCCCATCGGCAAGGGTCAGCGCGGCCTCATCGTCTCGCCTCCGAAAGCGGGTAAGACGATGGTTCTCCAGGCGATCGCTAATGCGATCACGGAGAACAACCCCGAGGTCCACCTCATGGTCGTGCTCGTCGACGAGCGTCCTGAGGAAGTCACCGACATGCAGCGGTCGGTCAAGGGCGAGGTCATCGC
>CAZZBA010000378.1:0-3087 GCA_964652765.1 uncultured Victivallales bacterium | reverse complement strand
GGAGCTCTCGATCGAGCGCGCCAAGCGCCTCGTGGAATTGGGTCACGACGTCGTCGTGCTCCTCGACTCGATGACCCGACTCGGTCGCGCCTACAACCTGGCCGCCCCCGCGTCCGGGCGCATCCTGTCCGGCGGTGTGGATTCGACGGCTCTCTACCCGCCCAAGAAGTTCTTCGGTGCGGCACGCAACATCGAGAATGGCGGATCGCTGACCATCCTCGCCACGGCCCTCGTCGAGACCGGATCCCGCATGGACGAGGTGATCTTCGAGGAGTTCAAGGGCACCGGCAACATGGAACTCTGTCTGGACCGCGCCCTGGTGGACAAGCGTATCTTCCCGGCCATCAACATCGACAAGTCGGGCACCCGCAAGGAGGAGTTGCTGCTTCATCCCGACGAGTTGAGCCGGACCTGGATTCTGCGGCGGGCCTTAAATGGCGTGCCGCCGGTCGAGGCCATGGAGATGATCATCAAACGGCTGAAGAGCACGCGCAGCAACGCCGAGTTCCTTATGGGTATCAAGGAGTAATGAACTGCCGTCCGCCCCGCGTGGCGGACCGGCCGATTCCGACGAAGGACCAACCGCAGATGAAAGTCGAGACACTCAACACTGCCCCCTGCCGGGTGCGCGTGGTCGTCAAGGCCGAAGCCGACGAGACGCGCGCCGATTACGAGCACGTTTTTCAGGAGTATGCGCAGCACGGCCGCATCCGCGGCTTTCGTCCCGGCAAGGCGCCCCGGACCGTGGTCGAGCGCAACTTCCAGCAGGCCATCAACGGCGACGTTCGCTCGCGCCTGATCGGTCGGCTTTACCGCCAGGCCCTCGAGGGCGAAAAACTGGCGCCCGTGGCCATTCTGGACGTGGCGGACGTTGTCTTCTCGCCCGCCTCCGGCATCTCGTTCGCCATGACGGTCGACGTGGCTCCCGATTTCAAGCTGCCCCAGTACGAGCATATCCCGGTCAAGGCCGAGGACACCACGGTGGCCGATGCGCAGGTGGACGCGCAGGTCGAGCGGCTGCGAGCCTCTCTGGCGCGCTACGAGGAGTCGGCCGATCGCGTGGTTGCCCGCGGCGACCTGGTTCAGATCGACTACCAGGCGACCAGCGAAGGCAAGCCGCTCGCCGAGTTGGCGGGCGAGTGCGCCGGCCTGGACGCGGCGGTCGATCACTGGGCACGGGCGGATGAGCCTGAGTTTGTGCCGGGACTGGCCCTGGGATTGATCGGTTTCAAGGCGGGTACGAGCCAGACCATTCCGGTGACATTCCCGCAGAACTACCAGGTTGAGGGCGTGCGGGGGCGTCAGGCGCAGTACCAGGTGACAGTCAAGGCCGTCCGCGAACGCATCCTGCCGGTCGAGGCCGAGTTCCTCAAGCAGTTTGGTTGCGAGACGTTGGAGCAACTGCGCGACCGCGTGCGCGGTAGCTTGCAGTCCGCCGCCAACCAGCGCGAACAGGCCCGCCAGCGCCAGGCGGTTATGGACTTTCTCCTGCGCCAGACCGAGTTCGAACTGCCGCAGTCGGTGGTGGCCGAGGAGACCGACCTGACGGTCCGCGGCCTGCTGCGCGACATTGCCAGCCACGGCGCGTCGCGCGAAGAAGTGGAGAAGCACCGCGACGAGATCCTGAGTTCGGCTTCGCATGCCGCCCGTGACCGTGTGCGGCTGCGTTATATCCTGGCCCGCATCGCCGAAGCCGAGCACATCCGGGAGACCGAGGCCGAGATCGCCGAGCGACTGCGGGAGATGGCGCAGCGCCACCAGACGACGCCCGAGAAGCTGCGGAACATGATCGAAGAGCGCCACGGCATGGAGTCGTTGCGCGCCGACATCCGGGCCGACAAGGCCCTTGACTCGCTGATGGCCAACGCCAAGCTCACGTGAACGGAGAACCATGAACCCCACTACTGCCAATCAGATGCTGGTGCCGATCGTGGTCGAACAGACGGGTCGCGGCGAGCGCGCCTACGACATCTACTCGCGCCTGCTGCAGGATCGCATTGTCTTCATCGGAACCGGCATCAACGACGACGTCAGCAACGTGATCATCGCGCAGTTGCTGTTCCTGCAGTCGCAGGACGCCACCAAGGACATCGCAATCTACATCAACTCGCCGGGCGGGTCGGTTACGGCCGGGCTCGCGATCTATGACACCATTCAGTATCTCACCTGCGATGTCGCCACCTATTGCGTTGGTCAGGCTGCCAGCATGGGCGCCGTGCTGCTGGCCGCCGGCCGCAAGGGCAAGCGCTTCGCCTTGCCCAACGCGCGCATCATGATCCACCAGCCCTGGGGCGGCGCGGAGGGGCAGGCCACGGATATCAGCATCCAGGTCAAGGAGATCCTGCGGCTCAAGGACCGTTTAACCGAGATCCTGGCTTTTCACACCGGCAAGGACGTTAAGACCATTGCGCAGGATACGGAGCGCGATTATTTCCTGTCGGCCGGCGATGCCCGTGCCTATGGGCTGATCGACGACATCCTGGTCAAGAAAGTGGTGGAGAAGTCGTGAGCGGTCCCAGCGACAACGAGTTGGACGGCGGGAAGCCGGGGCGCCGACGCACCGGCAACCGGCTGACCTGTTCGTTCTGCGGCAAGCAGGAACGCGCGGTCAGCCGCATCATCGCCGGTCCGGGTGTCAGCATCTGCAACGAGTGCGTGGAGATCTGCCGGCGCCTGCTTGAGGAGGAGCATCAGGGCAAGGCCTCTCCCGCGAAGGCGGCGGCGCCCCCAGTCCTCAAGGTGCCGAATCCGAGCGCGATCAAGGAGTTCCTGGACCAGTACGTGATCGGGCACGAGTATTCCAAGAAGGCGCTGGCCGTCGGCGTCCACAACCACTACCGGCGGCTGCAGGGGCCTGCCGTGCCGTCCGAGACGGGGACCGGCGAGTTTGCCGACGTCGAGATCGAGAAGAGCAACATCCTGCTGATCGGGCCGACCGGCAGCGGCAAGACGCTCCTGGCACGCACGCTTGCGCGCATGCTGGACGTGCCCTTTGCCATCGCCGACGCGACCACGCTGACCGAAGCCGGCTACGTGGGCGAGGACGTCGAGAATATCCTGCTCTACCTGATCCAGGCGGCCAACCTG
>CAZZBA010000377.1:0-4066 GCA_964652765.1 uncultured Victivallales bacterium | reverse complement strand
CAGTCATGTACTTGCGCAGCATCGCGACGTCATAGACGATCACCATGGCCCGCCCGCCCAGCACGAACGAGGGACGCATCAGAACCGGGAACCCGAGCCGGGCCGCGATTACCTCGGCCTCCTCGATGCTGGTAGCCAAGCCGTTCTCGGGTTGCCGGATGCCAAGTCGCGTCACCAGTTCCTGGAAGAACTTGCGGTCCTCGGCCGCCTCGATATCCTTCGGTTTCGTCCCGATGATATTGACGCCATTCTTCTCCAGCGCCGCCGCCAGGTTCAGCGGGGTCTGGCCGCCGAACTGCACGATCACCCCGTAGCAACCCTCATTACGGTAGATGTGCAGGACATCCTCAAGCGTCAGCGGCTCGAAATAAAGCCGGTCGCTGGTATCGTAATCGGTACTGACGGTCTCCGGGTTGCTGTTGACCATGATTGTCTCGAAACCGGCCTCGCGCAACGCGAAGGATGCATGCACGCAGCAGTAGTCGAATTCAATCCCCTGTCCGATACGGTTCGGCCCGCCACCCAGGATCATGATCTTCTTGCGATCACTGGGACGGCTCTCGTTGACGTCGCCATAGGTCGAGTAGAAATAGGGTGTAAACGCCTTGAACTCGGCAGCGCAGGTATCGACCAGCCCGTACACTGGCAGCAGCCCCACCTGCTCGCGCGCCGCGCGGACGGCATCCTCCTTGGTCTTGAGCAGGTAGGCGATCTGCCGGTCGGAATAACCGAATTCCTTGGCCTGGGAGAAAAGCGGGCGATCCGCCACCAGCGCTTCCAGCGACCCCGCCCCGCGGATTTCATCCTCGTAAGCGACCAGTTCCTCGAAGTGCCGCAGGAACCAGCGGTCGATCCTCGTCATCCCGTAGACCTTCTCCACTGACCAGCCACGCTTGAACGCGGCGCGCACGGCGAATACCCGGCCGGCATTCGGGCGCCGCAGCAGATCCTCGAGATCGGTATCGCTGTGCCGTTCCCAGGGACCGTCCTTGCCGTCCGCCCCGTAGCCTGCGCGCCCCGTTTCCAGCGAGCGCATGGCCTTCTGGAAGGACTGCTTGAAAGTCTTGCCGATGCTCATGGCCTCACCGACCGACTTCATCTGCGTACCGAGGGTATCGTCCGCCGCCGTGAATTTCTCGAAGGCGAACCGCGGCACCTTGGTCACCACGTAGTCCAGCGTCGGCTCGAAGCAGGCTGGCGTCTCCTGTGTGATGTCGTTGCGGATCTCGTCGAGCGTGTATCCCACGGCCAGCTTGGCGGCGATCTTGGCAATCGGGAAACCCGTGGCCTTGGAGGCGAGTGCCGAGGAACGCGAGACACGCGGGTTCATCTCGATCACGACCATCCGTCCGTTGTCGGGATTGATGGCGAACTGCACATTCGAGCCACCCGTCTCGACGCCGACCTCGCGCATCACGGCAAACGCCGCATCGCGCATGCGCTGGTATTCCCGGTCGGTCAGCGTCTGGATCGGGGCCACGGTGATGCTGTCCCCCGTATGCACACCCATAGGATCGACGTTCTCGATGGAGCAGATGATCACGCAGTTGTCCTTGCGGTCGCGCATGACCTCAAGCTCGAATTCCTTCCACCCCAGCACGGACTCCTCGATCAGCACCTCGCTCGTGGGGCTGTAGAAAAGCCCGCGCTGAACGATCTCGGAAAACTGCGCGGCGTTGTAGGCAATGCCGCCCCCGGTACCGCCCAGCGTGAAACCGGGACGGATCACCAGAGGAAAGGCGCCGAGCACCTCGCGCGCCGCTTCGGCCTCCTTCATCGAATGGGCCGATACGCTGCGCGGCAGATCCAGTCCGATCCCGATCATCGCCTCCTTGAAGGCGAGACGGTCCTCGGCCTTGTGGATCACCGCCGCATTGGCGCCGAGCATCTCCACGCCGTGACGTTCGAGCACACCGGCCGCCGCCAGTTCCATCGCCAGGTTGAGTGCCGTCTGCCCGCCGAGGGTCGGCAGCAGCGCGTCCGGACGCTCGCGCCGGATGATCGAGGTCAGCACATCCCTCGTCAGCGGTTCGATATAGGTGCGGTCGGCAAACTCGGGGTCCGTCATGATCGTGGCCGGATTGCTGTTCACCAGCACGACCTCATAGCCCTCTTCCTTGAGCGACTTGCACGCCTGCACCCCGGAATAGTCAAACTCGCAACCCTGCCCGATCACGATCGGCCCTGAGCCGATGATCATGATTTTCTGTATGTCGGTCCGTTTCGGCATTATGCTCCCTCATTCTTGTTCGATTTAACCAGATCACGCCGTTTCACCGCCGCCGCCACAAACCCGCGGAACAGCGGGTGCGACCGCATGGGGGTAGACTGGAATTCGGGGTGGAACTGGCAGGCGACAAACCATGGATGCGCCGGGTATTCCACCACCTCGACCAGCTCGCCATCGGGCGAAAGGCCGGAAATCACCAACCCCTTGGCCTCCATCTGCTGGCGGTAGGCATTGTTGAACTCGTAGCGGTGACGGTGACGCTCGCTGATATCCGTTGTACCGTAGCAGGCCGCCGCCTCCGTGCCGGCTTCCAGGCGACATGGATAGGAACCCAGCCGCATCGTGCCACCCTTGCGATAGACATTGCGCTGCGAGGCCATCATGTGAATCACCGGATGCGGCGTCTTCTCGTTGAATTCGCTGCTGTTGGCACCGTCCAGCCCGCAGACCTGCCGGCCGAAATCCATCACCGCGCACTGCATACCCAGGCAGATACCGAAGAACGGTATCCCGTTCTCACGCGCATAGCGCACGGCGGCGATCTTGCCTTCGATCCCGCGGTCGCCAAACCCGCCCGGCACCAGGATCCCGTCGACACCCGCCAGCAGCGCCTCCGCGCCGGCACGCTCGACCTCCTCGGACTCGATCTGGCGCACCCGCACCTTGACATCGTTGCTGCCACCGGCATGCGTCAACGATTCGTAGATGCTCTTGTAGGCATCCTGCAGGCTGATGTACTTGCCAACCACCGCAACCTCGACCGTACCGAACTTGGGATGCACCAACCGGTCCACCATGGCCCGCCAGTCGCGCAGGTCCAGCCGTCCGACATGCAGCTGCAGCAGTTCGAGGATGTACACGTCCAGATCCTGATCAGCCAGGGCCAGTGGTACCTCGTAGATGCTGTTGGCCACATCCTGCTCCTCGATGACCATCTGGCGCTCCACGTTGCAGAATAATGCCAGCTTGTCCTTGTGCTCCTGCTCCAGCGGGCGCTCGCAGCGGCAGATCAGGATGTCGGGCACGATGCCAATCGAGCGCAGGATACCGACCGACTGCTGCGAGGGCTTGGTCTTCATCTCGCCAGCGGCCGCGATGTAAGGCACCAGCGTCACATGCAGGAAAAGCCCGTTAGTCCTGCCGATCTCCTGCCGCAACTGGCGGATCGCCTCCAGGAACGGCAGCGACTCGATATCGCCCGCCGTGCCGCCGATCTCCGTGATCACGAAGTCCACGTCGTCGCCATCCATCGACCGGATCGCCGCCTTGATCGCATCGGTGATATGCGGGATCACCTGCACGGTCTTGCCAAGATAGCCGCCCTCGCGTTCGCGGGTGATGACATCGCTGTAGATGCGTCCGGTCGTGAAGTTGCTCCCCCGTGTGCAATCAACCCCCGTGAAGCGCTCGTAATGTCCCAGGTCCAGATCGGTTTCCGCGCCATCGACCGTCACGTAGACCTCTCCGTGCTGATATGGCGACATGGTCCCCGGATCGACATTCAGGTAGGGGTCCAGCTTCTGGAGCTTCACGCGATAACCCCGCCGTTCGAGCAGCAGGGCCACCGAGGCGGCCGTCAGTCCCTTGCCCAGCGAGGACACAACCCCACCCGTCACAAAAAGATGTTTTGTCATGATCTAAACCGCCCCCCGGCATTCATGCGAATGCAAATATGGTTTCGCTTAAACAGCCCGCCAAGCGGACACCGGCAGCCGTTCGTCGCCTCGGGGATGGCACTTTGACTCCCGAAGTGCCCGCTGTCAATCAAAAACGACATTTAAAAGTAATGGGTCAGTTATAGGGGTGTGCTGTTTATAAGCTGCCTGTAACTTGGGT
>CAZZBA010000376.1:0-4068 GCA_964652765.1 uncultured Victivallales bacterium | reverse complement strand
GAATTGCTCCAGGCCGAGGGGTTCCGCGTGATCCATGCCGAGAATACCGGCCGATTTGCCCCGTGTATTGATTTATATCTGAGGATGCTGAACGAGCAGCTCACCTCGGATGCCCTGCGCATCATCGGTTATGATCTCGAATTGATGAAGGCCCTGGGAGGAGAGATGCAATTCATCCAGGAACTGACCGTTGCCGGTAAAATCATCCAAGGGTTATATGTGGCGCATAAAGCCTGACAATCCTATCTCAACGTCTGCCACCACCGGCGCAAGGCAGGTGGGCGGCTTCAAGACGGCCGGGCCACCCGAGGTCTGCTATGCATCCTCATTCGTCCCCCCGGAGTGGATTGCCGCGCACGGGCTCCGTCCGTGGCGCCTATTGCCCGGGGACGATACAGGACCGGGCGGGGTTGTGAATGGACATGAGAGGGAAGGCCTCTGTGCCTACGCGGCGGATATTGCCGCGCGAGCGGAAAACCGGATCATGATATTCGCAACGACCTGTGACCAGATGCGTCGCCTCGCTGACAGCACCACTCTGGATAAAGGCAAAACGTTCCTGATGCATGTGCCCGCGACCTGGGATACCCCCGGCGCAGCCGACTATTACCGATCCGAACTGGCCCGGCTGGGGCGCTATCTTGAACGCGTCGGCGGACTTACTCCGTCGAACCCCGGCATCATCGCACAGATGGAACGATACGAAGCGGGGCGACTGCAACTGATTGCCCGCCGTGGCCATCTCAGTGCACGCGAATACAGCGTGCTGGCAAGCCAGATCCACCATGCCGGTGAATTGCCTCCGCTCACTGGCGCAACCAGTCCCTTACAGAGCGGCATGCCGCTGATGCTTCTGGGCAGTCCGTTGCGACCGGAAGACCTTGATATCCTCGATCAGATCGAGAACGCTGGCGGCCATATTGCCGTCGATGCCACGGATACTGGCGAGCGCGAGTGGCCTCGCCCGTTCGACCTGATACAGATGCAGGCGGATCCATTCCGCGAACTGGCTGATGCCTATTTCGGAAGCATACCCGCCATCTTCCGCCGCCCGAACCAGGCCCTCTTCACATGGCTGCAGCAGGAATCGTTTACGCCACCGCACCTTCGTGGCATCGTTTTCGTTACTCACCCTTGGTGCGATCTCTGGAAGGCAGAACTACCCCGGCTACACGAAACGCTATCCGTGCCGATCCTGCATCTGGCGCTGGGGGGCTCCATGGCCGCCCATGAATCCCGAGCCACCCGTATCGAGGCTTTTCTTGAGATGATCGCATGAATGCCCTACTGAATAAACTGACATTGGAACAATGGAACCAGCGCTACGAGCTGCTGCACCGGCAGGGCATGCCGGAGGCCCCCTATGGCGGCCCGCTTTGCCGTCATGTCCTGGCTGGGGATACCCGCCTGAAGCGGCTTCTGTTCGATCCTTCACCGGCAGCACTCCGGCTATGGAATCTTCTGCTCACGGAAGAGCAGCGCCTGCATGCCGCCCGTCGCAATGGAATGCGAATCGTCGGGACCATGAAGGATCTCGGCACCGTTCCCGTGATTGCGCAGGCCTTCCCGAACCTGCTTCCCTTCTACCCCGATGGGGCCTGGTGGACCCCCTGCATCATGGAAATGAACGACGCCTTGCTGCACGAAGCCGATCGTCTCGGTATCGATGAGACCTTCTGCCCCGTGCGTGCCATGCTGGCCGCTTTCGTCACGCGCAAGCATTTCCCGATCCCTGACCTGCTGATCTGTAGTGCAGGCGCGGTTTGCGATGACTTCTCTGCCATTGTGCAACGCCTGCAGGGTATGGGGCACCCGGTGCTGTGGTGGGAGATTCCCCACCGCCGGATGCCGGACCCCGGAGAGCTCTCCGTGCCCCTGCCGGGAGGCAACGTCGCCCCGCATGCGCAAGTCGCGATGGTAGAAGGAGAGCTGAAACGTGTTGCTCACGCCTTGGCCGATCTGGCTGGCATTCCGCTGGACATCGATCAGCTCTCCGCCACCATTCGCCGTGTGAACAAAGTACGGCAGCGTTTGCATTCCTTGCGCGACATGGTTTTCATGGCGCCCCGCTCCCCCCTGCCTGCCCTGGAGATGCACATTGCCGAAATGCTCGCGATCCATTTCTGCTCCGACCTGCCGGAGACGGAAGCGGTTCTCGATGATCTCCTGGCCGAAGCCAAGCAACGCATAGCTAACGGTCAGGGCTTTTCCGACCCCGATGCCACACGCGTATTCTGGGTCAACCCCGTTGCCGATCTCCAGTTGATGAATCTCCTCGAAAGCCTGGGGGGCCGTCTTTGTGGCACGGACTTCATGTTCACGCATGCACTTGACCCGATCCCGGAATCGGTGTCCCCGTTCGAGGCGCTGGCACGCACGGCCATGGCGGATCCCATGACCGGGCCAGCCTCTGACCGGGCCCGGCGCATCCTGCGCGATGCCCGGCGTTTCGGGGCCGAAGCCATGGTGGTCTGCCGCATTCCGGGGGCAAGCCACTGCGCCACCGAAGGCCCCGAGCTTGCCGGGCCTGTACGCGCGGAACTCGGTATCCCATTCGTTGAAATCGAAGTGCCGCCGTTGGGCGATGCAATGGCGGCCACGATCCGGACCAGGCTCGAAGCGCTACTGGAGAGTGTTAGGGGCAAGCCGTCCGACGACCGCGGTGGGCAAAAACGAGTTGGTAGCTTTTTGGGAGAGAAGATTAAGGCGAAAGATTAAGGCAAAAGATTAGGGGTGGAGCATAATCCCATGCTTCGCCAAAGGCTTCGCAGGGCACGGAAACCTTAATCTTTCGCCCTAATCTTTCGCCCTAATCTATGGAACGGGTCCGTGTGACAAAAAGGCCAAGTTATAGGCAGGGGGGGAATGAATCATGAGCGTCGTCGGGGGTATTGATGCGGGGTCACGGACGATCAAGGCCGTGCTTTACGATGCGGCCGCAGGCAAGATGATCACACAGGGTGCCTGCGATCAAGGGCTCAAGCAATCCGAGCTTGCCAGCGCCCTGCTGCTCGACCTGCTGGGACGGCAACATCTGGTGCCAGCCGATCTGCTTTATACCGTTGCCACCGGCTATGGCCGCAACGCGATCGCCCAGGCGTCGGAAACCCGCACGGAGATATCGTGTCACGCGCTGGGTGTCAGGGCACTGATGCCCGACGTGCGCACCATCATTGATATCGGCGGACAGGACAGTAAGCTCATCCGGCTCGACGATAACGGGAAAATGACGGATTTCGTCATGAACGACCGGTGCGCTGCAGGTACCGGGCGATTCCTGGAAGTCGTTGCCGAGCGGTTGCAACTCCCGCTGCACGAGATCGGGCGCATCAAGGGGGGAAACGTCGTGCCCGTGACCATCAGCAGCATGTGCGTGGTCTTTGCCGAGACGGAGATTGTCAGCCTCATGGCGTCGGGCATCCCTGCCGCCGATATAGCGGCGGGGGTACGCAAGGCCATCGCGGCGCGGGTCGCGACGATGGCTGGCCGGTCGCTGGCATCGCCTGTCGCCCTTACCGGTGGAGTCGCCCTCCTTGAAGGTATGTCCGACGCGCTGGCGGACGTCCTCGGCGTCGCCGTCACGGTGCCACCCCACCCCCGGTTCACCGGTGCACTCGGTGCCGCCTTGCTGGCGGCCGAAGCGGTGGCATGACTCGAACCCGGGCTAGGCGGATTTCTGCCGCCGCGCCTTTTCGGTGACCGGACAGCGTTCGCGGCAGGCATAGCATGTCACGCATTCCGGATTCAGGCTCGGCGCTGCTCCGGCAATCATGGACGGAGCCGGGTTGCATTCCGTCGGGCAGATCGTGTCGCACTTCTTGCAGGCGAAACAACCGGACACGGGCCGCACGGCAAGAAAGCTGAAGCGGTTGAACGGGGCCATCATGGCGCCGATCGGACAGAATACCCGGCAGTAGCTCCGCTTGCTGACCACTGCCAGAAGCAGCACAAAAACCAGGACTGCCAGCTTGATGACGGTGCGCGTCGATAGAACACCGCTTCCGGCGACCAACCCGGGAATCGTCGCCTGCATGGCGGAAACCGGACACATCCGGCAGAACGACCACA
>CAZZBA010000375.1:0-4099 GCA_964652765.1 uncultured Victivallales bacterium | reverse complement strand
GGATCTGCCTCTGGGTGGTGATGGTCTCGGATGCCACGGCGGCCGAGGCCGCCATCTTGAGCCTCGCCGCCGGCAAGACGGTCTGGCTCTGGCTGGTCGCCGCCGCCCGCGAGACGTATGCACGTTGTGTAAGCCGATGCTGAATGCCGTTGCACTTGTGATGCCGCTATGTTAATCATGTGCCACAAGACATGAAAAAAGCACAAACCATCTATCCCTGCACACGTAAACGACAGGCGTACCGGCCTGTCGATATGGATGCGTTCGTAAAGTCCTATGCGAGAAGGATATTTGATTCGTCAATTGTGCGAGAGGTGGCTGGCCCTAACCCGACGGACGCTCACGGCTTGTTTCGGAAATCGGGCTATCACCTGCTTTCGCACCGTGAGTGTCCGGATCTTCTGAGTGCGGAACAGATGATCTTGTGGCCCGATGCAGAGCCGATGCCTGAGGCGAAAAAGCACAGTCAACTCGCGCCTGCCTACGACCCCAGGGACGGCAGGCGGTTCAAACCCGATCACACGTTACGCGACGCCGATCTTGACGGCTCGCTTTTTGAAGGTGACTGCCTCGAGATTCTTCCTTTTTTCCCGGATCGCTGTATAGACCTGATTCTATGTGATCTTCCGTATGGCACCACACAGAACAAGTGGGACAGTATTATTCCGCTGGATGCACTATGGCGGCAATACCGACGGATCATAAAACCCGGCGGTGCAATTGTCCTGACGTCGCATGGCATTTTCACCGCCAAGCTCATGTTAAGCAATGAACGTTGGTTCAAGTACAAGCTTGTATGGGAGAAATCCAAGCCGACGAACTTCCTGAATGCAAAAAAGCAACCTTTGCGAAAACATGAGGACATTTGCGTCTTCTATGAAAGCCAGCCTGTCTATCACCCGGTCATGGGAAGCGGTGCGCCTTATGACAAAGGGGTTCGCAAGAACCAGCTTTCCGGCAGCTATGGCGATTTCCTGCCTGCCCGCGTACAGAGCGAGGGGCAGCGTTATCCCACCGATGTTGTTTATTTCAAGACGGCCGAGAGCGAGGGTTCGGTCTGGCATCCGACACAAAAACCGGTTGAACTGGGCCGTTACCTGGTAAGTACATATACTGATCCGGGTGCGTTGGTTCTGGATAATGCCTTCGGTAGTGGTAGCTTCCTGGTGGCGGCTGCCATGGAAGGGCATCGGTTTGTCGGGATTGAGCAGAACAAGGATGTGCATCTTTTTAAGAGCGTGCAGATCGATTACGTTGGCATAGCCCGGCAGCGGCTGCGGGAACTCGACAGGAGAGCGGCGGTGGCATGAGCACGGTACCGACCATTAACGAACGGGCCTGGGCTGTTGATCTGATCAGCGAGATCAATCGACTGGCAGGCCAGCGTTGCCGACGCATTCAAAGCGCGGGCGGGGAATGGGGTGTTTCCGCAACAGGTAGTGGGAACATGCTTTTCCCCGATGTGCTCTTGTTTGGCGACCCTTCCCGTAGCGCCGTACTGCAAGGCTGGGAACTGAAAATGCCGGACACGCCGGTCACCGACTCGGACTTGCTTGATAATGCACAGGAAAAATGCAGGCGATTGGGGCTTTCCTCGTTTCTCGTTTGGAATGCTCGTGACGCCGTGCTTTATCGCGTCGAGGATGCCCGTCGGGAAGTGGTACGAACCTGGCATTGTGCAAGGGTACGGACGCGGGCAGATGTGATCGCGAACAAATCCGCGTGGGTGGAAACGCTGAGCACGATCATTGACGATCTCAACAATTTTTTTGAACAGGGTATTCTGTCATGCTCAAAGCCGTTGCCCGCACACTTGAATACAGTGATCGAAGCCATCCTTCAGGATCAGGCAGGCTCGCTTGCGGCGGCAGCAAGGACGGCCGAGCGCAGGTCGCGCATCCATCGCACGGAAATATCACAGTGGTGGCGAGGGGTTAAATCCGAGCATGGCAATCCGTCCGAAAATGTAAAGTACACGATTCTGGCCACGGAAATCCTGCTGCACTGGATACAGCGTTTTCTTTTCGCGCACTATCTTCAGCGATTCGTGGCGGAGGCACGCTTGGTAACGGAGCTCACGCCATCAGGCTCGATTACCGAAGCGGAGTCCGGTTTTCGTCAACTGTCCGGAAAACATGACTTTGCACAGATTTTCAGATCCCGGCTGGGTTCGGATTGGCTGTCGCACGAGAACTGGCAGGCGGTGCTGGCGTTCAACCGGTATCTACAGGACATTAACCTTCCTGATATTGAGCAGCGGCTACTCCAGGAGACGCTTCATGCGGTCCGCCGCGAAAGCCAGCGCAAAATTGCCGGGCAGTATTGCACACCGGTGCTGCTGGCCGCGCTGCTGGTCAGGCTGGCGGCAGATGATTTGAATGTCCCGATCCTTGATCCCTGCTGCGGGACCGGAACGATAGCCCGCGAAGTTCTCTCGCAAAAGGTACATCATGGGCTCGCGATTTCTGAAGCAGTAAAGACAACATGGGCATCGGACCGTTACGCGATGCCCTTGCAGTTTGCGACCTTATCGCTAACCCAAGGTGATGCACCTTTCGAAACGCTGCGTGTTTTTCAACAGGACGTGATGACCCTACACACGGGCTTTCGTGTCTCGTTTGTCGATGCGGGCACTGGAGCCGCTTTTTCTGAAGCCCTCCCCGCCTTTCCTTGCATCATCCTGAATCCGCCTTTTATCCGGTTTGAAGACTGGATGGGCGAGGACTCGGCGATTGCTGACATCCGCCGTTTTGTGTCGGGGCACACAGGGGAGGAAATTGACGGTCGCTCGGATTATTTCGTATCGATATTGCTCCATCTGTGGCGATTGCTTGGCGATAACGGGCGCATAGGGGTAATTGTCCCGAATTCCTGGATGGGCGCAGAATGGGGGCTGGCATTCCGGCGGCAACTGCGCCAGTTCTACACCATCGAATGCGTGGTGACGTCTGGAGCGGGAAGGTGGTTTCGTGATGCGGATGTCGTGACTAATATTCTGGTACTGAAGAAACAACCACAACCTAGCGCACAGCCACTTGACCACCGTGTCATCTTTGCTGTCACGCAACAACCCCTTTCGTCCTGGAGCGAGGAACATGTCACCATCATGGCGGATTCGATTGGCCAAGGACGCCCCGGCGAAGAATCCGCTGTATGGTTGAACCAGGTGAGTGAGCATTCTCTTGATCAATTTGAGCGCGATGGCCTTTGCTGGACTGCGTGTTTCTCGAATTGCCAGTGGCTGGATGAGATCCGTTCCTTGCTGATACCGGTGGCTGACTTGTTCGACATCCATCGCGGTGAGCGGCGGGGCTGGGATAAGCTCTTTTTCCCTGAGGCGCAGTCCGGAATTGAGGATGAGTACCTGCTTCCCGTTGTGAAAAGCTCCGCCGATATCCGGCAGCTTGATGCAAAAGCCGATGGAATCGCCTTTTGCTGTTCACGCCCTATTAAAGAGCTCGAACGGCTGGGGCATACCGGTGCGCTGGCCTGGATTCGCCGGTTTGAGCACGCGAAAAACGAAAAAGGAAAACCGCTCCCCGAGATTCTGGCAAAAAAGGGATACCACTGGTACGAGATGCGGCCGGATACAACGGCTGATCTGGCTGTATCCATGAATCCGGGAAATCGACTCTTCTTTGCGCGCCTTCAGCCGCGTTCATTTGTCAATCAACGCCTGATTCGGTTCACAGCAAAACCGACTGCCGATGTTCTCCTGTGCCATGCCCTTCTGTGTTCATTGACGGGGGCTTTTTATCTGGAAGCGCTGGGGTTCGGACGGGGGCTTGGAGCCTTGGATTTGAATGCCACCAAGCTTGCCCGGCAAATGCGAATGCTTGATCCCGCCCGAATCTCGCCAGATGGCCGCAAACGCATCCTGGCTGCATTTGCGCGTATAAGGAGACGTGATATCCAGGCGTTTGATACAGAGATCGAACGGGCGGACAGGCTTGCGTTTGAAGGCGCGGTTCTTGAGCAATTCGGGGTTTTGGAACAACTGCATCAAATGATAGCATCTGTCCGGAAACTGCACCGGATTC
The DNA here is from genome assembly GCA_964652765.1 of uncultured Victivallales bacterium. Lineage (GTDB taxonomy): Bacteria > Verrucomicrobiota > Kiritimatiellia > UBA8416 > UBA8416 > UBA8416. The sequence continues at coordinate 59 of CAZZBA010000375.1, read as the reverse complement.
GCGCCGGGTCAAAGGACAAAGTAAGTTAGCCTTTGGCAGAGTAAGTTAGCCGGGGTTGC
>CAZZBA010000374.1:3342-4120 GCA_964652765.1 uncultured Victivallales bacterium | reverse complement strand
TAACAAGCGCATATGATTCAGCCCAAATGTCCTCTTATAGACGAAGCAGGGATGTCCGATCCGCATGTGCTGGTCAGGGAAGATGCCTGCTATCTTTTTACCGGGCATGATGTCGGGTTCGGTGTCCCGGACTGGGTCATGCCTGATTGGCGCATATACAGGTCTGAGGATCTTCGCTCGTGGGAGCATGTGGGCACGATTGATCCAAAAGATAACTACATGGGCACAGGCAACACAAATTGCTGGGCGGGGGACATCGCCGAGAGAAACGGGCGATTCTACTGGTACTTCTCGAATCATAACAAAGAGACCGGGGTCATGGTTGCGTCCAGGCCAGAAGGGCCGTATGTCGATGCGCTTGGAGGACCCTTGGTCGACTCGTTTGATCCAACCATCTTTGTGGATGATGATGGCGCACCTTACATCATTTATGGCGCTCACGACTATCGGATCGCCCGGCTCAAGGACTCGATGATAGAGCTTGATGAAGATCCGCGCATCATCCCCGTGGACCGTAAAGGCGTGTTCAACATTGTGGATAAGAATTCCCTGCATAAGCATAGCGGCATCTACTACCTGAGCTGCTCTGCCGCTTATGCAACGTCCAGGAGTCTATATGGTCCATATACCTATCGGGGGCGTGTGGGTATGGATTGCGGTCTCGGCACCAGTTTTGCCCATGGTGATTTCTTTGCCTGGAAAGGACAGTGGTATCATGTGTGGTGCAAGTACCGTGACCGCACAAAGGATCGTATAAGGGACTGCTTTATCGCGCCTG
>CAZZBA010000374.1:0-3332 GCA_964652765.1 uncultured Victivallales bacterium | reverse complement strand
AGAGGCTGATAACAAGGAGCTGTAAAATGATAATGAAAGAATCGGTAAGGAAAGCGTTTCTTCCCAGTGGTCAGTTTACCATCGGCTGCAACTACTGGGCGTCGCACGCGGGGACGGCGATGTGGTCAGACTGGCGGCCGGATGTGGTGGAGGCGGATCTCCGGCAATTGTCCGCGGAAGGAATGGAACTGCTGCGGATCTTTACGCTGTGGCCGGATTTCCAGCCGCTGTACCGCCTGGACAATCACAAGCCCGAGCTTTGGTTTGGCGAGACCCAGCGGCCCGATACCGATGCGGGGCGGGCCGGTGTGTCGGAGGTGGCGCTGGAACGCTTCCAGGTGTTTGCCGACTTGGCGGAAAAACACAAAATCAAACTCCTCGTCGGACTGGTAACGGGCTGGATGAGCGGGCGCTTGTTTGTGCCGCCGGCTTTTGTGGGGCGTAACCCGCTGACAGATCCGTTGGCGCGCCAGTGGCAGATACGGCTCGTCCGCTGTCTTGTTCGGCGGTTCAAGGGGCATCCGGCCATTGCCGGGTGGGACCTGGGTAACGAGTGCAACTGCATGGCCGAGGTCAGCGGTAACGAGGATGCCTGGAACTGGACGGCGGCAATTGCCGCGGCGATCCGACTGGAAGATTCCACGCTGCCGGTCGTGTCCGGCATGCACAGTCTCAATCCATCGGCGCGGGCGCATTGGCGGATGCAGGATCAGGGGGAGCTGACGGATGTGCTCACGACGCATCCGTATCCGTTCTTTACGCCGCATTGCTTGCGCGATCCAGTGACGACGATCCGCACCAGTCTGCATGCGGTTGCCGAGTCGCGGTTTTACGGGGACATAGGCGGGAAGCCTTGTTTCGCCGAGGAGTTCGGGACGCTGGGGCCGATGGTGGCCAGCGAAGCGACCGCGGCGGCATTTGCCCGCACGGTTCTTTATTCGCTCTGGGTTAATGACTGCCGCGCCCAACTGTGGTGGTGCGCCTACGACCAATACGGGCTCCAGCATGCGCCCTATGCCAACAATGGCTGCGAGCTTGAGCTTGGCTTGATCGACGGAGACCGGCGCGTCAAGCCGATTGCCCGTGCGATGAAAGCAACCCTGGCGACCATCCGGCAGGCTTTGCCCGCCGGATTGCCGCGACAGGTGCGGCATGCCGTCTGCATTGTGTCGGAGGAACAGGATCAATGGGGCGCGGCCTATAGCAGCTTCATCCTCGCAACCCAGGCCGGATTCAGTCTTGAGTTTCAATTTGGCGACCAGCCGCTCAAGCCGGCCAACTTGTATCTGGTGCCCTCGCTCAGCGGGAGCCGGTATTTCCCCCAGAGCTTGTGGCTCGCTCTGCTGGACCGCGTTGATGCGGGTGCGGTGCTCTATGTATCCAGTTGCGACGCATTCATTGCCCGGTTCAAGGACACGATCGGACTCGAGGTGCTGACCCGGGAACAACGTTCCGGCCGTGCGGAGATCCGGTGCAAGGATGGCGATGGCGAGTTCCGGGTGTCGGCGATGGCCGGGACGCGGTTGACCTTTTCAGAGAACGGCGCGGAGGTATTGGCTCGGGAGGCCGACGGTAACCCGGCCTGGGTTTGCAAGCGCCACGGCAAGGGTCAGATCCATTACCTGAGCGTTCCTTTCGAAGTGTCCATGGCCAACACGCCTGGCGCTTTCCATCAGGAAGCCATGGGTCCCGTTTGGCGGGTCTACAAGCAGGTGGCAGCGGCGGCTCAACTGGACCGCGTCATCAGCAAGGACAATCCGTTCGTCGGCATTACGGAACATCCGGACGGGGCGACCACACGAATTGCAGTCCTGATCAACTATTCGCCAACGGCATCGGATGTAACCCTGACATTGGCCAGGGGCTGGCGGGTGACCGGAACGCTGATCGGTGGCGTCGTCCAGGACAACCACTTCAGGATACCGGCCAACGATGCATTTGTGATCAAGTTGGAAAGTGACCTGACCCCGCCCGTGTACAACATTAACATAAAGGACAATTCAAAATGAATTGGGGGCTACGCGATGAATGAATCTACTGTCTGCAAATCAATTGTCATGGCTCTTGCCTGCGGGGCGGCCACCGTACTTAACGCTGATGAGCCAGCGCGCGCCCCTTCGTTCGATGAATTAAGGCCTAAGCCGGAGGAAATCAACGCCCGACTGGGGTGGTGGCGGGATGCGCGGTTCGGCATGTTCGTTCACTGGGGCGTCTATTCCGAGCTGAGCGGTACCTGGCAGGGCAAGAAATATGGTGGCTACGGTGAGCATATCCAACGCATGGCGCAAATTCCGATACCGGTCTATCACAAGGAAGTCGCTGGCAAATTCAATCCTGTGGAGTTCAACGCGGATGAATGGATCAAACTCGCGAAAGAGGCAGGCATGGGATATTTCATCATCACCGCCAAGCATCATGACGGCTTTGCCATGTATGATTCCAAGGTCAGCGACGCCAACATCGTCAAGGCCACACCCTTCGGCCGTGATCCGATGAAAGAACTGAAAGCGGCCTGTCAAAAATACGGAATCAAATTCGGTTTCTACTATTCGCACGCCTTCGATTGGGGCGAGGAGAACGGCCCCGGCAACGATTGGGATTTCAATAATCCGGGTGGAGACAAGAGCCTCAAGGATCCCAACTGGTGGATTAGCCGCCCTGAATTTCTGCCCAAGGCGCGCAAGTATGTGGATGAAAAATCGATTCCACAGATCCAGGAATTGATCGCCAACTACGATCCGGACATCCTCTGGTTCGACACGCCCCACAAACTGCCTCAGGAGGAGAATTTGCGTATCTTCGCCGCGGTGAGAAAGGCGAAGCCATCGCTGGTTGTGAATGGACGGCTGATTTACGGCACCGGCGACTACCAGAACACCTGCGACATGCCGGCGGAAATTCCGCCACAGGCAGGCGACTGGGAGGGCATTCCCACCACCAACGAATCCTACGGATACAACGAGAACGATCGGTCTCATAAACCGGCCTCCCATTTCATCCAACTGCTCGCCAAATCCGTCGCACGCGGCGGAAATCAGCTGCTTAACATCGGTCCGATGGGCACCGGCGCGATTGATCCCGCGGACGTCGCCATTCTCAAGGGGATTGGAAAGTGGTGGGCGGTTAATGGTGAGTCGATCCGCGGAAGCGCCCGCACCCCGCTGGCAACTCAGGCGTGGGGAGAGTCCACCCGTAAAGGCAAGCGCCTTTATCTACACGTATTCCAATGGCCGGCGGACGGCAAACTGATCGTCGGTGGCCTCAAGACCGAAGTTGCCAAGGCATGGCTTCTCGCGGATCCCAACAAACCGTTGAGCATGAGCCGCAACGGC
>CAZZBA010000373.1:0-4122 GCA_964652765.1 uncultured Victivallales bacterium | reverse complement strand
ACACGACGGACGAAGTGACGGGGCAGGGCTTCGCCTACGGTTATGACTTGATCGGCAACCGGACGAACGCGTATGATGGCGCCGTGTCCGGGACAGATGCCCGGCGGACCTACACGGCGAACGCATTGAACCAGTACGTGGAGCAAACGGTGCCGGCAAGGGCGAACATCATGGGGACGGCGGAGACGGGGACGGTCGTGACGGTGAACAACCAGGCGACGAGCCGGTTCGGCAAATACTTCCAGGCCTACGCGGGCGTGACGAACTCCTCCTCGGCGGCGTACCCGCTGGTGACGGTGGTCGGGGTGCTGCCGGGCGGCGGGACGAACGGGACGGACGTGGTCGCGACGTCGTCCGGGCACGTGTTCGTGGCGAAGACGCCGGAGCAGTTCGCCTACGACGATGACGGGAACCTGTTGGCTGACGGGCGGTGGAGTTACGAGTGGGACGGGGAGAACCGCCTGATCGGCATGGAGTCGCGCACGAACCTCCCGCCTGCGGTGCCTCGCCTGAAACTCTCCTTCGCCTACGACTACATGTCCCGCCGGGTTGGCAAGACCGTCTGCACGAACGCTTCCGGCTCCTGGATCCTGACTTCTGACTCCTCCTTCCTCTACGACGGCTGGGCGATGATCCGCGAGTCTAAAGTCCAAGGTCTAACGTCTAACGTCTCCCACTATGTCTGGGGCCTTGACCTCTCTGGCACGCTGCAAGGCGCCGGCACCATTGGCGGCCTGCTCTCCCGGTCTAAAGTCTCTGGTCTAACGTCTAATGTCTGTTTCTACGTCTATGACGCCAACGGCAACGTCGGGCAACTTATCGCCACCAACGGTGCTACCCTAGCGCACTATGAGTACGACCCCTACGGCAACATAAAGCAGCAGAGCGGCAGCGAAGCAAGCGACAACCCCTTCCGGTTCTCAACGAAATACATGGATGACGAAACCGGTCTGTTGTATTACGGCTATCGGTATTACCACCCGGAAATCGGGCGGTGGATCAGCCGGGATCCGATTGGGGAAAGCGGCGGGGAGAGTCTCTATTTATGTGTGCGGAACAATCCGATATTCAGAGTTGATCGATTGGGTCTGCTCGATATCAAATTCGAGTTCAGTGATGGTGTCTCTATTACAGACTCAACAAGTCCGGCGGGGCATTCCTTCAGTTATCGAAACCTGGAGAGAGTGTCGCTAGGTGATCCGGATGGCATTGAATGGTTTGGATTAGATGCCGTTGACTGTCACTGTGTTCCGTGTTTATCCGAAGATATCGCGGGATCCCCAGTTCGCTATACTGAAGGCTGCAGCAAGATCGAATGCACAATCAAACTTACCACGGCCATCCGAATCAACACTCGAATCCAAAATAACGAATGGGCTAGAACAACTACTTACGGCCACGAGCAACTTCATGTGAGGAATCACCGTCAGGCGGCAAAGGATGGGTCTGCGGCGCGGAATATCCGCGCTCAGGCGACGATCTGCTATTCGAAGACTATGTGCGACCGCGAAGCTGCTGCGTGGACCCGATGGCAGGGGCCAAATCTTCACAGGGATCTCGTTGCCGTTCAAACTGCCAGTTATGACGGAGATGGTCATTACCGGAACCCTGTTGGTCCAGAAGCGGGAGGAGACTATCCACCAATCGGAACTATGCCGGTTGCATCACCCTAGCCCAGAGAATAGGAGAGTTGTCTGTGCCTGCCCAGTTGAACTTTGCCGGATTGCTTGTGGCCGTCTGCCTGATTGGTGTTGCGTTATCCGCTTGCTCCGAAGAAGAGAGTCGGCACAGCGCGACGCCTCTCGTCAGTCAGGTTGGGACACTAGGCGCGCCGACCCGGAGACCCCCAAGCGATGGCGCAGTCGAGGACTGGTCGAGAAACGCCCGAATTTCATCTATTGATTTCAGGGCTGCGCATCTACTGGACGTCGGTTCCTTCCTGAATGAGGCCGCACGGCAGGACGCAGGTATGACAAACGTCTCAGTGGTGATAGCAGTTCATGATGCCGCTATCTCTTCGGCTGCTGCATCTAAAGGAGTGACCTTGTCTCTTCGAGACGTTACATTCCTGCAAGTGTTCAGCGCAGTTGCTCTTCAGTTGGGCGTCGATTTCAAGTTCACGAATGGGATGGTCGTGTTCTGTGATAAGGAGGGGTGGTCGAATTGTCCTCCTGCGGAGGCAAACGGACTTCTTCAGACGGAACAAAGTGAGGTCGACGCTCGATACCTGAACGTTGTTCGAACGAACGGATCTGCGGTTGTTACGCTGGCGATAAAGCGGTGGTCCAAGGGGTTGGCTTTTATCGACAAGTCGGTGCGATATCAGGACGGTGTGATCACGCTCTCGTTTCAAGTTGTGTACAACGCAAGACACGGTGGCGTACTCGTCGACGATGTCGTGCGCTGGTCATTGGTCCACCAGATGGATTCAGTATTTCGAGTGATTCGCAAACCCGATGGGATAGGACACCTCGACTTCCTGCGCCGGCCGGTGACGGAGTCACCCATCAAAGAGTAGGTGTTACCGACCGAAATCCGACCGTGGGGCATTGGGGTCAGCCTTTCATGGGGCATTGGGGTCCACCCTTCACAATAGATTCCGCTGAAAAACCCTACCCCCCTTGATCCTTCCAGCGTCGCCTTTTCCTACTTTCGCCGGGGGGGCATTGGGGGGCATTGGGGTCAGCCCTTCACAATACACTTTACAAACGGTTGGAGGCGCATCGCCAGTCCAGGCGGGGTCAGGCTGCAATCCAGATGTTGAGAGCCGCATTGCTATCGAAGGAGTATGGTCTACACCACCACATCCTTGCCCTGAATGACCCTGGCATGGAGTCCGATTGTGCTCCCGAGTACGCGCGGACACTTTTCGCGTGATGATGAAATATCACACCGCCTTGTCATTGTTTTCACTATACGCCGTGTAGTAATCACGCCGACTAGTCGGCCATCAAGTTCTATGCAAAATAATTACAAATCGTTGCTCATGGGCAGGGCAGGATTACGGAAAACCTGAACGCCTGACAAGGAGGATCAGATGGCAGATCAGAACAGAGTTGGGCCACTAAACAAGTCGATCTCTGCGGTTCTCGCGTTCAAGGGGAAGCAACTCATTACACGCCCCGAATGGGGCACAATGTCATTCCGCAACGCGGAACAGGACATTACCAGGGTGCTCTCGACACTTGAGATGCTGCAGGTCTTGCCGTTGGAATTCCTCACCGACGCAGCGTGCGACCGCATCCGTGAACGGGTTGACCAACTCCCGCCGATCTTCGAGCGGATTGACAAGTTCACGATCGAACAGACAAATGCTCCAAGTAGCCGAGACCAGATTACGTCTCAGTTGCACAGTGTGGCGGACCCATTCTTTGAGACAGCGACTCCATGGATTCCGTTTCTTGCGTATCAGAAAGGAGACATTGAAGAGAACATCTCCCGGCTGTCGGATGCGGTGACGAAAGCGAATGAGATTGCAGACGAGGCAAAGAGAGACGTTGAGAAGAAGACCAAGGAGATCGACGCAATCATTGTCAAGGCCCGTGAGGCCTCTGCGGCTGCTGGAGCCGCCGTCTTCACGCAGGACTTCATGCACGAGTCTGATGTGCTCGAACGTCGCGCAACTCCATGGCTGAAGGCCGCAGTGTGGTGCGCAGTCGCGACTTTTGCAATTGCGTTTGCCACGTGGTTCTGGACACCGGCGGGCCTCGACAACGGACAGATCCTCCAGAAGATCGCCAGCAAAGTCATCGCCCTTTCTGTACTGGCGACTGCGACGATCTGGTGCGGCCGAATGTACAAGGCGCTCAGACACCAAGCCGTTACGAATCGGCATCGAGCCTTGGCACTTCAGACATTCCAAGCGTTCTCGGCGGCCGCTACAGATGACCAGACGAAGAATGCAGTCCTCTTGGAGACAACTCGTTCGATCTTCGCGCTTCAAGCCACAGGTCTCGTGGACCGAAGTGAGGAGGAATCGTCGACCTCAGTCATCGAAATCGCCAAAGCTGCTACAAGCAAGGATTAGGACTCCAACAACACGCGGGGGGCATTGAGGGACATTGGGGTTCACAATACACTTTACAAGCGGTGAGTAGCTGTACGATCTTGCGGGCATGGCAA
>CAZZBA010000372.1:0-4158 GCA_964652765.1 uncultured Victivallales bacterium | reverse complement strand
CCACACAGTTGACGCGGAAGTCAGCCAGTTCGCTGATATGCACGAGGCCGTCGCGGCCGGGCAGGATCTCGACGAACGCGCCGAATTCCTTCACGCCGGTGACCTTGCCCTCGTAGATCATGCCTTCCTCGGGATCCATGCAGACCATCTGCACTTCCTTGACGGCCAGCGCCATGGACTCGCCTGTGCGGGCGTAGATGCTGACCGTGCCGTCCTCGGCGATGTCGATCTGCGCGCCCGAGCGCTCCGTGATGCCGCGGATGTTCTTGCCGCCGGGTCCGATCAGCTCGCCGATCTTCTCGGGATCGATCATGATCGTCTCGATGCGCGGGGCATGCGGGGACATTTCCGCGCGCGGGGTCGCGATCACGGTTTCCATGTAATCGAGGATCTGGCCGCGAGCGGTCTTGGCCATCGCGAATGCCGTCTCGACCTGGTCCCAGGTCAGGCCGCGGATCTTGAGGTCGACCTGGAAGCCGGTAATGCCCTTGCGGGTGCCAGCCACCTTGAAGTCCATGTCGCCGCAGTGGTCCTCGGTGCCGAGGATGTCGATCACCAGGTCGGACTTGCCCTTGCCGGTGAAGAGACCGACGCTGATACCGGCCACCGGGGCCTTGATCGGGATACCGGCATCCATCATGGCCAGCGTGCCGACGCAGATGCTGGCCATCGAGGACGAGCCGTTCGAGCCCATGATTTCGGAGACCAGGCGAACCGTGTAGGGATAATCCGCGGGGATCACCTCGACCAGCGAGCGTTCCGCGAGGGCGCCGTGGCCGATCTCGCGGCGTCCGGTGGTGCCGAGGCGTCCGCATTCGCCGACGCTGTAGGGCGGGAAGTTGTAATGCAGCATGAAGCTCTTATCGGTCTTGCCACCGGTAATCGCATCCATGTGCTGCTTGTCGGAGCGGGTGCCGAGCGTGACCGTGCACAGCGCCTGTGTCTCGCCGCGGTTGAAGAGTGCCGAGCCGTGCGTGCGCGGCAGGATGCCGACCTGCGCCTTCAGCTCGCGAAGCTGGTCGAACTTGCGACCGTCCACGCGGACCCCGTGCTCAAGCACGTTGCGGCGCACCGTCTCGATCTCGAGCGCGTCGAACATCGCGCGGAACTGCTCCCCGGTCATCTCCGGCATCTTCTCGGCCAGTGCGGCCTGCAGCGCGTCCTTGATCTCGCTGACCTTGCCCTGGCGTTCGAGCTTGCCGGGGATCTGCACGGCCTTGGAGAGCTGCTCGCCGACGATTCCGCGGGCGGCCTCGATCAGGGTCGTGTCCGGTTGGCAGGGCGCGACAACCTTGGCTGGCTTGCCGAGCGCCTTGCGCAGTTCAAGCTGCAGGTCGCAGAGCTTGATGCAGGCCTCGTGGGCGAATTTCATGGCGGCCACCAGGTCGGCTTCGGCAATCTCCTTGCCGCCGCCCTCGATCATCAGCGGCAGCTCGCGGGTGCTGGCATAGACCAGGTCCATGTCGCTTTTCTCGCGCTGGTCATGCGTGGGATTGAGGATGAACGCGCCGTTGACACGGCCGACACGCACACCGGCGATCGGGCCCATGAACGGGATCTCGGAGATGACCAGCGCCGCGCTCGAGACGGTGATGCTAAGGATGTCCGCGTCGTTGATCCCGTCGGCCGAGAGCAGCATGTTGTTGATCTGCACCTCGTTGAAATAGTTCTCCGGGAAGAGCGGCCGGATCGGCCGGTCGGTGAAGCGCGCGGTCAGGACCTCGTTCTCGCTGGGACGCGACTCGCGCTTGAAGAACCCGCCGGGGAAACGGCCGGCCGCGTAGAACTTCTCGCGGTATTCCACCGACAGAGGGAAGTAGTCGATACCCTCGCGCGGCTTGTCGGTGTTGGTGACGGCGGAGAACAGCACGGTATCGCCGAGGCGGATCGTGCAGGCACCGGCGGCCTGCTGCGCGAGCAGCCCGGCTTCCAGCGTGATGGTCTGGGTTCCGACGGTTGTCGAAACGGTAATTGCGTCTTTCATGGTTTTCTTTCCTGTTGGTGCCGACGCAATTTCAAATTCACACGCCGGCTGCTTCTTGTTTGTGAGCCCGTTCGCCACCCCGCCGGTTGCCTGGCGACCGGTGCCGCTTCGGCTGCGGCGTGAACGCCGCGGCGGGATGGAGACGTGGCTTGAGAGCGCTAGCGGCGTATGCCAAGATCGTGGATCAGCTTCTTGTAGCGTTCCGCGTCTGTGCTCTTGAGGTAATCGAGCAGACGGCGGCGCGCGCTGACCATCTTGATCAGGCCATGGCGCGAGCTGTGGTCCTTCTTGTTTTCCTTGAGATGTTCCGTCAATTTCTCGATGCGCTTGGTGAGCACCGCGATCTGGACGTCAGAAGATCCAGTGTCACGTTCGTGGCGCTGATACTGTTCCTGAATTACTGATTTGTCGATCTGACTCATGTCCTTGCTGCTTCCCTTCTGATTCGCTTCTTCTTAACTGCCTGTTTCTGTTTATTCCGACAAGTGGCCGCGAATATAGACGGATGATGCGGCGGTGTAAAGCAGGATTTTCAAATGATCGCCCGGGTCGGGTCGGGTCGGGCTTCCCGCTTGACAAGAAGGCGGCGGCAAATAACACTGCGGCGGTGGTTGTCCGTTGGCCGTTAACACAGGAGTAGGCATATGGGTTCGTTTGATTTTGCGCGGCGCAAGCTGTCGCTGGGCGATGGCGGGTCGGTTTCGTATTTCAGTCTCCAGGCGTTGCAGGAACAGGGGTTTGCCGGGATCGAGCGATTCCCGTTCTGCCTGAAGGTGATCATGGAGCAGATGGTGCGGATGCAGGGCCATCCGGCCTTCGAGGAGGCGCATGCCCTCTCGCTGGCCGGCTGGACGCCGGAGGGCGAGAAGCGCGAGCTGCCCTACATGCCGGCGCGCGTGCTGCTGCAGGATTTCACCGGCGTGCCCTGCGTGGTCGACCTGGCCGCTCTGCGCGGCGCGGCGCGGCGCGCGGGGAAATCGCCGGCGCTGATCGAGCCGTCGATCCCGGTAGACCTGGTCGTGGACCATTCCGTGCAGCTCGACGCATTCGGCTGCGCCGGGGCGCTGCAGACGAACCTGGATCTGGAGTTTGAGCGCAACCATGAGCGCTATGTCTTCCTGCGCTGGGGGCAGAATGCATTCCGCACGCTCAGCGTGCTGCCTCCGGGGCTCGGCATCTGCCACCAGATCAACATGGAGCTGCTCGCCCGCTGCGTGATGGTCTCGGGCAAGGGCGGCGACACGCTGGCCTATCCCGACACCCTCGTGGGAACCGACTCGCACACGCCCATGATCAACAGCATGGGCATCGTCGGCTGGGGCGTGGGCGGCATCGAGGCCGAGGCGGCCATGCTCGGCCAGCCGATCCCGATCCTCACGCCGATGGTCACCGGTGTGCGCCTCACCGGCGGATTGCGGCCGGGGGTCACGGCGACGGATGTCGCTCTGACGCTGGTGGCGATCCTGCGCGCGAAGGGCGTGGTCGGCCACTTCGTTGAATACTTCGGTCCCGGCGTGGATGCCATGACCCTGGCCGACCGGGCTCCGCTGGCGAACATGGCCCCCGAGTACGGGGCGACGATGGGCTTCTTCCCGATCGACGGGGCGACGCTCGACTACCTGCGGATGACGGGACGCGACGAGGCGCATATCAACCTGGTCGAACGCTATGCCAAGGCGCAGGGACTTTTCCGTACCGGCAACGAGGAGTGCCGCTACACCAACCTGCTGGAGCTGGATCTGGCCACGGTAGAATCCTCCGTGGCCGGCCCCAAGCGTCCGCAGGACCGGATCGCGACCGGACAGCTGCACGAGGCCTTCAAGGCTGATCTTGGCAAATCGCCCGAGCAGCGCGGCTTCGGTATCGCGCCCGAGGCGCAGGCGGCGTCGGCCGTCGTGCCGGGCAAGGGGACACTGCGGCACGGGGCGGTGGTTATCGCCTCGATCACGAGCTGCACGAACACATCCAACCCCTCGCTGCTGATCGGTGCCGGCATCCTGGCGCGCAAGGCCGTCGAGCGCGGGCTGCGCATCCCGGCGTGGGTCAAGACCAGTTTCGCCCCCGGTTCGCAGGTCGCGGAGGACTACCTGGGCAAGGCGGGACTGCTGCCCTACCTCGAGGCGCTCGGTTTCCACATCGCGGCCTACTGCTGCGCCACCTGCATCGTCTGCTTG
>CAZZBA010000371.1:0-4168 GCA_964652765.1 uncultured Victivallales bacterium | reverse complement strand
CATTGGATGCCGGCAGATGCCTGCGACCTGGTTTAAGACACGACGTGAATTGATCCGGAACGGGAAGGACGGGAACCTTTCAAATGCATGAGGATGAAGAAATCGACCCGATGGGCTGGCAGCTTGGCCCCAGTGTCGTTCGCGGCGAGATCGATGCCCGGACACGCGACCGCGTGACCGGGAGGATCTGGCTGATTGATCGCCAGTTCCCGATTGAACTCACGCTGCGGGGCAATCCGCTGCGCGACCTCGCCGGCTGCCTGCTACAGTTCGAGAATCCATTCCCCGAACCCGAGGAGAACGAAGGCCTCTGTCCCGTGCAGATGGGCAAGACCGGGGATATAACAGCCTCACGGAAGACACGCATATTCAACCTGTCACCGCAACAGGTCCGCGAACTGCGCCAGCGCGGCGAGCCGGTTGACTGCCGCATCGGCAACGCGCTGAGCATCGAGTGGTACAGCAATGCCAATGGACGGGTAACGGTCGATTCCACGCAGTTCCTTACCCATATCTCAGACTTCGCCTGGCGCATGACCCCCGAGGAGGAGGAGGCGCAACGTCGCAAGAACCAGGAGGCCTATGAGGACTGGTCCTGCATCTTCACTTTCGAGGACGAGGACGATGACGACGACATGGAGGAATTTGAAGACCAGAACGACTGGGAAATGGATGAATTCGCATGGGAGAGGCAGCTCCAGGAATCGGATGCCATGACCCGGCGCTACATGGAACTGATCGAGGCCTATCTGGACCATCCGGAGCGCGAGCAGATCATCGCGCACGAGATGGGCTGGGACGGATACGACGGGATTTTCGATCGTGATGACGATCTCGTCTACAGCGGTGAATCCCCTTTCGACAGCGAGGACGACGATGACGACTATCTGCCGCTGGAACCGCTTGCCCATACCGAAGGCAGGGACTGGATCCGCAGCCGCGACGGCAAGATCCGCCATCCCTTATCGGACCGCGCCGCCAATCTGGCCATGCGGATATGGAGAATCTGCAAGGAGAACGGACTGACCGACAGCAATGGCGATGGTGACGCGGACATCCAGACCATGCTTTTCAATGCCCAGACCATCAGCGCGAAACTGGCCGGGGCGCTCGACTCGCTTGCCTACGAGGAGGACCCCGACGGCGCCTTTGTCGTCGCCTGCCTCAAACGCGCACTGAGCCACTTCGGACAGGCCATCACCAGCACCAGTATCGTCAGCCAGAAAAACCGGCTTGAGCCGGCTGTCATACAGGGGTTCCGTGACGAGATTTTCGCCATCCGCCAGGACGTGCTGGCGTTGATGAAGCACTACCGCCAGATCAACTGACGGCAAGGTTCTGATTCGCATTTTCGTGAATCATGACGTCTCCAGTGAATCAAATCTGAGACGGGGCACCAAGGCTCGAACAGCGATATGAGACCGAAACAGTGGCATTCGTTGGAGGGCTGTCTGCAAGTTGTCAAGAGACCGTCAACAAGCCGCCCCACTGCCAGTTGGCACGGCGGCTGCTTATTATACAGATGTTCTGTACTGAGGTTGGTTTGGATTATAGGACGCTTGCCCTAATTCAAAAACAAGTGGCATATCAGTCGTCCACAGCCTTACTGACCAACTGGCAGGCGAACCGCGACCCTCGGGTCAACGTCGAAAGACCGCAGCACTCCTGCTGCGGTCTTTCGTTTTATGGGGAAGGCCGCCGTACAACGTATTCCACCACCGGCGCAAGGCCGGTGGGCGGCTTCATGGGTTGCCCTGCCTAGAAGGCATAGCGCAAGCCGGCATCAAACGTGACGGCCGTCGAGTCGGCGCTGTAGCTCCCGCCCGTGCGCTCGTAGTCGTAAGCCTCGTAGTCATCTTTGTCACCAGCCCAGTGCACCGTTACCGCCGCCGTGAGGGAAACCACATCCGTCAGCGGGTATTTCAAGCCGAAAGTGCCACCCACATAAGGCAGGGTTGGGGAGGTAGGCCCCGTCGGGTCCAACATCCCGACGCGCAGACCGGCATAGGGAACGACCGCGTAGCCGATACTGATCGCGTATTCGGCAAAACCGCCGAGACCATATACGATATCCACCGCGACCGGCAAGTCCCGCTCAGAGGTATAGACCTGGCCATACACCCCGAGAGTCAACGCATCACCGACGTCGACACCGAACGCGCCCAGCAACCCGAAGGGCAGGTCACCGGTATCGCCGTAGCCGAACTGTGTCTCCACCCGCATTTCCATGGGCGGCATCTTCTGGAAAACCGGATGCCGCAGATAACCTCCCGAGGCTTCCACCGTTGCCGACACCATCACCACCGCCATCACCACTGTCCATAACCGCTTCATTCAATCCTCCTTTTTTACTCCCACTTTTAACCATGAACCCTAACCGGATACACTAGCACACTAAACCAATCTTAAACATCTTACTTACTCGCGCCCTGCATCAGTTCGCGGAACCGCGCGAACAGGTAGAACGGGTCATGCGGTCCGGGACCGGCCTCGGGGTGGTACTGAACCGAGAATGCAGGTACCTTCAGGCTGCGGAGTCCCTCGACCGTGTTGTCGTTCAGGTTCAGGTGCGTGACCTCCACGCCCGCGCCGAGAGTATCCGCATCAATCGCGAAATTGTGGTTCTGGGATGTGACCTCAACCGCACGCGTGGCCAGGTTCATCACTGGGTGGTTGATGCCGTGATGACCGAATTTCAAGCGGTAGGTCCTGCTTCCCAGGGCGATTCCCAGGAGCTGGTGCCCGAGGCAGATGCCCATCAGCGGTACCTTGCCGAGTAGCGCCCGGATCGAGTCGGCGGCGTAACCGACCGCCGCCGGATCCGCCGGCCCGTTGGAGAGGAAGACCCCATCCGGCTTGAGCGCCAGCACATCCGCCGCCGGCATCTGCGCGGGGACCACCGTAACGGCCATGCCGCACTGGCGCAGGTTGCGCAGGATATTCCACTTGATCCCGAAATCATAGGCGACCACCTTAAGGTCCGCAGGCGGAAGGGTCTCGCTGAAGCCCCAGGAGGCCGTCATGGCACCGTCCGGGTCCCAGGCGTAGGATTTCGCGCAGGTCACCCGTGAGGCATAATCCTGCCCGTCGAGTCCTTCCCAGGCCTTGGCCTTGGCCACCGCATCGACCTCGCTGCATTTGCCTTCGACTGCCAGGCAGCCCTTGAGCGTGCCGGTGTCGCGCAGCTTGCAGGTCAGCGCGCGCGTGTCGAGCCCGGCCAGCGCCGGGATGCCGCGCCTCTGGAGAGCCGCCCGCAGCGATTCATCCGCCCGCCAGTTGCTGGTCTCGTTGATGCTATGCATCAGGAACCCTTTCAGGAACAGGCCGCGCGATTCCATGTCCGCTGCATTGATGCCGGTATTGCCGATCTCCGGATACGTCATGGTCACGAACTGGCCCGCATAGGAAGGATCGCTCAGGATTTCCTCGTAACCGCTCATACCAGTGTTGAACACCACTTCGCCAACCGCATCGGCCGACGCGCCCACGGAATAGCCACGGAAGACGGACCCGTCCTCCAGCGCCAGAAACGCTTTTCTCTCGCGCTGCGCCTTCCACTCCTGCTTACCCACGATCATCACCTCTTTCCTCAACCGCATCCCCTACAACAGCGTTCCATATCGAGCTGAATAGTATACACAACCAACCGGACCGAATCAAGACCGACGCATTCAGCGCCGAGCCCGGAATCGACGGATCAGGGCGTTTGTCGAAACGTCATGGGCCAGACGGGGCTCGTCTGCCGCCTCCAGTTCGGGCAGTATACGCCCCGCCAGCACTTTCCCCAGTTCCACGCCCCACTGGTCGAACGAGAAGATATTCCAGATCACCCCCTGCACGAAGACCTTGTGCTCGTAGAGCGCCGTCAGTGCCCCCAGTACCTCCGGCGTCAGCAGGTCGGCCATGATCGTGTTCGTCGGCCGGTTACCCTCGAAGACCTTGTGCGGGACCACCAGGCCCTCGACGCCCTCGTGCTCGACCTCGTCGCGGGTCTTGCCGAAGGCCAACGCCTCGGTCTGGGCGAAGAAGTTGGCCATCAGTTTGGCGTGATGGTCTCCAATGGCGTTGTGACTGCGGCAGAACCCGATGAAATCCGCCGGGATGAGCTTGGTGCCCTGGTGGATGAGCTGGTAGAAGGCGTGCTGGCCGTTGGTGCCGGGCTCGCCCC
>CAZZBA010000370.1:0-4171 GCA_964652765.1 uncultured Victivallales bacterium | reverse complement strand
CCTCTACATCAATAACGTCACACTCGTCCTCGGGCCCCTCCCGGCGGACACCACCCCCCCGAATACCGACCCGTTGACATGGGACGTCCTGCCCACGGTTTCGAATTTCACGACCATCAGCATGCGTATTCGCAGCGCCCGCGACCCCGCCGACCGCTATGGCGTTGAGTACTTCTTCACGAACGTCACCACCGGAGCCACCAGCGGCTGGCAGAACAGCCGGGAATGGGCGCAGACGGGCCTCGATTTCAGCACCACCTACACCTACCGTGTGAAGGCCCGGGACAAGTCCCCGAATGCGAACCAGTCCACCGCATGGTCGGTCCAGCAGAGTGCGACTACGGCGACCCTGGACCTCACGCCTCCGAGTCCTGATCCGTTGACCTGGGCCACGGTGCCAACGGTCGCCGACTACCGCTCCATCACCATGACGGTCAACGCTGCCACCGATGTATCGGGGGTCGAATACTATTTCGAGAACGTCACCAAAGGCACAAGCAGCGGTTGGATCGCCGCCCGCTCGTGGACGGAGAAAGACCTGAATCCCGCCACTGTGTACACCTACCGCGCCAGGGCGCGCGACAAGTCCCTGGCCCAGAATGTGTCGACCACTTGGTCAACGCAGCAGAGCGCAACCACGCCGGCGGAACCTGACGGAACCCTCTTGATCACCCGTTTCCAGGATCCGCTCATCGCGGCCGGCACAGGTTCCCCGAACCTCGGCAACTGGGTGATCACCGGCGGCACCCAAGTCAAGATGGTAACGGCACCCAACGACGGTGTCCGCACCGACACGAGCATCGCGCCCACCATCAATCAGGTGATCAATTACGAGTGGACATCGGCCTATATCGAATACAACATCCCCCACAATTGGGCCAGGACGAACACGTTCACCCTGACGCTCAACGCCTCGCCCCAGAGTTGGGACGGTGAGTCGCAGCGCTACGTTCGTCCAAGCCTCCTCGAGCAGGATGGCACCGTCCTCTGGGCTCCGGGTGAGAACATGAGCGGATTGGAGAAGACCGCGGTGCCGCTCTACTCCACGCTTGTGGGCACCAGCTATCAGACTGATCCCAGGCTGGCCTTCAGCTACACCATCCGCGCTGGCACGTTCTCGGGCAGCGGAGTGACGCCAGGCAATCCAATCCGCTTGCGGATCGCCTCGAGTGGGGCACGTGGGCTATTCATCGACAACGTGATGCTCCGCCTGGAACCTCCCGCCGGCACGGTTTTTAGATTCAGGTAGTAACTGATTTGGAGCAACACGGCTTCCGAGAAAGAGTGACGACGAACAGTCAGGAGGTTTCAGCATGAGCGCAGCAAGACCGATCAGAGTCGCGGGGGCTTTCGCCGTGGCGTTAATGTGCCTGAACGCGGGCGCGCAGACGACCCTCGTCAGCGAGAATTGGCAGTCCCCCTTGCTCGGCAGCGGCACGCAATTCACAACCAATTTCGTCGGTTGGACGTTCAACGGTGGCGCTTATTCGAGGACAAAAGCCGCCACGGCAGACCTGCCCGGGGTCTCCGGAGAGACCGCCTCCGCGAATCAGGCCATCGAGCTCAACGGTGACGGCACCTACGGCGAGCGGAACATCACCCACAACTGGGCTGCCACAGACACCTACTACCTGCGAATCGAGGCAAGCCCGGCTTCATGGAGCGGGACTCTTCAGCGCTACATCCGACCGGAGCTTCGTGAGCAGGACGGCACGCTCCTCTGGCAGGCGCCGCAGGACGCGACCACGGCGGTGCCCCTTTACAACAGCTACATGAATGCCCTCACCGACTACCCATCCGAGCTGACGTACTTTTTCCAGATCAATGCCAGCGCCTTCTCGGGCGCCGGTGTGTTGGCAGGCTCGCCAATCCGCTTGCGGCTCGACGCAAGCGGACAGCGGAGCCTCTACATCAATAACGTCACGCTTGTCCTCGGCCCCCTGCTGGCAGACACCACTCCTCCGGCACCCGACCCGTTGACATGGGACGTTGTGCCCACGGTTTCGAATTTCAGGAACATCAGCATGAGGATCCGCAGCGCCCGGGACGTTGGCGACCTCTATGGAGTTCAATACTATTTCGAAAACATCACCAGCGGCGCCAACAGCGGCTGGCAGAACAGCCGGGAATGGGCGCAGACGGGCCTCGATTACAACACCACCTACACCTACCGCGTGAAAGCCCGGGACAAGTCCCCGAATGCGAACGAGTCCACCACCTGGTCGGCCGAGCAGAGCGCGACCACGCCTGTCCAGGACCTCACGCCTCCGACTCCCGATCCGCTGACCTGGGCCACGGTGCCAACGGTCGCCGACTACCGCTCCATCACCATGACGGTCAACGCCGCCACCGATGTATCAGGCGTCGAATACTATTTCGAGAACGTCACCAGAGGCAACAACAGCGGTTGGATCGCCGCCCGTTCCTGGACGCAGAAAGACCTGGATCCCGCCACCCAATACACCTACCGCGCCAAGGCCCGCGACATGTCGCTCGACCAGAATGTATCGACCACCTGGTCGACGGAGCAGAGTGCGACCACGCCGACGGAACCTGCCGGAACCCTCTTGATCACCCGTTTCCAGGATCCGCTCATCGCGCACGGCACGGGCGCCCCGAACCTCGGCAACTGGGTGATCACCGGCGGCACCATGGTCAAGATCCAGATAGCCACCGGAGATGGGGTCCGCACCGACACTGCCATTGCCACTGCCAATCAGGCTGTCCAATTCGAGTATACAGAAGCATCGAATTGCTATATCGAGTACAACATCCCCCACAATTGGTCCGCGACGGACACGTTTACCCTGACGCTCAACGCCTCGCCCCAGGAATGGAGCGGGGAGTCGCAGCGCTACGTTCGTCCAAGCCTCCGCGAGCAGGACGGCACCGTCCTCTGGGCGCCGGGGGAGAACCTGAGCGGAGAGCAGAGAACCGCGTTGCCGCTCTATTCCATGCTTGATGGTATTAGCTATCAGTCAGATGATGCTGTCGCCCCCCCCGCGTCCGAGAATGGCACGACCGTTAATTTCACCTACACCATCCCCGCCAGCGCCTTCTCGGGTGCCGGAGTGACGCCAGGCAATCCAATCCGCTTGCGGATCGGCTCGAGTGGGGCACGAGGGATGTTCATCGACAACGTGCATCTCAGTCTGGAACCTCCAAGCGGCACGGTCATTTTAGTCAAGTAATAGCCGTTCAAGTACTTGCGCAAGAGCTATCGAGGCCGCTCTGGTAACAATCCCACTCATAACCACGGCGGGTATGGTGGGGGGGCTTCCAGCTCCCCTGCTTCAGAAGAGGCCCGTTACTTTACCGGTATTGACGTCCACGTCGATGCCGCGGTAGGCGGGGTTCGAGGCGGTGCCGGGCATCAGCTTGATCGTGCCGGCGACGGGCACGACGAAACCGGCCCCCCTGTAGACCAGGATGTCCTCCACGGGGAGGGTCCAGCCGGTGGGGCGGCCCTTCAGGTCGGGATCGTGCGAAAGGCTCAGGTGCGTCTTGACCATGCAGGTCCCGAGAGCCGCCGCGGAGGGGTCGGCCTCGAGCGCCAGGGCCTTCGCCAGGGCCTTGTCCGAGTAGGTGACGCCGTCCGCGCCGTAGATATCGCAGGCAAGCAGCGCGATGCGCTCGCGCAGCGGCATGTCCAACTCGTACAGGAACTTGAACGGCTTCTTCGGCTCGTTGGCGGCCTTGATGACGCATTCGGCCAGTTCCCTGGCACCCGCGCCGCCCTTGAGCCAATGTTCCGAGACGGCGCAGTACGCGCCGGCACTCTCGGCGATCCGGCGGATGCAGGCGACTTCCGCCGGGGTGTCGGTATGGAAGCTGTTGATGCAGACAACCGGCTTGACGCCGCTCTTGAGCACGGTCCCGATATGGGCCAGCAAATTCCCGCAGCCTTTCTCCACCAGCGCGACGTTCTCCTGCGTGTAGGCCTTGTCCAGCGGGGCGCCGGGTTTGACGGCCGGTCCGCCGCCGTGCATCTTGAGAGCGCGGACGGTGGCGACGATCACCACGGCGTCGGGCTTCAGTCCCGAGTAGCGGCACTTGAGGTTCCAGAACTTCTCGAAGCCGATATCCGCGCCGAAACCGCTTTCGGTGACGTGGTAGTCGGCCAGTTTCGTGCCGACCAGGTCGGCGATGATCGAGTTCTGGCCGATGGCGA
>CAZZBA010000369.1:1731-4186 GCA_964652765.1 uncultured Victivallales bacterium | reverse complement strand
AACCGACGCGGGGGAGGGGGCTCCGGCGGAATCGGTGACGCCGTTTGGTGATGCGGAGGTACCGCCAGCGCTGGAACCCGATGAGCCGCCGCCGGAAGTCCTGCAGATGCTGCGCGCATCGGTGGGTAAGTCTGCGGCGGCGGCCCGGCCGCCAACCGGTATCATGCCCATGCCGCCGGAGGAGCGGGCGTTGTGCGAGCATCTGGTACAGGGGGCGGATGACCCGG
This sequence comes from uncultured Victivallales bacterium, assembly GCA_964652765.1. Lineage (GTDB taxonomy): Bacteria > Verrucomicrobiota > Kiritimatiellia > UBA8416 > UBA8416 > UBA8416. The sequence goes on along the minus strand of CAZZBA010000369.1, from coordinate 3,959 downwards.
TCCTGGCCAGGCTGGTGGAGGAGAACCTGCCGTTGCGATTGCTGGAGAGCCCGATCTGCCGCCGGTTGGTCGAACTGATGCTGGCGGCGGCACGGGAAGGGTGCGATCCGGGGGATTATCTGGCCTGTCATGATCCGGGTGACGCGGATGCGTCGGTGCATGCCTTCTGGAAGGCGTTGCAGGGGCAGCCGGTGCGCATCCGGAAGGGCGACTTCACGCGGCATGATGCCATGCAGGACCTGATTCTCGGTTTCTGGCGCCGGTTCTTGAATCAGGAGCGTCGGCGCCTGGCGTTGCCGGGAAGTGGCGGGACGGATCCGTCGTCAGCGGCCCGGCGCATCCAGATCACCATGGACTTGAAGGCCCTGCAGCATTGGGAAACCGGGCAGATCGTGATCCAGATCGAATTCGCTATGCTGGCTGAGCGGGCGGACGCGGCGGTGCCGCCGGTACCAGTCCAGCCCTGAGCGGGTAGCGCAGTTTCAACTGGCCGTCGAGCAGGATTTCCGTCCAGTAGACGCCCGGGTGGTCGAGCTGGATATTCAGGAAGATTTCAACGCAGGTGGCGGTCGAGGTGTTGCTCGACAGCTTGACGGCGACGGGTTTCCCCTCGGTCAGGACGGTGACGCCGTCCGGTTTCAGCAGGCGGCTCTGCTGGGTGAATTCCCCATCCCCGCAGCACCAGCGGTTCACCATGCAGAGACGGTGAAACGTGGCCGGGTACTGGGGTACGGCGATCGCGTCGAAAATTCCGATCAGGATGAACTTGCCGTTGCGTTCCTGACGGACATCGTCGCAGACCAGGCTGGATTGCAGGTCGGGAAGCATGGCGGGCGTGGTCATGGTTGCGGTTCCTCCGTCGTTTGCCGCTGGAATGCCGTGATGCCGGCGGCTTCCAGCGTCTTCTCGACCGTGGGCACGTAGCGGACCATGAAACTGCCCACGGCGGATTGCTCGCCGAACAGCCTGTTCAGGGAATCGACCGGGACCATGTTCATGACGATAAAGACGATGATTGTGAAGATACTCATCCGCAGCAGCCCTGCCAGGATACCGACGGTCTTGTCGAATACCGGCGCGAACACGCCTTTGATGATCTTCTGGAGCACCATGCGGACGGCGATCATGATCAGCACGGCGATGATGACCGTGGCGATAAACGCCAGTGTCTGTGCCGGACGGGCGTCCAGCCGCGTGTGGGCGCTGACCCACTGGCCGACCGGCTCGTGCAGCAACGTGCCGCCGATGAACGCGATGACGGCGCCGACCAGTCGCGCCAGTTCACCGGAAAGCCCGCGCAGGAACCCCTGGATCCCGCCGACGACAATCAGCGCAAGCGCCACGATATCCACGACGGAGATGGCAGGCATGGTTTCCATGGGTTATCTCCGGTGTTGCTCGAGCCAGCGTTTGACCTGGGGGACCGCCTTGTCGTCCGGATCCAGTTCCACGAACCGTTCAAAATGATGCGCGGCGATATCCGGGCGGTTTTCCGTCTGATACACGGTTCCGAGCAGGTAGTGCGCCTTGGCGAAATCGGGTTGGATGCGGATGAGCCGGTTCAGGTGGGTCAGGGCATCGGCGTTGCGTTTGCGCTGGATCTCGGTCAGTCCCAGCATGTAGAGCGACTTCACCATGTCCGGCTCGATGTTCAAGGCATGACGGAACGCGGCGGCGGCGGCGTCGAGGTCGTTCTTGGCCTTGTAGGTCAAGCCAAGATTGTAGGCGCAGCTTTCTGAACGGGGATCCATGGACAGCGCCTGCCGGTAGGCGGCAATCGCATCGTCCCATTCCTGCCGTCCGTAGTGCTCAAGCCCCTTCTGGAAGAAATCCGGGGAGGATGAGGCGGCCGCTGGCGGTACTTTTGCTTTCGTGGGCGGTGGAGGTGTGGCGGACCGGATGGACTTTACACGGGGGTCATCCGGGAACATGGTCCGGAAGGTCTTGAAGAGTCCGTCGGCACGTTCCTTGAGACCGAGCTGCTTGTCATAGAAGACAGCGAGTGCCCAGACGGCATCGGGATTGTCGGGGAAGCGTTGAACCGCGTCCTTCAGCACGACCAGTGCACTGTCGTTATTGCCGGCGGCGATCTCGCGGTTCGCCTTCTGGATCAGCGCCTGCGCGGTTGCAGGCGTCTGCGCAGGACTGGCTGCGGGCGGCACGGGCTGCGGTCTGGCTTTGAGGGGCGGCACTGGCGCAGGTGTTTCCGAGGTTGGCGGCTCGTTGCT
>CAZZBA010000369.1:0-1721 GCA_964652765.1 uncultured Victivallales bacterium | reverse complement strand
GAGGAGGGATCGGTTACGGATGGCGAGCCGGCTGCTGGTGGTTCCGGGGTGGCAAGCTCCCCGAGAAACTCATCATCCGGTATGGCGGCGCGCGGATTCCGGGGGTCGGCTTCCCGGAAACGACGCCAGGCGGCTATGGCCTCGACAGGTGCGTCAAACTGGTCGCGCTGCAGCATGGCGAGGTTATGGAGCGCCGGCGCATAGAAGCGATCCCGCTTCAGCGCCTGCTCGAGATGGTAGAGGGCCAGGTCCGGATTCCCGTTGCGCTGGTCGGCCAGGCTTCTGAGGGTCAAGGTGGCGGCGTCCTGGTTCTTGATATTGCCGAGGACTTCGATGGCCCCTTCCGGATTGCCGGTCTGGATCAGCAGGTGGGCGCGAAGTTCCCAGATCCGCTTGTCTTGCGGGGCGAGTTCCGTGGCGCGGTTGAGGGCGGCGGCGGCGGCGGTGAAGTCGCCAAGTTTCCAGTATACCAAGGCGAGATTCACTTGAGCCGTCAGGCTCTTTGGCTGCTCGGCGGATACCTGAAGCAGAGTGTCGCGTGCAGAGGACAAGTCCCCATCCTGCATGAGCCGGCGGGCCTCCGCGAGAAGCCCGTCGGGTTCCGGTGTCTTGCGACTGCAGCCGGACAAGGCGGCAACCAACAGGGCCAGTCCGAGCCGCCGGGCGTTGAATAGGCAAAAAGATGTTCTGGTCGACATGAAACCTCCATGACAAATGCAGGTATACTATGCCGGTATTATCGCCAACTGTAAAGCATTTGAAGCGATGACGTGAAAACGGGAAGGATGGGGCGGTGAAATTAGTTGCAAATCAATTCGGCATGGTGTTAGCATCACATTGTCCGAATAATTCAAGACGGTTGTTATTCCTATGTCGCTTTTTAACCGAGAACTTACATTCAGGTGTTTTTCCTGTCTTCGACGTAATTCAAGGAATCGACGTCTGTTGGCCTGTTTCGTGCGTGGCCTGATGATGCTCGGGATTTTCTGGAGCTTGTCACGAGGTGCGTCTGACAGAGTGTTCGAGGGGATTCCGATTACCACGATCGGTGTGGCGGAGACGAATGGCGAGTTTTTCCTGGAGGGTCTTGGCGAGTTTGCCGCGCATCTGGGTATGCAGCCCCTCGCGTTCTCCATTTGCAGCTTGACGCAAAACGACTGTCGTTCCTGGCTTTATTGGCTGAAAACCAGGAATTCGGGCGACAGGACTAGATGGGATGGGATCATTCCTCTGCGGATTTGATTCAGCCGTCAAGCTCTTGGTGTGCAACTGCCTTTCATGGCTTCCACATCGGTATTTGCACTTTTCGCATTTCCATATCTATTCGCTGTATTTCGGTGGATTCAGCATTTTCTTTAAATAGCAGTACTGTGAGCACGTTCCGGGCGGGCGGAGGGCGGGCGTCAAAAGAATAAAATTGACGCGCTGTAAGGGTCTATATAGAGGCACGATGGTTAATTGTTTTTCTAGGGAAGGCAATTCTGGTCAGCAGCTCGGTATTTAGCTGCGGGGCTCGTTTCTTTCCGGGAAGGTTTTATGCCCAATGAGATTTTAAAGAACGGATTGGATCTCGCCTGCATCAGGCTGGAACTGACCGCCACGAGTCGTGATGCAGCCATCATGGAACTGATCGGCCTGCTGCACAAAAAACACCGCCTTCGAAATATGGAAGAGGTTGTGCGCGTGGTGATGGAGCGCGAGGCGAAGATGAGCACCAGTCT
>CAZZBA010000368.1:0-4200 GCA_964652765.1 uncultured Victivallales bacterium | reverse complement strand
TGCACCTCGCGGGTTTCGAGCACCCGCAGCAGCTTGACCTGCACATCGGCCGGGGCGTCGGCGATCTCGTCCAGGAAAAGCGTGCCGCCATGTGCCCGCTCGAAGGCCCCGCGATGCTGGCGGAAGGCACCGGTAAAGGACCCCTTCTCGTGGCCGAACAGCTCCGAAACCAGCAGCGATTCCGTGAAAGCCCCACAGTTGACCGCCACGAAGGGACCATCGGCGCGGCTGCCGTCGTAATGCAGCGCCCGGGCGATCAGCTCCTTGCCCGTGCCGCTTTCGCCCTGGATCAGGACCGTGGCGGTCGTGCCTGCCAGTGTGTGTACCTGTTCGAGCAGCTCCAGCATCCGCGGATCCTCGGCAATGATGGCGCCCGAGCCGAACTGCTCGCGGGCGGAGGATTCAAAATTGACCACGCGCCGGCGCAACCGGGCTGTTTCCGCCGCGCGCTTGAGCTTGGCCTGCAGGTCGTCGAGATCCAGTGGCTTGGTGATGTAGTCGTAGGCCCCCGACTTGATGGCGCGCACGCTGGAGGAAACCGAACCGTAGGCGGTCATGATCATCACCGGAATCTCCGGGCGGAGCTGCAACAGCCGCTCCAGCACATCGATGCCGTCGATATCCGGCAATACCAGATCGGTCAGCACGATGTCGAATTCCTGCTGCCGGAATGCCGCGAGCCCTTCCTCGCCGGTGGGCATCGCCACCACCTTCATCCCGGCATCCTCGACCGCCTCTTTCACAGACCGGCGGCCATCCGGATCATCCTCGATAATCAATACGCGAACAGTTTCCATAGATGCAGCCGTAACTAGCAGGAATTGTGCCAGAGGCTTAAGGCTTAAGACCGAAGACCGAAGACTGAAGACTCTGTTTCTCGGGTTTTTAACCGCAGAAAACCCAGAATACACAGAACGTATCCTCGGTTTTTCTAACCGCGAATTTTTCGAATTAGGCGAATTGATTCATAATATCAATAATTCGCTAAATTCGTGAAATTCGCGGTTAAATCTCCAGTGCTGCTCGTTTCTGCGTATTCTGTGGTCCCCGGCGTTGCAAGCAGTCTGCAGTCTGTGGTCTGCAGTCTGCGGTCTCCCATTTCGAGCCGCGTCAAGTTGTCGCACTGTGCGACGGGCTGTCCCGCCTGTATGGCTCAGGCGGCGGGCAGGGTCACTCGGATGCAGGCCCCGCTGCCGGGGGCGGTATCGGCCACGCTGATGGTGCCGCCGGAGCGCTCGATGGCGGCTTTGGCCAGGAAGAGGCCGAGTCCGGTCCCTTCCGGGCGCGTGGTCATGAACATCTCGAACACGCGTTTACGGTCGGCTGGCGGAATGCCGGGCCCCTGATCGGCAATTTCGACTGTCACGCCGCCGCCCGCCGTGCTCACGCGGATCGTGATCACCGCGCCTCCCGCTGGCGAGAACGCGATGGCGTTGGTCAGTATATTAACCAGGGCGCGGCGCAGGGAGGCGGCGAAGACGTTGACCCGGACGGAGTGGGGCGGTGCCTGCATGTCAGTCCGGATGTTGTCGCGTTCCAGCCGCGAGGCCAGTGTGTCGACGGCCTCCTGGATGCAGACGGCGATATCCACGCTGGCGCGCTCGGCGCTATCCGGACGCGAGGCGAACAGGAAGGCCTTGAAGACCTCATCCATGCGGTCGAGCGTCTGGCGGATCCGTGCCGCCAGTTCGGTCACGCGTGCCGGGCGGCTCGCGTCACCCCGCTCGACTTCCCGGTGCAGCATCTGGGCATCGAGTTTCAGCGACGACATCGGGTTGCGGAAATCGTGGACGATGCCATTGGCCAGCATGCCGGAGAACGCCAGATGCTCCTGTTCTGTACGCAGGGCCTCGTGCCGTATCTCGCGCCGCATCATCAGCACCACCAGCAGGATACAGAGGCCGAAGGCGATGCAGACGGTCAGCAGCGAGAGCCGGAACATCGAGGAGATGGCGGTTCCTGCGGTCTGTAGCTCGCGGCTGACGATCTCCTTGCGCAGGGCCACTTCCACGCGCAGGTTGCGGTTGCTGCCGGCGGTTGCCGCGAAAACCACCACGGGCACCTGGCGGTCGCCTGTCTGGAGCAGTTCGCGCCGCATCTCCACCTCGGCGGTCTCGCGCGGAATGCTTTCCGGATTGCCCGGCATGGAAGTCTGCTCATTGAACACGACGGTGCCGTCGTGCGTGACCGAGACATACTGCAGCCCCTTCTCGACCGCGTGCAGGTTGCGCACGAAGGTCGAGAATCCCGCCCAGTCCGGTTCCTCCAAGGCGTTATCGTCCGGTGCCTGGCTCACCAGATGCGAGACCATGGTGCGCCCTCGCTGGATAACGGTTTCGGCGGCCGCCTCCTGGGCGGCGCGGTCATGCATACGGCGCCGCAGCAGCAGCGTCCCGCCCGCCAGGGCGGCGACCAGTGAGACCAGCAGCGCGGCCGTCAGGCTCAGCGGTAGCTTCATGCCGCGACTTATACCCCAATCCTGCCGCAAATGCAAAACCTCTATTGCCTTTGGTATTGCATTGGGAGGGTGCGTGGGGCATAGTCCACACGATCAGGTTCCGGAGAAAAAGGAAGTCGGTTAACGAGAACGGCGACGATAGCGGATAACGGGTGAAGAATACGAATCGTTCACAAATCTCGTTGCCGTTCTCGTTCGCCGAAATGGTTGCCAAAGGATTGTGAATGAAAAAGTCAGGTGGTTTTGTTTTGATCCCGGCCTATCAGGAGGGCAGTCGGATCGGTGCGGTGGTACGCGAGGTGCTGCCTTTCTGTCCGCGCATCGTGGTGGTGGATGATGGGTCGGCGGACGACACGGCGGGGGCGGCGCGCGCGGCGGGGGCGACGGTTCTCTTGCATGCGCAGAACAAGGGCAAGGGCGCGGCGCTACAGACGGGATTCGATTATGCGCGCGAGCAGGGGGCGGCGCTCGTGCTGACCATGGACGGTGACGGGCAGCACGCCCCGGCCGATATCCCGGCGTTCCTGAAGGCGTTTGCCCGTGGCGACGCGCCGGTGCTGGTCGGCGACCGTATGGAGGATCCCAAGGCGATGCCGTTTGTCCGGCGGATGACCAACCGTTTCATGAGCTGGCTGCTGAGCCGCAGGATGGGCCAGCGCGTGCCGGATACGCAGAACGGCTTCCGGCTGTATCGCACGGATGTTCTGCCGGACATGTCCGGCGGGGATGCCCGTTTCGCGGCGGAGTCGGAGATCCTGCTGATCCTCTCGCGCCGCGGCGTACGGATCGGGTCGGTTCCGGTGCGGGTCATCTACGGCGATGAACGCAGCAAGATCCGTCCGGTGCGCGACACGCTGCGGTTCTTCCGCATGCTCCGGGCATTCGACCAGAAGGCCGCGGAGGGGAAAGACTGAGAACTGATGCCCCTGCCATGGGTGCTACCGTCTCGGCGAGCCATGAAACGTTGCACGGGCGGCAACCCCTGAAATCAATTGCCGGTGATGCCATACCGCACCTGGGATAAGTCCGAGGTAGGCTTTATGAGGCAAAAAGCAAGGGTCCGGCATAAAGCCAACCTTGTGATAATGCATAAAGCCTACTGCATCAGAATTCCGGCACCGACGGGAACCGCGCAAACTCTCATAATTAAAGCACCTTGCGCTTGACGAGCGTAGGACCATGCCATACATTACTCGGTTCGCAATGAAGTGCCAGAGTTGCTCGCGTTACTTGTGGCGTACCCAGCAGATCGGTCGCCGTTCTCGTTTACCCAAGGTGCCCGAGCACCGCTTTTAAATGTTTTACATTGGACCTGCTAACCGGCACCTTCGCGCCGTCGCTCATTATTAGCTTTGCAAGGCGTCCATCGGACTCAAAACGCTTCACCTGGGCCAGATTAACCCAGTGGGAGCGATGCGTTTGAACCCCCGTATCAGGCGGCAGCTCGCGGATTGCATCTCGAAGCGTGTAAAGGATCAGGCTCTGACCCTTAGGTGTTGCAACGCTGAGGTAATGCAGTTCTGACTTCATGTAGATCACCTCGCCTCGTCTCGCCTCGGGGATAAGTCTCAGGAAGAACGGCTCCACGGTTGGGTCGGAGGGAGGCGGCGGAGCATGGGGCGGAGTTTCCGGCGCGGTGTTAATTTCCCGGCGGAGCGAGTAGCCAAGTTGAAACGGAACGTTTATCGCAACCCATGTAAAGGCGACAGGTACGATTACCGCACCGAGCTCAATGAGCCATT
>CAZZBA010000367.1:0-4225 GCA_964652765.1 uncultured Victivallales bacterium | reverse complement strand
AGACGGGGTATCAGTGAAGGCTTCTATCGTATCGGCCCGATAACGATCACCCGCGCGTCAAGAAGCTAAGCCCGATGAAACTGAACAACACAACACGCCTGGTGATCCTTCTGGCTTCTCTCGGCCTCGTCTTCAATTTGTCTGCGGCTGAAGATGTCTTTCCGAACAAAGGCGGCGAGAGCGCTGCAGACAGGACAGTCTATGTTGTCGATGCCGCAGGCACTGAGGACAAGAACGAGATTTTTCTCCTGACCAGCCTTCAAGGTATTGTGAACCGTGAGCGACCGAGGCTCTTCGTAAAGGCCTATTTCCACAAGTATGGTCCGGAGGAGGAGATCTTCATGGACTATCTCTCGAAGGAGAAAGGCTACAGATTCAAGTGGATTTCTCTGGCGGAGGCTGTCGAGGTGTTCTCACGTGAGGGGGTTATCAAAGGTCTGGTGCATTATGACGGGAACAACTACGAGCAGGGTTGCGTGGCCGCCACGCTGGCAGGACTGAAAGACTGGCTCCCGATCTGCGAGCAGACACTGAAACAGGAAGGCACCCTGATGTCAGGCAAGGACAGGATCGTGCAGGATTCCTTCAGCAGGACATGGACTCCGCGGTTTACCACGGCCGACTATCTAGGCAGTGGCAAAGGGGTTCGACTGTCCGCAAAGATAGAGTATACCAATTCGCTCAACGCAACGCGGGCCGGACTGCAGGCGTTCATCAGCTTGGACATCACGGAGACGCCCTATCTGGAGATCGACGTCGCCGATGTAAGCGGAAAATGGGCGCTCATTCTGGACCAGGGAGCGGTTCACAACGGATTTGATTCATGGGTTTGGGTTGACAGGGGGACGAAGAGGCAGGGCGTGGTCCGTTATGATTTGCGCGCGTGCCCAGGGCTGGTGGCCGGCCGGCGCCGGACCCTGATCCGGATCATTGTTCCGGACCCCGATTCCGCGCTGACACTGTCCCGCTTCAATCTATTGGATGCGGCTGGAAATGCACCGAAGTTCCAACAGGAGAAGAGACAGCCATTTGCCGGGCTTAAGGTGGACATGGAACTGGACAGGAAATTCCCTGACAGCGAGAAGCTGTGGGATTGGGCCGTGAGGGATCTGCTGCCGCAGTGCAGCAAAACCTATGCCTTTGCAGCGCAGCCCGGCTGGTTCAACACCCGGGGCATTGATTTGGCCGTGGCCGAGAAGGCCTTCGTCTTCCAGAAGATGGACGCGAAAAACAAGGCGCATGACGATCCCTACACCTATCCGCTTCTGGAAAGTGTTCTGCAGCATCTGAAGCGGCCTGGGATCATGCTTGGCTGGATCGGCGTGGAATGGACTGCCTGCACCATGGTTACGTCGCATGGACATTCCATGCTGCACAGCGGTGCCGCCAACCTGAGCTTCTGGGCCCGGGTTCCGACTGCGGGGGCGTTGAAGTTGCCGCGCGGTGAGGTGGTCCAGGGCGGCCTGAAGAATAAGTTCTACGTTACATCCACGATTAATCCGGGAGATTGTCCCAACGGATTCATGAGCCTGTACTGGAACAGCGGCAACTGGTGCGACAAGGGGCGCGGCAGTGTTCCGATGACCTGGCTTATGAATCCGGTTATGATCGAGTTGGCACCCGCCGTACTGGAGTATTTCGCAAAGACCTCCACGAGACTAGACTCCTTTATGATTCCCCCGACCGGAGCCGGATACACGTACCCAAGCGCTGTCGAAGGACCGCAACAGGATACGCTCTACCCGTTCATCGACGAGTCGCGGCGTCTGGCCCAGCGGGCGGGCTTGGATGCCATGGTGATCTGGGACCCCAATCGGTATCAGCCCATGGCACGCTGGCTCGAGCCGGGACAATACCCGCCGTTCAAGCTGTATGTCAAATCCGTCGGATTTCCTGGGGCCAGCGGCAACTATTTTCTTCCCGACGGGACACCGCTGCTGAGTCCGGGGCTCAAGCCCGAATACGGCGGCATCCTGCAACCCGGCTTTGTCCGTACCGAAGGATACACCAACATGGAGAGAGTCGGCGAGCGCGTGCCGTTGCATCTGGAGTACATCCGCAATGTCGCCAAGGAGAAGCGTCCGCCCTTTTTCATTGTCATGGAGAATCAGCAACTCCCCCCCACCTACATGAAGATGGTCGCGGACCAACTGGGGCCGGAGTTTGAGGTGCTCGGTGCCGGCGACCTGGTTCGCCTGGCGCGGGAGGCGGCCCAACTCAACGTGGTCAAGGAAAGCGACGGCATCGGGCGGAGCGGAGAAGTCGATGTGACACTCCAGTTGCATAACCCCGACGGCGTGAGCGGCGCTGCGGGCGAAATCACGTGGAAGCTGCCTGCGGGATTTACGGCGTCTGACGTGAAATGGGTGCATGGTGAAGTGCCGAAGGGCGGCCGGCTGACACACACGGTTACGATCCGGGCGCCGTCCAGTTTTAGCAAAGACCGCGAGCTGTTCGAATTCTTCGATTCCAGAATTGCGGGATGGAACCGGAGCTTCGAGCTGGACTGCCATAAAGGCGAAAGCATTGTTGTGGATGACTTCAAGACGGACGCCAAGTGGAAGATTATCGGGAAAGGTGAAATCATAAGGAGGGGCGGCATGGTGGAGTTCCGTCCGACAGAAGAGCGTAATCTGCATGAATACCGCACGTTGATTGCTGAAAAAGAGAAGTTCCAGGATCCGCGCATGACGGCCGAATTAGAAGTTGATTTCGATCGGAAACCTCTTCTGGAGCTGAATATTGCCGACATCCAGAGCAAGTTTTCCCTGTCGGTTTCCGACCGTAACAAGAATGTCAAACACCTTTATGGAAACAGTAACCCTGTCGGCATCACAACCACGGATCTCTGCAAAGCGACAGGCTGGACGGGCAAAAAAACGGTTTCGCTGAACCTTACGCCCCGCGTCAACCATGGAGGCAGCATGTTCGTGAAGTCGATAAAGGTCCATTATCAGGAATGAAATCAACATGAGTCTGAAAGAGCAGCAGATAATAATAGGGGCAGGTACTATGGAGAGAAACAATGTATGTGTAGCAACCGTTATGCTGGTATTCGCGAGCGCTGTCAATCTCGCCCACGCCAGTATCGCAAATGAACGGGTGTCCATCACGGATATGCGGACCGAGGGCGTGTCGCAGCCGATGGGAATCGAAGAGGCCGCTCCCAGATTCTCATGGCGATATGAAGCTTCTCCCCAATCGCCGAGAGGATTCCGGCAAAGTGCGTGGAGGATTCAGGTGGCGTCGTCGCTGGAGAAGTTGTCACTAAGACAGGCGGACATGTGGGACTCGGGAGAGCAGCCCGGGGCTGATACGCTTGCTGCGATCTATGCCGGGAAACCGCTCCAATCCGCCACGCGCTACTTCTGGCAGGTGACCGGCTTTGATTCGGCAGGGATGACCTATACGACCCAGCCGATTTTTTTCGAGACCGGTTTACTGAAAGCGGAGGACTGGGGCGGGGCGCAATGGATCGGCGCGAAGAGCGAGCGGCCCAAGACCCTCCCTGCTTACTTACAGCAGTTGAAGGATTGCACGTTTGAAACGCGCTTCCGTGTTATGGAAGGGAGTGCGGTGGTGTTCTTCCGTGCGAGCTATTACGGGAATAGGGAATACCGCATCGAGATTAAGCCAGGAACCCCGGAAAACCCTGGCAAACTGACGGTCTCTCGCGGTGGCGACAGTAAGCCGGAACTCCTCAAAGAGTATCCGCTCACGACTATGGGCTCATCCCGGAGGGGGCCTGGCACGGGGTCTTCACCTTTGCGGTCGATCCCCTGATCCCCTGGCCGGAAATAGTCGGGCAGGAACCCCGGCTGAGAGGGATGCCGAAATATGCGTTGAACATCGCGCAGTGGCGGGTCGATCAGAGCGTGCTGGCCAATAATACGATCAGCCAAGATTGCCCGCTCTCGGTTCAATTCTATGCCGAAATGGCGGTGTATGCGCCGGTGATGAAGGACGGTATATCACCCATGGCGCTGGTGGTGTCAACCGTTGACCGCTATCTGGATGGGATGGGCGGTCACTTGATGTGGCACGGGATGAAGGTCGAGGTGACCCCGCCCGGCAAATGGTATGCCTCGTTGGAGAGCGGCGGATTCCTCCTGAACAGCGCCTGGTATGCCGTGCGCACGGTCGGCGGGAAACCGCTGCTCGAACGCTGGTTGCCGCGTCTGGAAGCGCTGGCCGGGCACCTGGAGGCGCACGATATCGATGGCGA
>CAZZBA010000366.1:0-4235 GCA_964652765.1 uncultured Victivallales bacterium | reverse complement strand
CCACTTCCCAAAACACCGATGCGAGCGGACAAGTCACTTGCGAATACAGGTCCGGCGACAAAAATGCTGTTGATCTTGCGATCATCGTTACCGAGGTGGCGGGTAGTACCGTCAACCTTGACCCCGGCTCAACACTCCGTCAGAAGTGGGATATCGCCGGTGCGTACGACTGGGATGCCGCTCTTGAGTTCTATCCGGAGATAGCCGACGACGTGCGTTTCTATCCAACACTTGAGGTGGCAGGGGGCGCAGGTGCCATCGATGGGCATTCCATGGATCATTACACACCATCAATCGAGCTGCTTGTTGTTAAATACGATCTTACAGCGGGGACAGTTGAGCCTGATACCGTTACTGGAGAATACCCCGATTACTGGTATGTGAGTCCGCCGGCCTGTATGCCTTCCGGGTTTGTCGTGGAGGACTTTGTTGAAATCACAGGACAGACCGAGGAGTCTTCGGGTGTCTACAAGAGCAGGCACACCACGCACGATTGGTGGGATTACAACTTTTCTACCGATGTGCTGACCGATCTTTTTGTCATGAAGTACGATCTTGGCGCATGTGATCTGAGCGTCTACTCCACAACCCCATTTCCCCCATGAGTAAGGTGCCAGTGCATAACCATACGACACAGTCAATGCTGCTTTTGGTGCTTTCGGCCTTGAGCTTGATGGATCCGCCATCCGCGCATGCCAACCGGCGCGTTACGAAGGAGCAGATCGCCAAGCGCGCCCAGGAGTCCGAATCGCTTTGGACAGCTCCCGGGAGCAATTATGCTGCCATCTCCAGCATCTTCATACAACCGGGGATCATTTCCCGAGACGAGGTGCTTAAGCGTCTCGCACCGGCGTGGGAACAGGCGGACTTTGCTCAGGACAAAGCGGCCTTGAATTACCTGACAGGTGAAGCCCACTATTGGGGGGGATTGGCGGAACTGCGGCAGACTCGGAAGCAATCGGTCCTGCTTGGTATGGGCGATAAGGCGGTGTCCGCCTATCTTGCTGCCTGGACAAGTGCGACCAATGCCGGCACCGGCACCCCTGCCACCGATGAACTCCGGCAAACCATTGCATCCCGACTCAATCAGGTGCTCAGTACGGAGGTTTGCGGCGGCACACTTGCAACAAACCTCAAGCAGCAGGTGGTGGCGCATTACATCAACATCCGGGAGGCCGCCGGAACTTTGGCTCCTGCCATGTCCGCCCTGCATCGCCTCAAGATCTATGCCAATCTCGGCATCCAGAATCGTTTGCTGCAGAAGATTCCGGCGACCATGCCGACCAATTTTCTAGCAGTATGCGAGGCCATGGAGTGGGCGATTGCTGTCGGGGCCACAAACGAGGCGTTGCGCTTCGCCGGAAACCTGCAGACGGCGCATGCCGATGAACTGGGCGGCCATGCAGCCCGACTGCGGCAGGTGTATACCCTGTATCGCGATAGCCGCGATCCTCGCGCCGAGCCATGTGTAAAGGCCTTGGCCGCGGTCGATCCCAAGGGGTGGCTGGATCTGTACGACTATTCCGTTCAGCGGGATGTCAAATTCCCGCTGGAACAACGACGTAAATGTTTGGCCGAGTATTTCAAGGGATTGGAAGCCGAGCGCGCCTTGCGGGCAGGATCCTATCGGGTGGCCATGGAGCGATTACTGGGCCATCAGGATTATGCCCTTGTTCTCGAGGTGTCGGATGTAGCACTCCATATCAGATCGCGCTTGACGGCTGGACCTTCGATGGATCGGGCGCTGATCTGGCGATCGAAAGCGATCGCGCACGAGAAGCGCGGTGAGAAAGAAAAGGCGGACGAGGCCTATCGGCTTGGATTGGACGACGTTAAGTTCTTGGGACGCACTGAACTGGAATCCATCTTCCAGCGGGGTGCGGGCGCAGGCGTAAAACCGGCTGGACTTGGAGGAGAGAATCGGTGAAAGTGGTGATGTCTTCGAGATGTGCTGGAATCTATGCCATGATTACGGGTCTCACCTGTCTTTGTTGGCTGCCCTGTGCCGAGGGAACACAACCACCACCACCGACAACGCCAGAGCAACGCCCCGGCACCGTGGGTAGTAGAAACAGTAGTGCTGCCAGTAGCGCAGGTACTGAAGTGCCCGGCGTCGAGATCCAGATTAACGTGTTGGACGGGGACGTCCTCGATGACGAGAAGGATGACTATATTAGCAAAACCAACGCCCCCGGTCTGCCAAAAACCCGGTGCCGTGCCAGGCTTATGCAAGCATTTACTACCGATGTGGAGGTAGAGTTGAAAGACGAGGCGGGTGGCGGCGAGGTCCGTTTTCCCGATGAAGCGGATGTGACCAAAACCTTAACTTTGAGTCAGTTTGGGACCTGGAAAGAGTTCTACATCTCCGGTAAGAAGGTCAGTGATGCAAAGGACGACGCCAAGATCATCGCTTATAAGAAGGGCAGCACTACATCAAAATTGGGCGGTCAGGATCTAACCGTCTGCGAAGTAAACTTGAAAATCGACGCGGATAACAACGGAGCGATCGAATATGCAGACGAAGACAAAGAACTCACCACGCCGGGGAAGTTGATCTATGTGAATCATGACGACGATAACAGGAACAATATAGCAGACCGGGACGAAAACAGAGCAGCGGTCACTGATGAAAACGACCTTCAAGAAATCAGGCTTTCCTACTGGTGGCCGATAATTACTGGTGGCAAGATAATACTTTCTTCTCCGACTGGGGGACGAAGGATTCGTGTTTGGAAATCCGCTACAAAAGGTGTCGCAAGCGATGAGGTTTCGCTGCCCAAAGAGTGGACAATAGGCACCGATTCTATTCCGTTACGACTATATGTCGAGGGCGACGAATATGGTGTTGAACAACTAAAACTAGCATATGAGATTAACGGGGCCGAAGTCTGTAAAGACGAGGTTTTGTTAAGCATTGTTAAAATGGAGTTCAAAGAATTGGGGGACAATTACGGATGGGACAACTACACTGATTCAAAAGTTCCATGGAAGTCGGTAGAAGACGGCAATAAGACGGATACAGTAAAGGCTGAGATAACACCGGCATCGGCAGCTTCCCAGGTATATTTCAAGAGCACGGTTCCAGGTAAGGTGACGGTATCTCCTGCCCAGGCATCTTCCTCACCAGAGACCGTAACGGTGACAGGTGTTGCCAAAGGTGAGTCCGAGATCCAGGCAAATATCGGTAGCGTTGACGGCACGACCTGCGCAATGATAAAGACCGCGTGCTACACAAAAAAATTGAAGACGATCGCCGTCACGCTGGTACACGAAAAGGCGACTCCGGGACCTGGCGGAGATGCTGGGTATACCAGCACAGACATTTCCGATACTGACATTACGGACATGTTGAAGAAGGTCTATAAACAGAGCGTGCAGGAATTCACCCTTACAAGGCTTCCGGAAAAAACGGTGGACTTTGATGACAATCATGATGGCAAACTCGACAACAATGACAGTCCCGGCTGGATGAATCCCGAATGCACAAAGATCCGAGATGCCTGTCAGTCGGCCCATGACTACAATATCTTCATTGTGAGTAATGGTAGTGATCCGAACACTACTGGCTGGATGAAGCATGGCCAGACGTTCGGATTTGTCTTCCCCGACACCGGTGGAAATGCCAGGACTTTTTGTCATGAGTTAGGCCACGGCCAGGGTCTGTCGCATTCTGAGAATGCCGACTCGCAGAATATAATGTACTATTCGAGTTCAACCACCAAGTGGCGGCTGCGAAAAGGCCAGTGGGACAGTTTGCAACCATAGTCTACGAGGGACCTTGTATGAAAAATCATCGATTGGTTTGCGTGATGTGCATTGGGATGTACCTATGGTGTTCCATAATGATGAAAGCATATGCCAACAGTTCTGGAGACGTAGATTGGGACGTTTACGAAAACAGGGCAAAGGTTGTGGACGGAATTCAAAACACACTTGCAGGCTGCAAGACGTTTGCCGACTGGCCTAAGGACAAGCCTACGTTAGACGAGTGGTTGTCGCACAAATCCGAAATGTTGCGATGGGAGATCTGTGCTGCCATCACGGCACATGCAAAGACAAAGGAGTGTAACGCTCAGAAAAGAAAGGAAGTGGTCTGGCACCTTGTAAGGCAACTCAAGAACAAGTCCACATTGGCTAGAAGCGGTGTGCTCAAGTTCCTCTTTGGATTTGCGGCAAGTGACTTCAACGAAGAGTCCAAGAAGATCATCGGAGAAGAGTTCAACAAGAATGCCAAC
>CAZZBA010000365.1:0-4241 GCA_964652765.1 uncultured Victivallales bacterium | reverse complement strand
TGTCCCGCGCAGATATTCCTGCAGATTGGTCACGCCGTCGCCGTCATAATCCCCGCCTGAAGTCTGATTGAGATTCCCGAAATGTTGCATTTCCCATGTATCAAGCAGTCCATCCGCGTCGGAGTCACTGACCGTAACAACAAGCCCCGTCAGGTAAACAACCTTATTGGACGAGTCATGAATGATCGACAATGCGGACATGTTCCAGTTTGTCTTCCCCGCCACGAGGCTGGTGTCTATTGTCCGCGACCCGAAAATGCAGGTGCCGGTGTATTTGAAGAGTGTATACCTGTTTGTGGCCACAGCACTTCCGCCCGCATCCTTGAGTCTCAATTTCCATGTGGTGGCCAGCGCCACGTTGCCAGTAACGACAACGCAGTCGGCACCCTGGGTGCCGATCTCCCATTCATAAACCGATCCGCCTGCCATTGACACATTACCCGTGCTGATCAGTGTCCCGGCGCTCCCGTTGCCGGGTGCCACAATAGCACCGTTATTGATGGTAAAACCTATTACAGCACCCGCGCCGCTGAGCCGACTGTTTGCACCGTTGACCGTTACCAGACTGTTGACATTTCCACTGATCCGTAATTCGCCAGCGCTCACCGTGGTGCTGCCGGTGTACAGGTTCGTGCCAGCCAGTTCCAGGAGTCCGGCGCCGCTCTTGGTCAAAGTCCTGGCTGTAGCGTCACCATTGACAAGACCGCCTTCGATCTTTATGTAGTCACCTGTGCTGCACACATTGTCGTCAACCTGTATGGTCCGGTTCCCTTTCATCTGCAGTTGGTTGACTATCCGCACGCAGCTGTCGGCTGTGGGCGAGCCCATTACGAGAATTTTGCTGTTGAACCCTGACAGAGAGCTCCAATCGACAGGCGACCCGCCATTGAGAGTTACCGTGAGGTCGCCGCCCTGCGCAGAAAAACCACCGTCGCCATACCAGTACACCATGCCTGCTGCATTGCCTATTGCACGTGTGAAGGTCCCGTGAGATTCGATCCGGCCATTGCCGGTTAAACGGATGAGGCCTGCGGACGGCACGTTGACTCCGTCGACGCCCCTGATGAACCCGGCGTCTATCTGCGTGGTTCCGGTGTAGGTATTCGTTCCTTCAAGAGCCAACATCCCTGTACCATTCTTGATTAATGTCCGGGCGGTGGCATCGCCGTTTGAGATTGCGCCTGCCAGTACTACGAAATCGCTATTTGTTGCCGTATTGTTATTGACAGTGATCGTACGGTTGCCTTTGAGGAGGATGGGATTGGAGAGATATACCGCATTGTCGGCACGGGTTGATTGCATGATGAGTGACTTGCTGTTGAAGCCAGCGGTCGAACTCCAGTCTATGGGTGAACCGCCTGCCAACGCCAGGGTGAGAAGCCCGCCTTTTGCCGAGAACCCGCCATTGCCGCTCCAGTAGACTTTACCTGCGGCATTGCCTATTGCGCGGGTTATCGTGCCGAAGGATTCAAGCTGGCCCCCGCCGATCTGCAGAAGGCCAGATGCGGGCAGGCCTACACCCTCACTGGCATTCACAATACCAGCGCTGATGACCAATCCACCGCTGAAAGTGTTGGTTGCTGACAGCTCAAGAGTGCCCGCCCCATTCTTGGTTAGCATGCGGGCAGTGGCGTCGCCATTGGAGATTACACCGGCCAGCTTCGCATAGTCGGCAGTGCTGGCGGTGTTGTCATTGACTGTGATTGTACGGTTGCCTTTGAGGACTATCGGGTTATTAAGCGTTACACTGTTATTGCCAATGGTGCCGTTCAAGATAAAAGCTTTACCGTTGAAACCATTAGTCGCCGAGCCCCAATCGACCGCTGCCCCACCATTCAGGTTTACAATTAGAGCGCCACCGTATCCCGCGAACCCACCATTGCCGTTCCAGTATACGGATACGGATCCGATCGTTCTGCTGAATGTGCCCTTGGTGGCCAGAACTCCGCCGTTCAGGTTAAGCAGACTACCGGCTGGGAGACGAGTCAGATCCGTCATCTGTAGGCATCCACCGTCAATTCTCGTCTCACCGCCATACGAGTTGTTGGCACCGGAAACCAAGGCATTGCCTGTGCCGCCTTTGCGCAGAGAGGCTGCCGCACCCTTGAGCGGAGCACTGATTGTGCCGAGGTAGAGTTCGTAGGCAAAGCGCCCAGGTATTGTTGATCTATTCTCGGAGGTAACATAGCCTGCACCAGTAGACGTCACATTGGCCGCTGCATTCGACAATATCAAACTGTATGGCGACAATTCCGCAGCGACTTTAAGTTCGCAAGCCGCCTTGAGACAAACGGTATTGACTGCCTGCGGAACCCCTACGGTGATCACATTCGTATCAATTACCGCATCCCTCCGCGCATCCGGCCAGGTCGGGGGACCGCCCAGCCAGTGAGGGCTCTGCCAGTTGTTGTTGCCAAGCGCGTCCCAGGTGAGTGTGCTCAGGGCATTCATATTGCTCGCCGGCGATGTTCCCCTTATGAATTCCACGAAATTATTGAAGCCATCGCCGTCTGCATCAAGTACTGCGTCTGTCGGGGCAAGCGGGTCGAAACCGTTGGTGATTTCCCAGCCATCGGGCATGCCGTCGCCATCGCTATCGGCCAAAAAGTCGCTGGTGCTTAACTGGGCTTCCTGGGCGGCATCAAGGCCATCGAGGTCGGCATCGACATAAAGCAGGCTGCTTAGGATGGTGATATCCCCTGCCCCTTTACGCAGGCTGATTCCGGTGGCGGCTGGATTTGCGGCAAGAGGCACTTCGAGAATGCGGTTGGTCTCGCTTCCGGTTCCGGAGAGCAGATTGCCGTAGAGAGCGCTGGCGGTGAGGGTGTCATTGGTATCGAACAGATCGAGGTAGAGTGAGCTGTTGGCGTGGTCAAGGAAGTCGATGCGCAGCACGAGGTTGGACTCGATACCGCCGCGGTCGACTTCCATGTGCAAGGCAACGGGGTTGGTTTCGGAGGAGGGGCTTTGCCAGCCGTAGGGGATGTTTGTGAGCCAGAGGCCGCCATCGGTCCAGGCGGCCTGCATCCAGAGCGGCCAGGTGTAGAGGACGGAACCGTCGGGAAGGGTGAAGAAGGGAGAGCCCCAGGGGATAGAGGCGCGGGAGACCGGGTTCGCGTCGGTATCGTCGGGCCAGCCATCCTGGTCGGTATCGGCAGCGAATGGATCGGTCCAGAGGAGCGATTCCTGGTCATTCGGAAGGTTGTCACTGTCGGGATCCTGCGGCCCGGACTCCGCTGTGATACCGAAGAAGTCGACGTAAACGGGGGCCATGACGGGCTCGGCGGCGGTGATCGGGGATACGGCTAGTACGGCGACAGAAAGCACAGCGGCGGCGGCAGTCCAGAACAGTGTCATTCTATTTCTATTCATGATATTAGCGATATCCCGGTCATCCGTTTTTTTCATGCTGTTTCGTTTCATACATTCATAGCGAGGCATATTGATGAATCCGATCGTTATTCACACTTTATTTATTATACGCACCTACAGTCAACATTAATTCAGGGCACATTTATTCAGGTCAGACGCATCTAGCCCGAGTTCGCCAGTTGGACCTATTCTGAGAGAATATTTATCCGCCTCCCGTGGTGGCCAAGCGCAGCAACCTTAATGAAACACAGGTTTTCGATAGGAGTCGCTGTTGGTTTTTCCCCGCCAGGCAAATGTAGTCAAGACCAGCCCATTGCAAAGGGTGTTTTGGCGCATTACTATCAGGGCATGTTCTTGCAACGGATACCACGGAAGAAGGGCGGCGAGGTCTACGACTACTGGGCGTCGACGAAGACCGTGCGGACCGCGATCCGGCCCGAGGCACCAGATCGTATCCTATCTGGGGAAGCTCGATACCGGGGACCAGGACTATTACCACTCGTGGGACGAAATTGCCGCACTGCTGAACGGGCAGAAGGGCGCCGTGCAGGACGACTTGTTCGAGAAGCCCAAGCCGCGTCTCGAATGGCGGGAGATAAATATCAGCGGGATAGAGGTGAGAAGGGTCAGGGAGTTTGGCCAGGTCTGGGTGGAGCTGGCCCTCTGGCGGAGGCTCGGGCTGGACAGGCTGCTGGCGGGGCTGATGCCAAAAGGCCGCGAGGAAATCCGGTGGGATCTGATCGCCTGTGTCCTGACGAGTGCGAAGTTCTGCGAGCAGGACACGGAGAACGCGATGGTGGGCGAATGGCTGCCCCAAACGGCGTTGTGCGATGTGCTGGGGCTTGACGAGGAAAAGGTGAACCTGACGC
>CAZZBA010000364.1:0-4247 GCA_964652765.1 uncultured Victivallales bacterium | reverse complement strand
AACCAAAGCCTTATTGACACAAACTACACTACCTAATAGCATCGAGCGCGGCGGTATGGCCACATCTTCGCAGGTTATGTCCGGCAATGGCCCAAACACATCAAATGTTTTTCTGTGCCAGGCATGTGTACATCCATGGACATAGTTTACCAGTGTTATTGAAAAATGGATCAACTGCTGTTCTTTGGGTAATTCCCTTATGGGTGGATGTACAAGGGTTTCTCCATATTCGTTAATGAATTCATATTCTGAATCAATTGAATACGCTTTTTTTTCTGATGCTAACCACGCTTTATATATCTCATCGGTACGTTCTGGAAAGGAGATATCATCGCCCGCTGCACCGACGATCCACACACCGCTTGAAATCTCAACTACTCGGTTGACATGCCCGCCGATTCCCAAATTCTTCTGGTTTTGATTGAGAATTATTTTATGCGGCCCGCTGTAGGATGAAGCCATTTCTCGCATAATCTCGAAGGTGTGATCAGATGAACAATCATCCGAGAGAATGATTTCTAACGGTGAATAGGTTTGTGCGAACGCCCCTTCGACCGCCTCGCGAATAAAACGCTCTTGGTTGTAGGCAATCAAACAAAACGAAATCAGCGGGCGTGTTTCCGTTGGAAGCATGTCTCCAGAATAAACATCGACGGGGTAATCGTCTGAATCTTGATCAAGGTTCAAATCATACTCCAAAGAACTTAGTTTTGAGTGTCTGAATTGTGATTCCCGTTTGTGTTGAAAGTCTGGCTAGACAGTAAATACTGACCCCGCCGCAGGCCGAAAGGCTGAGTGTCCAGCGCAGAACGTCATGCGTGCCCAACATGACCACCGCGCCGATCAGGACTAGAACTCCACCCAAGACAATGACATGAGAAAAACTTTGCCGATCCCAAAGCTTACGGTTCAGATACGTGCAGACGCCATATATCCATACTGAACAAACACAGTAAAGCAATGCAAATGCGATTCCTGTTCCCTGTAAACCCCAGATCCGCGTACATACCCAGATGAGCGCCAAATGTATCAGTCCCATCAGTATTTCCGACACAAGAAACAGCGTCCCCTTGCCCTTGGCCAGAATCAAATACCCCAAGGGCCATGAGACGACGCGGCCAAAAACACCAAACACGGCCCAGCGCAGGATTTCACTCGCACCATCAAACTTGCCGGAATAAAAAACTGTGATCGCCAAGGGCGCGAATACCAGTGTTACCGCCAACGCAGGGGTGGCCAGCAGCAGCGCGATCTCCGTTTGCGAGTTTATCTCCTGCCGCACGCGGACGGGATCATGCGCCACGGCGGTGAGACGCGGATAGTAGTCCGTTCCCATCGCATTCAAAACAAAACCAGCCAGAATCCCCGACAGGTTAAAGGCCGCACCATAAATACCCACACCCGCCAGCCCCACCTGCCTAATAAGAACGATGCGGATCAAATAGGCGCTTGCGGCACCAAACAAACCAGAAAGCATAAGCGGGAAGCCGAAGCGCAGCAGCCGTCCCGCCTCCTCCCGGCTTTCGCGCCAAGGCATCTCGACCGATTCCACCGGAACCCGACGGGCAAACCACCACGAGGTTGCCAGCCCCGCCAACGAACCGAAAATCAGGCTGGGCACAATCCCTTGAATGCCCCACAAATAAAAGCAAGGGACACTGATGACAGTACCGTTAATCGCGCCTATAATGCTGATCTTGGCCAGATCCTTGATGCGGCGGGTGCCTTGAAGCAAACATCCCTGCCCAGCAGCCACTGACCCGAACAGAATCGTTGTGCCTAACAAGGCAAGGTTGAGAGTCTCCTTCCCTGAGCCGAACGTAGCATTGGAAAGCGGCAAGGCGGTCGCAACCATCCCGAGAAACCCGATCAGGCCGGTCAGCCAAACCGTCCGCCGCACGGTTTTCACGATACGCGCACAATCCGGTGCATCACCTTTCGCGTACGATTCCGCGATCTGCCGGACTCCGCTCGTGCTGATGCCCATGCCAGCCACTGTGCCAATCAGACCCGTGATCGTTCCGTAGACTCCCATCAATCCGACACCTGCCGGTCCTAGCAAGGCTGCCACAAACTTGGTCCGCACCATGCCGATCAATATATTGATGACCGCTGCGCCGCCAATCAATGAACTGGATCTCAGGATGCTGCGATAATGCGAGGGTGCCATAAATTGTCAACTGCTGGTTTTAGTAAAGCGCATCATCGATGCCAAACTTTGGCAGTCCCTATCCGGCGTGCCGGCATACCGCCAAGCAATGAACAATCGGGATACACGCCACATAGAACAACAGCCCGTTGCGTTATGACAGAATTTGCACCTATACAGGCGCCTTTCAGAACAGATGACTCTGGGCACATCCAGACATGATCGCCGATATTAACAGATATTGGAGGATTAGCATCGCCATACTGATGATGATCGGCATCTGTGATGAACAAGCCCCATGCACCCAGGAAATCTTTTCCTATTTCAATAGATTTTGCAACAAGTATGATTGCATTCTCTGTGATACCCGATGCGCTTTCGCATTGACGTCCGCCAAGCACAAGTGATGCCTTTATTCCGACAGATATGCGACAATTTGCACCCAGTAAGAAATCTCCGTCAATCCTAAATTCGGCGTCATCCCCCAGACTGATGACTACTGGCTGATAATTCCCAAGCCATGGCGAGATTTCAAGTGTGCCATTCAGTATAACACGGCTGCTCCTTGCCTTTAAAATGACTAACCTCATGCGAGTGGAAATAAAACGCACTTTTATTGGCCACATTCTCCCGGTTAATCGATAAGTTGCGAGTGATCCCAGCCCCAATCTGAAAATGCGCTGATATATTGCCGGCACGATTCTTATACACCGATGTAATGATGATTTCAAAACCATACCGCTTAAATCAGTTTGAGGGTTTGACATACATAATGCGTCTGTTCAGAGGTAATGTGCGGGCCAATCGGAAGACTCAAAACCTCTTTAGAAAGTTGTTCGGCCACAGGGAAATCTCCCGGTTTATATCCCATGCCGGTGTAGGCGTCGGATAGATGCGGAGGGATCGGATAGTGAATCAGCGTGTGAATACCCGCTTCCGTCAGTCTTTTTTGCAACACATCGCGCTGCGGGTGCCGGATGACAAACAAGTGCCAAGCGTGCTCTGCGCCATCGGCGACAGTGGGAAGACCTAAGTGGGTAGTAGGTAGTTGCGCCATATAAAATGCGGCTATTTTTTTGCGACGCGCGTTCCACTCATCCAACTTAGTCAGTTTCACTCGCAGAAACGCCGCCGTCAGTTCATCTATCCGGGAGTTGATGCCTTGAAGTTCATGCTGGTATTTCACAGCCGAGCCGTAGTTTCTAAGCTTCCGGACTTTCTCGGCAACACCCGGATCGTTGGTGATCACGGCACCGGCATCAGAAAAAGCGCCCAAATTCTTACCGGGATAAAAGCTAAAACCGGCCGCGTCCCCAAGGGTGCCGCAACGGACACCGTGATAAGCCGCTCCATGCGCCTGTGCCGCGTCTTCAATGACTTTCAATCCATGCTTCTTGGCGATGGCGTTGATCGGTGCCATGTCGGCCGGATGGCCGTACAAATGAACCGGCATGATCGCTTTCGTGCGGGAAGTGACCGCCGCCTCGATCTTCGAGGGATCAAGGTTGTAATAGACAGGTTCGACATCCACTGGAACCGGCGTGGCGCCGACATAGCTCACGGCCAGCCAGGTGGCGATGAAGGTGTGCGCCGGAACGATGACCTCATCCCCAGGCCCGATGTCATAAGCGCGAAGAATCAGATGCAAAGCGTCGAGGCCATTGCCACAACCGACACAATGTTTGGCCCCGCAGTACTTGGCGAACTCGGCCTCGAAGGCTTCGAGTTCTTTGCCCAGCAGATACCATCCTGACTCCATCACGCGGTGATAGGCGGCATCGAACTCCGGCTGGAGTTCTTTATAGGTCGGCAGCAATTCAAGAAACGGCACTTTCATAACACAACCTCCTTCAGAAACTCTTCGTAATTACGATAATAATCATTCTCATCGTACAGATTAGATGCCAGCACCATGCACACAGATCCCGAAGAAAAATTCGTCAATTCGCGCCAGATCATGGGGCACACGTAAAGCCCATAGTACGACCGCGCCAGATGAAAACACTTCTTCTCATGCCCGTCATCCAGCATCACGTCGAAACTGCCGGACATGGCGATAATCAATTGATGCAAAGCCTTGTGAGCATGTCCGCCCCGC
>CAZZBA010000363.1:0-4247 GCA_964652765.1 uncultured Victivallales bacterium | reverse complement strand
AGGCGGTATACTACATGTTGACGCCACCTTACTCAACCCGATAGTCATATTAAATTATTATATAAATATTTCAACATAAATTATTTACAACAATATCAATCAACCGGAAATCACTTGGCACGGGCCATGCTATTTCTAGAACCGTCAAAAGAGGCATCAAGTCGAGGAGGTGATGTGAAGAATGTGACGGGCGATGGCAATAGAGGTCGAAACAAGACGAAGCGTTAACGGACAATAAAAAGGAGGTGTGAGATGTTTGAACTGACGACATGGCCACGGAGCCCGTGGTCGATCTTCGATGAGCTGGAGTCGCTGCAGGAGAGCATGAACCGCGCTATTGACGGACGGTCCGGACGGCGGTCCGGCGAGCGTAGTTACCGGTATCCGCTGATGAATGTATGGGCATCGCCCGACGGACTGGTGGTGGATGCGGAACTGCCGGGAGCCAATCCCGCCGACGTCGACATCAGCGTGATGGCGGACGAGCTGACCATCAGCGGCAAGATCAACAACACACCGCAGAGGGAAGGCGAAACCATCCATCGGCAGGAACGTCCGGCAGGGGATTTCAGCCGTACCCTGCAGCTCCCCTTCCGCGCGAAACCGGAAGGTGTGCGGGCAGCCTTCAAGGACGGAATCCTGCGCGTGAGCATTCCGCGGTCGGAAGAGGAAAAACCGAAGAAGATCAAGATCGAGGCGGCCTGATCAGAGGCCTGCCAGCAAAGGAGGTGCATAGCATGAGTACGGAGAAACAGGACAAGGTGGCCAAGGTGGAGAAGGCGGTAGCGCCACAGGCGGTGGCGACTTATGTGCCCGATGTGGACATTCTCGAGGACAGCGAGCGGATCCGGCTGATTGCCGATGTCCCCGGGGCCTCGCAGGCGGATGTGGAGGTGACGGTCGAGAACAATGTGCTCACGATCAATGCCACCGCCGCCGTGAACGGGCCGGAGGGCTGCAGGCTTGCCGGACAGGAATACGGTGTCGGCAACTACCATCGCGATTTCACGCTTACCGACGCGGTCAGCGTCGACGGCATCACGGCCAAGGTGAAGCACGGCGTACTCGAGGTGGTCATCCCCAAACGGGAGGAGGTCAAGACCCGCAAGATCAGGATCGAGTAGGCACGTCTATCAGCGTCCGCCGCGGCGGTTTGCCGTGGCGGATATCTTCCTGCAGCAGTCGGCTGAGCACCGTGAACACGGGGCTGTCTTCGGGCATCGTGCGTCCGTCAAAACAGCGGACGCGCGTTACATCGGTTGTCGTGCCGAAGATCAGGATCTCGCGGGCCTGATGCATGTCGGCAAGCGTCAGATCCCCGTACCGGATGGAACGCAGCGTCCCGTCGGTCACCAGCGATTCAGCCAGTTCAAGTACACGGACCATGGTCGTGCCGCAAAGCACATTATCGAGCCGCGGACACACCAGTGCCCCCTCCCCGGTTACCAGGCCGAAGTTCTCAGTCGCCCCCTCGGCCAGATGGCCGGCCGCGTCAAACCCCGCTACAAAATCCACGCCGGCATCGACAGCCTGCTTTTTCATCAATACATTCGGCAGGTAGTTGCAGTTCTTCATCGTGGCGAAGAAGGCAGGCTTCAACGGCACCGAGGAGACGTTGACCGCCGCGCCCTGCGGGTGCAGCGTCATGAAGGAGGGAGCCAGCGTGCCAACGATCACATAAAACTGCGACGCCGGGCAGTCGTAGGGGTTGACCCCGAAACTGCCGGGGCCGCGCGAGACGAAGACCCGCACCGAGCAGTCGCGCACGCCGGTCGCCCGGACGGTTTCCAGTACGGTCTGGTGCAACCGGGGCAGCGCCTGTGGCAGCGTGATCCCTATCGATCCCGCCGATGACGCAAGCCGCCGCAAATGCGCATCCAGGTTATACAAGCCCCCGTCCACGCATTTGAACATCTCGAAAACGCCGTCGCCGCGGTGGACCAGGTGGTCGTCGAGCGGCACGGTCATCAGCACAGGGTCGGTCACGATCCCGTCAATGATGCTCGAATACATCGCCAGGTATTGCCGGTGGAACGCCTGTCGCGACTGGTCCAGCCGCTCCAGGTACCGGGTGCGATCCAGAATCGTGATGCTGCCTTTACTCATAGCCAAAAACCTCCTTGAATACATCCGTAACCACGGGCTTGACCGTTTCAATCGACACACCGGGAACATGCAGGTGCAACGAGGTCACGCCACGGTCGGGAATCCCGCAGGGCACGATCCCCGCGTAGTCCTCCAAGGCGACATTGACGTTCAGCGAGAACCCGTGCATGGTCACCCCGCCCGCCACGCGCACCCCCAGCGCGGCCACTTTTTCCTGGCCGATCCAGACCCCGCGATTGACCGGGTCCGTCCGCCCTTCGACCCCGAACCGGGCCAGCACCGCGATCATGACAGCCTCAAGCTGCGAGACGTACCAGAGCACGCCCCGCCCCTTGCCTGTCGCAAGCCGCAGGATTGGATAGCCGACCAGTTGACCGGGACCGTGATAGGTCACCTGGCCGCCGCGCGTGGTGCGCACAAGCGCGATACCCCGCGAGAGGAGATCCGCCTCCGAGGAAAGGACATTGCCCGGATCGGCATTGCGCCCCAGCGTGTAGACCGGATCGTGCTCCACCAGCATCAGCGTATCACCGGCCACCTCGCGCCGGCGGGCATCCGCCAGCGACTCCTGCCGCTCGAACGCCGCCCCGAACGACAGCCGCCCGAGATCAAGAACCTGCAACTGCATGACTGCTCGGCTTCCTGCGACGACGACGACGGCGCACCGGATGGAGTCCGTCATCCGGAACATCCGGCCCTGACTCGCCCGTTCCGCCGCCGGACTTGCCTTCGGTCTCCACCGCCTGTTTCCAGAAGTAAAGCGTTTCCGGCTCGGCGGCACCGGATGCGGCCCGGATCTCCAGCAACGCCAGGGACTCGGGAAACGACTCGTGATGAACCAGGCGCCCGGCCGATGACTTGCGGCGCCCCTTGCCATCCGTCTTTGCCGATGCTGCCTGATCCATCCGCAACTGGTTCTCCAGCATCCTCACCATACGGAAACGAACCGCCTTGGGGATCTTGAAGCGCATCGCCATCGGTGCCAGGAACGCGTCAATCAAATCCCTGTCCGCATCCTCGCCGCCGCCATGGCGTGCCTTGCCAACATGCAAACTCACCGGTTCACAGAACAGGACACTCAGCATCAGCGCATGCCCGGGATTATCGGGACTATGCTCGCCGGAATCCAGCGCGGCCAGATAGCGCCACAGGGGCGAATTGTGCTTCCCGCTCTTTTCAACATAGTCGTGCAGTGCCGGCAGCAGCGCGGAAAGCAGCTTGAGTTCCCACATCAGGAAGAACGCCGCCTCGGCCGAGCGGAACGCGAAGAGCTTGTAGATCTCGTCGAGCAGACGGGCGGGAGACGCCAGGGAGATATCCGCATGATGCTTGATGATCGCCTTGCGCGTGGCGCTCTCGATCCGGAAGTCGAGTCGCGCCGCGAACCGCACGGCCCGCAGCATCCGCACCGGATCCTCGCGGAAACGGACATTGGGATCGCCAATGGAGCGGAGGAGCCCCTTGCGCAGGTCGTTGAGGCCGCCGACATGATCGATCAACGAGAAGTCGCTGAGGTCATAGAACAGGGCGTTGATCGTGAAATCGCGCCGGCGTGCATCTTCCTCCGGTGTGCCGAACGCATTATCATCCAACTGCAGCAGCTCGCCTTCATTTGCATCGTCAGCCGACTCCACCGGCGAACGCCGGAAGGTACTGGTCTCGATCACCTTGTCCTGCCCGAACCGGATGTGCGCCAGACGGAAACGCCGCCCGATCAGGAAACAGTTACGGAACAGTTTGCGTATGCGGGGCGGTTCGGCATCCGTGCTGATATCGAAATCCTTGGGTTTGCGCCCCAGCAGGATATCGCGCACTCCGCCTCCGACGAGATAAGCCTTGTGACCATTGCGGTTGAGGTGCCGCAACACACTCAGCGCGTCCGGATCGATATCCTGGCGCGAAATGGTATGCTGCGAGCGTTGAACGATGACGGGTTTTTTCAATGACATAACGGCCCGTCATACTACTCTTTCACCACCCTGAAATCAATC
Source organism: uncultured Victivallales bacterium (assembly GCA_964652765.1). Classification (GTDB taxonomy): domain Bacteria; phylum Verrucomicrobiota; class Kiritimatiellia; order UBA8416; family UBA8416; genus UBA8416. Next base: position 150 of record CAZZBA010000363.1, on the reverse strand, counting down.
GCCGTTTTCTTCACGCCTCGCCCAACCCGGCACCATGATCGTTAACATGCTTATCATTAATTATTTATAAGAAATTAACAAGCCAGCCGCCAACAGCGGTGGGCGAAAACGAGTGGGTAACTGGAGAGGATGAAGGCGGGAGAGATCGGC
>CAZZBA010000362.1:0-4281 GCA_964652765.1 uncultured Victivallales bacterium | reverse complement strand
GGGTGCGTTTCACGATCCTCAGCGACTACGCGTCAAAGACCTGGGTGCTGTACGTTGACGATGTGCGCGCCGGGCGCTTCGGCTTCTACACTCCGACCGCGACCGCCTTCACCCAGTTCCACGTGAAGGGCGGGACCTCGACCGTTGACGATGTGGCGATCACCCTCGACCAGCCCCCCATGAAGGATATGCCCAGCCTGATCTTGCTGCGGTAATCCTGAAAAATGACGCACCGCCACAACGTATGAAGTGAACAACGTATGAAAGCCATATTCAAAACTATCTCCGCCGTTTTCATCGCCGTCGCAGTCCTTACCGCACCCGGCATCGCATCCGGTAGCTGGGCGCCCCCGAGTTACGTCCTCACCACCAATGCTTTTTTCCTCCCCGCTCCGACAGCCAATAACACGACGGGCTGGCAGATCAAGAACTTCGGCCCCGTGGGTATTGGCATCAAGATCAAATCCCCCGGCTGGACGATGGAAATCTCCAATGTCGAGGCGGGGTCTCCGGCCGCCAGTACCGGCACGCTCGCTGCAGGCCAGATCATCCAGAGCATCAACGGGGTTTCGCTGACCGGCGTGGACCCGCGCGTGGTTCTCGGTAAAATCATCACGGATGCGGAAGCAAGCGATGGCATCATCTCCCTCCAGATCCAAAACCTCGGGCCGGTGGTGGTGAACATCCCCGTTATGGGCTCCTACAGTGCGACCTGGCCGCTCAATTGCGCGAAATCGGACTTGATCGTGCGCAATCTGGCAAACCTGCTCGCCGCACAGGGCCGGAATGAATGGGGAGCGGTCTTGTTCCTGCTCTCGACCGGAGACACAAATGACCTCGCCGTGGTACGCGGCTGGATGCAAAACCGGGCAAGTTTCGCCGGCAACAACTGGACGATCGGCTATGAGGGGATTGGCATCGCCGAATACTATCTACGGACCGGGGACCCCGTGGTGCTGCCCCTCATGCAGGAGGCGGCGGACGAGCTGAGAGACACCATCTACGCCGGCGGCTGGTCGGGCCGCGGCGCCTCCTTCAGATATCAATCCGGCGGACACATGAATGCGTCAGGCGTGCACGCCCTCACCTTCCTGCTGCTCGCAAAAACATGCGGCATTAACGTCGACAGTGCCACCCTCGAGAGTTCCCTGCGCCACTTCTACCGCTACTCCGGTCGCGGCGGCGTGCCTTACGGCGACTACACCCCGAAGACCGGCTTCAACGACGACAATGGCAAAACCGGCGGCTTGGCTCTTTCAATGGCTGCCGCAAGCCGGCTAACCCCCGATGGGCAGAATTCGATTTATGCCCAGGCCGCGCAGCGATGCGCCACGAAATTCTTCTATGGCATGAATGACTATCACATGGGGCATACAGGAGGGGGCATCGGTGAAATCTGGAAGTCCGTATCGATGGGACTGATGACGGAAAAGCTCCCCACGCAATACCGCGCCTTCATGGACGCCAGATGGTGGATTCTGGAACTCTCCCGCCGTCATGATGGCGGCATCGGCATCGCCGGAGGATCGGAAAGCAATTACGACAAGTCGACGGGCGAGAGTCAAAATGGCTGGGGTACGTTTTATGCCTTGAACTATACCCTGCCGCGGAAGCACCTGCACCTTTTCGGTTCAACCAATAGTGCGCCAAGGGCCCAGTCCTTCAGCTTGCCCGTGCGTCCATGGGGAACCGCAGCCGACGATGCGTTCAGCTCGCCCTATTGTGTGACAAATGGTCCGTGGAGTCCGCAATACGTAACCAATGAAGTACCGAATTTACATTCGTACCAGGCCGTCTCCAAGCTGCTGGGCAGCAGCACGGTTTCCGACACGGACATCCTGACCTATCTGCATCACCCGGAAATCACCTATCGAAACGACGCCATCTGGGCGATTATTCGATTGGGAAAAGACTCCATGCTGTCGTATCTTATCAACGCGGACGACGCGAGATTGCAGCACATGGGTGTCATGGCTCTGCATGAGATCCTGGGAACTTGGCGGACGCAATACAAGGATCCTTCCAAGGTCACACCCGCAATGTGGGCCCGGATCGAAGCCCTCATCAGAGACCCCCAAACCTCCTGGTTCGTCAAACAGTGGGCGCTGGGCCTGCTGCAACATGTCGACACCGCAACGCTGAAAACCTACACAAGTCTGCTCGTCACCCTGGCGGGGCACGAAGAGTATTGGCTCAGGGGCGGAGCCCGCAGCAATAGCCCGCGGCTGATTGCCGATCCGGATACGTACGCGACAATCTTCCCCCCTATGCTCAATGCGTATGTGGACTCGGTCCCCTATTTTGAAGTCACGGGGGCCAGCGCATTGAAGACAGGCTTGGATATGGCGAGTCCCGCCATCCATGATGATGCGCTGCAATTGCTCATTCCGGCCTATACCAACATGCCCCAGGAGTTGGTCAGCGAACGGGGCATCTACGTGATCCCGGACGGCGGCGAAATCAAACGACAAAGCTTCGGTCAAGTCTTCATGTTCTCCGAAGCGGGAAAACTATTTGTAAACACCCGGCCAAAGAAGACCTCCGCATGGAAGGTGAGCGGCAACGATGACGATCTCTATGTCTGGGATGGAAACTTTCAACCCAACCCGGCCGTTCACGGGATGTGGAAATATCTCAATAGCCATGAACACGTGAAAGACGAAGCGGCCGCCCTGGCCCTCATCTATAAACAGTTGGCCGCTAATCAGGTTCCGTTGTCAACCGACAACTCATTCTCCTATGGTTACTCCTTCGCGTCAGACGGCGCTGTTGATCCAGGAGGGAACTGGCCCGATCCCATGCGCTACTCGGGCGACATGGCCTTCGGAATGTATGTCGACAGGGCATATCAATACAAGATCCTGACGGTCTATGGTCGAAAATACCTCATGGTGGAAAACGAATTCATAACAGAAGCGGATCCAACTGTTGAAGGCGATGTCGGCTCGCAATTGGATCCAACTTATGAAACGGACTATTATGTTTATGTGAATATAAACATCCCCGACACCATCAAGCCAGAGATCATCACCCTCAGCCCGGCGGACAACGCCATCGGCGTGTCGGCCGCTGCGAACCTCGTGGCGACCTTCAGCGAAAGCATCGTGCGGGGCACCGGCGACATCACGTTCACGAACCTGACCGACGGGACGCAGATGACCATCGCTGTCACCGACACCAATCAGGTTTTGATTTCCGGCAGGGTCCTGACCATCAACCCGGCGGCGAACCTCGTGGCCGGCAAGAACTACGCCGTCCGGATCCCTGCGACAGCAATCAAGGACCTGGGCAACAACACCTTTGTCGGGATAGCCAACACCACGACGTGGAACTTCGCAACCGTCCTGCCCCTCTACTCCTCAGGCGCCAAAACCTGGGACACGACCACCGCCAACTGGGGAATCGTCACCAACGGCCCCTACGACACGACCACCTGGGTCAGTGGTGCCGCCGCCATCTTCGAGGGAACGGCCGGCACCGTCTCGCTGGGCCAGGCCATCAATATCCAATATCTCACGCTCAACGGTCTGACCGCGGCCAACAAATACACGATCACAGGCAGCACGCTGGATTTCCTCTCCGGTGGCACCATCACCTTCGCTGGCGTGAACAGTGCCAACTATGCTGAAATGGCCAGGATCGATTCCGCCATCACCGGGGCGCCAAGTGCGGCGATCAGCATCACGGGTACTACTAATCCCAAAATCACTTTCAGTCCGGCATCGGGTAGCCAGATGCTCGGAGCACTGAACGGAGCTGGAATTTACAACCTGGCAGGTAGCACGACGGGCAACAGCTTCACTGGGAATATTGCTAATAATTACGTTAAATTGTGGGTGACCAGCGGCACTTGGGAGCTGACCGGCACATTTGATGGTGACAGCCATACTATCAGTGGTGGGACCCTGAACATCAGCACCGGCAGCTTGAAGAACACTAAGAACGGGACCACCTTGAGCGGCGGCACGCTGTACCTCAACAACAACAATGCGATCTGGGACAACAACACCGCTTCTGGCAGTAGTAAAGATTTCTACATCACGGGTGGTACGATCGACAATACCAGCGGCTCGGCGGTCACCATGACCTATAACCCCGGGATGGCCTTCGGCGGCACTGTGACCTTCGCTGGCAGCAATGGCGCCGCCAGCGACCTTGACATGGGCACCGGCGGAGTCTTGTTGACCGGCACACGGCAGGTCACGGTCACACACGCGGCCACTACGTTGACCCTCGGCGGGGTGATGAGCGGCGCTGGTTTCGGCCTGACCAAAGCCGGTG
>CAZZBA010000361.1:0-4295 GCA_964652765.1 uncultured Victivallales bacterium | reverse complement strand
AATCATGTATTGGCCCGAACGACGGCCGCGGATCTCATGGATCGCGGACACACCATCAACGGCGGCGGCCGTCGCGGTCATTTCCTTCAGCAACTCCTCAGGCAGGGAGGCATCCATCAAGTCCGCCAGCGCCGAACATAGCGTCTCCCAGCCGATTTTCAAAATGAATATCACGGAGACACCGGCCGCCAGCGGATCCATGATCCGCCAGCCGAAATAGGCGCCACTGACACCCACCAGCGTGGCAATCGACGTGATCGCATCCTTGCGGTGATCCTTCGACACCGCCAATACCGATGGACTGTTCAAATTGCCGGCGACATGCAGGGTGAAGCGACAAAGCCCTTCCTTGATCAGGATGGTGACCGCCGCCGCGATGACGGCCATGAGGGCCGGTGGCTCAAGCGTGTGCGATAACGCCACATGCCCCGCCTTGACGAAAATAGCCACGCCCGTCAGGATGATGAAGACCGCCACCAGGATCGCCGCGAAACTCTCCACCTTGCCATGCCCGTACGGGTGCTCCACGTCATAACGCTTGCGACCCATCCGTAAAGCCACCAGCGCGGTCCCGATAGCAAAGAAATCGCACATGCTCTCCATGCCATCCGCAAACACCGCCTCGGATTTGCCATACCATCCGGCCGCAAGCTTCATGACCATCAGGAATGCATTCCCCCAGAATCCAACCCAGATCACCAGCTCCGCCCGGTCAAAACGGTTATCACGCTCTTTTTTATCGCCTTGCATAGATGATGAACTTAACAAGCTTTCTCACCTTGGTAAAGCAGTATAAATCCGATCCGCACCGAGAATCGCGGACCGGGTCTACGTCCGCGAGCAATAAACCACACGAATAGCGTGTCCCGATTTCAGCACCCATCGATGAAAGAGCAGGCGCGTACACGCCAGTTCGTGTCTTGCGAGTGGTGTGGGCATACGATAGACTCCGGGATAACCGCCAGGAAGGCGGCAGGATAAAGGAGACTCGATGAGACCAAAGACTGTGACCAGCGTGGGTGCCATGCTTCTGCTTGGCGCCGTGATGTGTATTCCCGCACGGGGTGCCGAAGCGCTCCGCCTGAGCCGTCATTTCGGGGACGGCATGGTGCTGCAGCGGGAAAAGCCGGTGATCGTCAAAGGGGTTGCAGGGCCGGACGCTGAAGTCACCGTGGCTTTCGCCGGGCAGCAGAAGACGACAACCGCGGACAAGGAGGGCGCGTGGTCGATAACGCTTGATCCGATGCCGGCCAACGCCACCCCCCTGGACATGACGGTTGCAAGCGTCAAATCCGGCCAGTCGCTCTCCATAGGCAACATCCTGGTTGGCGACGTTTTCCTGTTTGCCCGGCAGACCAGCATTGACGTTTCCCTCGGCCGCGACAAGGAAGGCAAGTCGGCGGCAGGCGGGCATAAGGAGAATCCCCTTTACCGCTCCATCTCCATTCGGACGATCCCCGCCACCAAACCGCAGCGTGATCTTGCGGACGAAGCGACAAGCGGGTGGACGGTAGTCGGCAGGGATTCGGCGCTGAGGATGTCGGCGGCAGCGTATTACCTTGGGCGCGATCTGGCCTCGAAGGGCGATGCCCCGATCGGGATGATAGACCTGAACCTCGGGGCGGCCTTCCCGGTTAGCTGGCTGAGCCGCGAGGCCTTGGAGGAGACGGAGAAACTCTATGGAAAGAGCGATGTTCCGGGACTGCTCCCGTACTACGATCAACTGCTGGTGGCCGAAGCCACTGGCGTGCCAATGCCCAGGCAGAAGACGGTCGAATCCAATGTCGTGGCGAAGGCCCTGTTCCCGGCCGGGGGTTACAATGCGGTGCTGAACCCTTTGAAAGGAACCGCCTTGAAGGCCGCGGTTGTGCAGCTGGGCAATGACTACCCGTACATCCGCTACGCGGCACTTGAACGGGACGGCAGGCAACTTGATCGCGCGGAACTGAATCAGGCCTACATCGAGACATACGATACCCGTAAAGTCGGTTTCCGGATGGAGCCCGTGACAACGCCGCGGATCCCCCGCGTATGGCGTGATGCTCTGGGCGGGAGTGATCTGCCGTTCGGGCTTATTCTCCCCCCGGGATCAGATCTGAACACCCTTGGCCAGCATCATCGCGAGATGCGGGAGCTTCATCGGTTGACGGCGCAGAGCAATCCGAATGTCGGCATTATAGTGCCGGGTTCAGAAAATGTCCCTTTCAGTGCGCAGCCGCAGGACGAGGTACTGCTGGCCAGCCGCTGCCTCCGCTGGGTGGAAGGCGCGGTGTACAAGCAGTCCGGCGTCATGGCGACCGGGCCGTTGTTTGAGCGGCTGGACACAAACTTCAGCGAGGCGACCATCCACTTCAAGGAAGGTACCGCAACGGGGCTTAGCGCCGAGGGCGACGCCTTGGATTACTTTGAAGCAGCCGGCGTGGAGGGCGAATACAGCCCTGCGAAAGCCACTATTGATGGCGAGACCATCCGGATCAAGAGCGAAACCGTACCCCGGATCCTGTACGTCCGCTACAACTGGAACCGGAGACCGGACCAGGGCCTGGTCAATGCCGACAAGCTGCCGGCGATTCCGTTCCGGAGCCAGAAGGCCGATTACCAGTGGTTTATCACCAACGCTGACGATGATCTGCCCATGGAGTATCGCACACCGGCCAATGAGTGGGAGAAGAACGATGTCACGCTCGTCAACGGCCAGCTCCAGACGCACGGGTACAAGAACTTCACCGGCTGGCTGGGACCAGTGGGCGTCCGGACGGGGCCTTTCGGTCCGAACATGGGAGTGCGCGAGATCAAGGCCGGTTCCCCGGCCGATGGCAAGCTCGCCGAAGGGGATGTGATCTACAGCGCCAACGGCAATATGCTGGGCGAGAAGGCATGGGAGGTGATGGCCGATGCCATTACCCAGAGCGAAACGAGAGAGGCGAACGGCAAGCTGGTCCTCGGGGTCCGCAGGGATGGCCGGAACATCAATGTCGAGGTCACGCTGGAAGTGATGGGCACATACAGCGCCACGGCACCCTACGATTGCCCCAAGACCGAGAAGATCATCGCCGATCTGGAAAACTGGGTGGTCGCTAATCGCGCCGGAGCCGGGTTCCTCAATACGGACGCGCTCTTCATGCTCGCTACGGGCAACCCCGAACTGCAGGGCTATGTGCGCCGGATTGTCTACAAGATCATGGCGGAACGCGATCCGACGGCCCCGATCACGCCGATCAATGCTGGCAAGAGCTGGCATAACTCCGCCGAGGCAATCCTGCTTGGGGAATACTTCCTCGCCACGGGAGACCGACATGTACTCCCTTACCTGAAACACGTCTGCGACAGGTTGACCGCGAGCCAGGTCAAGGAGGAGGGTGGATGGCGGCATGACGCCCAGGGCGCGCCGCATTACGGGCTGATGCCCAATGCCGGCCTGCCGGGGGCGATGGGGATGAATTTCGCCGTGAAGGCGGGGTTGGATATCGACATGGCATCCTACCAGCTGGCGCTAAAGCATTTCGGGGATGATCGTGCGGAGACCGGGTACCTGATTTACGGGGTCGGCGATTGCGAGCGTCCGGTTCCCGCGCCCTTTGATCCGGCAGCCCTGGCTAACGGACAGATGAATACATACAACGGTGGCTTGTCAGCCGCAGGCATCCTCATGGGCTTCTCGGGCAATTATCGCGCCGCGCATTTCTGCTCGCTGATCAGCGCCTACGCCTGGAACAACACGTTCGACGGGCACGGCGGCAACTTCTGGAACAACTTCTGGACCCCGCTGGGCGCACATGCCCACAGCAAGGCGGCATTCATAAACTTCTGGAAGAACCACCGCTGGTACCGTGAATGCAACAGGATGTCCGACGGCAGTCTGATCGAGACCGAAGGCTGCAAGGTGGGGGCCGGGACCGGCGTGGTGCTGGTTGCCCCGCGCCAGCGCCTGCAGATTGTCGGCGCTCCGCCGTCGCCGTTTTCAACAAACGCACCGGCAATACTCAAACCCGCCCGCGACGCGTACTGGGAAAGGGACTATGCCGGCAGCGAGAAGCTGGCAAATGAGCTGATCGCCTCGGGTACGGTCGGCAGGAACGAGCTGCCAACCGTCGAATACCTGGCCCGCGCGGCACGGGAAATCCAGCAAAGCATCGCTGCTGATCTGGACCGTGTGGAAGGCCTGGTCAAAGAGGGCAAGCTCTACGAGGCCAGCCTCGACGTGCCCCAGATCAAGGGGGTCGCGACCGCCGGAAATGAACGCCTTGCCGCCGTGGAACAGGCGCTTGCCGCCCCGGGTGCCGATGATAAAATAA
>CAZZBA010000360.1:0-4317 GCA_964652765.1 uncultured Victivallales bacterium | reverse complement strand
CCATAAAGCGCTGGTTGATGCTCTTCGCGAAGAAAACAGGCATGGCGCCAGCAGGCCAAAGGCGGTCGGCCCGAGGATAATACCGCCGATCATCTCGCCCAGCACGGCTGGCTGTTTAATACGGCGCATCAGTTGCCCGAATAGCAAAGCAAAGCCCAGCATCATCGAGATCTGAAGTGCGAATTTGACAAAGTCCTGTGAATTCATGGCCTTTACCCGACAATCGTCATTATTCTTTTGCGCAACGCGTAAAGGAATCCGTCATGGGAACATGCTCAGCATCAGAGGGGGCATGCAAGTCGCGAGGGTACGGACTTGAACTTCGCTGGCGCAAGCATGCCCCCGGAAACGATCATGCGAATGCCATCCTCCACCGGAATGTCGGTAAAAGTGATCTCCTTTTCCGGCAGGATAACCATTAACCCGGTGGTCGGATTGGGTGCGGTCGGTACGAATACACGGTAGCGTAATTGGCCTTCCGGATCCAGCATGGTACCGGTGACAAAACCCATGGACATCGAATCGGGATGTGGGAAAGTAACCATGACGACGGCCTTGAAGGCGGCGGCCGAGTTTGTTGAGAAAAGCTCTACAACCTGTTTTGAAGCGGTATAAACGGATTTGATCAGCGGCAGCTTGAGCAGCCAGGCTTCGCCCCACCGGATCACCCGCTGGCCGACGATATGGCTGGCAATCAGCCCGATCAGGTAGATAAACACACCCATAAGGACAACCGCGATGATGACCAGCATAAACCGCGGGGCGGTGCTCAACAGCGGCCTGACAAACGGCATGGCCGCGGACTCCAAGGTCGAGAGCACCAGCTTCAGGACGAATACCGTCACGGCCAGCGGGATCAGCGCAAACAGCCCCGAGACAAACCGGGATCGGAAATGCCTGCCTAGAGTGAACTTATGCGGTTGCCCGGCAGACGTTGATGAGACTGTCATTTTCACATCCTCCCCCGAATCCATGGAACACCTTGCCGCCTATCACGATTCGTGTTTCATGCAGGCCGAGACCTCGAAAATACGCCCGCGCCTGACACGTCGCACAACAAACTCGATACCATCGTGGCGGATGGCCTGGCCTGGCTTGGGAGGCTGCTCCAGTTGGCGGGCCAGCCAGGCAGCCAGGGATCCACCAGCCGGCACAGGCAAGCCGCCGAGCTTGGCGACAACCTCGGCTGCCGGTACGCCGCCGCCGAACATCCAGGTGCCCCCGCTGAGCGAATGGACATGGCGAGGCAGCCGGTCGAACTCGTCCTGGATATCCCCGACCAGCTCCTCGATGATATCCTCCATGGTGATCAACCCCAGGCACCGGTTCGCGGAGTCCCGGACAATCGCCATGTGCTCATGCTGGTCGACGAAGACTTTCAGGATATCCGGTACCATGGCACCGGGCTCCACGAAGTGGACGGGACGAATGATACCCTGCATGCTTGGATCGCGCGGATTGGTGCGCATGTAGTAAACCAGTTCCTTGAAGTTCACGTAGCCAACGATGCGGTTCCGGTCACCGTCCTGGCAAACGGGGAAGCGCGTGTGAGCATCGATGTGGGCGGCAATAAGGGCATCCATCATCGACTGCTCCCTGGACAACATGGATACTTGCTCGACCGGGATCATGATCTGCCGGGCATTGGTCTGGGACAACTTCGTCGCCCGGCTGATGATCTGCTCCTGGTGCGCTCCGATGTGCTTGCTATCCCGCGCCATCATCGCCAGAGAGGCGATCTCTTCCAGCGTGGACGGTGCCCTCTTCTCGGCCCGCCGCCCCTCGAACGGGCGGTTCAGGAACTGCAGGACGTGAATCACGGGCGTAAACACCTTCACGAGCACCGACAATGGCCTGGCTGCCCACATCGCAATCGTCTGGTTGAAATAGACACCGAGGGTCTTGGGCAGGATTTCGGTGTACTGGAGCATGGCAAACGTGAAGAGCAGCGAGAACAGCCAGATCCACTGCTCGCCGAACAGATCGTCGAACTGAGATCCGGCCACCGCCGCACCAATGGTGTGGGCGGCTGTATTCAGGGTCAGGATCACCGCGATCGGACGCTCTATATTCGATTTGAACCTGCGCCAGATCGCGCCGATTGCCGGGTGTCGCGACGACAGGTCCGCGACCTGGCTGGGCGTGAGGCTCAGCAACGCCGCCTCCACGAGCGAACAGAAGAACGAAACGCACAATGCGACGGCAAGACTAGCAATAAAAATCGTCATCTACAGCAAGCTCCCACACAGGCGTCCGGTCAGGATATGCGCCTTGCTGCCGACGACATCGGATGGTGTGCTCCAGGTGCCTGATGGATAACCGGAAAGAATGGCTGTCCAAATCGATGTCGGCGAGAATCGAAACCATGCCGGCCAGCGGCTCAAGACCGACAGGCCCATGCTCCCCCACGATTCTATATCACTGACCTTGAACATGTGTGGTATACTAGCCGTTTCGGGAGACAGTTGCAAGCGATAACCAACATCGACAGGCGGTCTGCTCTAGGGATTCGTGAAATCCGCCAGCTATTCACCCGCTGTTTTCAGGGGTTTTAGCGTATCAATGAGGAGACTGATCTCATCGTGCGTGACACGGACAAATCCTTCATCGGCCTCGAAGCAAACGGCAGGTTCTCCCTGGTTCTCGATACGGACGACTCCACTGACCACGCGCGCCAGCACAGGAATATGCCCCTGATACACCTGCATTTCGCCATGCTCGGCCGGAATGGTGACCGCCAGAGCCGTGCCGTCATAGGCGACTTCTTTCGGTGTAATGATTTTAACCTTCAACAATGCCGCCATGATTACAGCCCTTCGATCGCTTCCGCGATATTGCCTTTCATGTAGAAATTGGATTCCGGAACGGAGTCGTGCCGGCCCTCCAGTATTTCCTTGAACCCGCGCACGGTTTCATCGACCGGTACCTGGCGTCCCTGCTGGCCGGTAAATACTTCGGCAACCGTAAAAGGCTGGCTCAGGAATTTCTGGATGCGGCGGGCCCGGCTGACGATCACCTTGTCTTCGTTGGACAATTCATCAATCCCGAGAATGGCGATTATATCCTGAAGCTCTTTGTAGCGCTGCAATACCGCCTGGACACCGCGTGCCGTGTTGTAATGCTCTTCACCGACAATTTCCGGCGACAGCGCCCGCGAGTTCGAGGCTAGCGGATCAACCGCCGGGAAAATCCCCTGAGAGGCCAGCGAACGTTCCAGCACGATGACCGCATCGAGATGGGCGAATGTGGTGGCCGGCGCCGGATCGGTCAGGTCGTCGGCAGGCACATAGACGGCCTGGAACGAGGTGATCGAACCTGAACGCGTCGAGGTAATGCGCTCCTGGAGTTCACCCATTTCCGTGGAAAGCGTCGGCTGGTAACCAACCGCGCTGGGCGTTCGCCCGAGCAGCGCCGACACTTCCGCACCCGCTTGCGAGAAACGATAAATGTTGTCGATGAACAGCAGCACGTCCTGGAATTTCTCATCCCGGAAATATTCAGCCACCGTCAGTCCGGTCAGTGCCACTCGCATGCGGGCGCCCGGCGGCTCGTTCATCTGGCCGTACACCAGCGCCACCTTCGACTTTTCCAGATCCGCCTGGTTGATAACGCCGGCGGTGGACATCTCGTGATAGAGGTCGTTACCTTCGCGCGAACGCTCGCCAACTCCGGCAAAGACGGAATAGCCACCGTGCTGTTTGGCAATGTTGTTGATCAGTTCCATGATGACCACGGTTTTACCGACACCGGCCCCGCCGAACGCGCCGACTTTGCCGCCTTTAAGGAACGGACAGATCAGATCGATAACCTTGATGCCGGTCGTCAGCACTTCCGGCTTTGTAGCCTGTTCAGTCAGAGCCGGCGGGCGACGGTGTATCGGCAGCCGTTTCTCGAACTTCACTTCGCCGCGTCCGTCAATCGGATCGCCAGTGACATTCATCATGCGGCCCATCACGCCCTGCCCGACCGGGACCGTGATCGGCGCACCGGTGGTTTCCACCAGCATACCGCGCCGAAGTCCTTCGGCTGCTCCCATCGCGATGGTGCGCACCCAATGCCCCCCGACATGCTGCTGGACTTCGAGCACCAGTTTCCGCGATTTTTCGTCGCCTTCGCCCAGCTCAACTGTCAGCGCTTCATTAATTCCGGGAAGATCCTCGGCGCATGCAAACTCAACATCCACCACCGGCCCGATCACCTGGACGATTTTCCCCTGCTTCATTTCCCGCCTCGTTTCCCTGCCATTGCTGTGTTTAAATTAGCCTTCCGCCGCGGAAGCGCTGCCGATTTCGAGCAGCTCCTTCGTGATGGAGGCCT
>CAZZBA010000359.1:0-4370 GCA_964652765.1 uncultured Victivallales bacterium | reverse complement strand
CGAATGAATGGGGCTACAAACTGGGGTCCATCTACATCCGCAAGGTACATTTCCGCGATCCTGAAATGATACGCCAGATCGAAAGCAAGGTGGTGAACCGGCTGCGACAGGTTACCTCGGCCATCCGGCAGGATGGAGCAAACCAGGTCAGCATCATAAGGAGCACGGCAGAGCGCCAGGCGGCGATCGAGTTCGGCAAGGCCTCCGCGGTACGACCGGCCATCGTCGGCAAGGCGATGGCGAACATCTGCAGTGACCCCGAGGTGGCGCAGACGGTATTCGAGATTCTTGAAACGCAGCGGATCGTGGACGGTGAATGCAATCTCACGCTGGTCCGGATGCCCGCACATGGCATGCTTGCCGATATGCTGACCGCAGAGCCGGGCATCGCCCAGGCCAGTACACAAACCCTGCCCGTACCGGTGCGAGAGGGCCATGCGACCCGGCCAAAAGCACCGCCGGCAAGAAACAGTGACTGAAACCGCACTCGTAATCGCGTTACATCATCGTGAAACCCCAGCTATGTTACGCATTGTCGATAGGCGGGTTACGGAGGTTGAACCAGAACATTGCAGGAACACAAGAAACCGCTCAATAACTTGCGACGTTGGTAAACGGAAGGGGAACATGTTAAAAGATATACGGAAAGCACTGCGGGCTTCTGCCGATGAGACGGATGCTGTTTTCTTGCAGCGGTTCTTCAAGACCGGTTCCGGTGAGTATGGTGAAGGGGATCGGTTTATCGGCGTCCGCGTTCCGGCAACGCGTCGGGTTGCGCGCGTCTATAGGACCCTGCCTCTGGCCGACACATTGACCCTGCTGCGGTCGGCCATTCATGAAGAGCGGCTCCTTGCCTTGATCATCCTTTCTCTCAAGTTCAAGGCAGGCACGCCTGACGAACAGGCGGCGGTCTACCGGGCGTACCTGGACCACACCGCGTTCATAAACAACTGGGATCTTGTCGATGTCTCGGCCGAACATGTTGTCGGGGCCTACCTGGAGCGCCGATCACGCAAGCCCTTGCATGACCTCGCACGCTCGGAATCCCCATGGGAACGCCGGATCGCGATCCTGTCCACCTTCCGTTTCATCAGGCATCATGATTTCGACGAAACCCTGAACATCGCCGAAATCCTTGTTGCCGACGCGCACGACCTGATTCATAAGGCCGTTGGATGGATGCTGCGGGAGGTCGGCAAGCGGGATAGAAGCAAGGAGGAAGGTTTCCTGATCCGGCACTACCGGAGCATGCCGCGAACCATGTTGAGATATGCCATCGAGAAATTCCCGGAGGAGACCCGGCAGCAGTATCTGAAAGGCACGTTGAAGGAGGAAATGGTTACAAGACCAATCCGGCAAACGCGATCTCCCGCCTCGTAGACATCATGTACCTAATCGCAGATGCGCCCGGGTTATCCAAGCTTGCCGCGTTTCGGCTTGCGCCTGGCAGGCAAGCCTGCCAGACTTGACAAAAAAGCGGGGCAGTTCTGCATCAGGCAGCCGGAAAAGACAGGCGGCATTACGAGGTGGTGAAAATGAAGTTCTTCAAGATTATAGAGAACCGGTTGGTTGCGTCCGATCAAGCGTCTGGACAAGTTGTGCTGGCAATCGCTCCCAATGATAACGAAAAAGCCAGCTTAAAAGAGGATTTTCGTCTCGATGATTACAATATGGCGTCGACACACGACCCGGACGAAGTCCCTCGTCTCGAAACATCGAATGGCCGGCTGCTCCTGATCTGGAAGGTTCCGGATTCCGCCTCCGTTTCGGGGACCGTGGATTTCGGTGTATCAGTCACCGGTGTATGCCTTGTCCAGGATCGGGTCGGTTTCATTCGTGCTTCGGGCGACATCGTATTCTCCGACCGCGAGTTTCGTGCTGTTCGAGACGAAAGGGATACGCTGCTGGCGCTGCTTCTCCAGACCGTACGCCATTTCGTGGGGCACTTGAGGGTGATTCGCAGCGTAAGCCGGGAGTTGGAAGCCAAGATCACCGTCTCCATGGAAAACAAACATCTCCTTCAGATGTTCTCTCTGGGCGAAAGCCTGGTTTATTACCTCGACGCCATCGAAGGGAACGGTGCCGTGCTTGCGAAGCTACGCAGCATTGCCAGCCAACATGGGTTCGAACCACGTCACCTTGACCTCTTGGATGACATTATCCTGGAAAACACGCAGGCAAGCCGTCAGGCAAGCATTTTCAGTTCGGTGCTCAGTGGTCTCATGGATGCGCGAGGCACGATCGTGAATAACAACATGAATGTCCTCTTGAAAAACCTGACGCTCATCAACATCGTTTTTCTCCCCCTCAATCTGATCGCGAGTATCGGCGGCATGTCAGAATGGAGCATGATGACCGCAGGCATTGACTGGCGCGTTTCATATGCGTTGTTCATCTTTGCCATGGTGGTTCTGGGATGGGCCACGTGGATATTCATGAAAATGGTGATCGAGCGCGGGGTTTCCCGGCGGCAGGGCGTATCAAGGAATGAACCCGATGTTTCCGCCTAGATGATGATGGGGCCGCCTTCGGGTAGTTCCGTGCATTGTTTGTAGGCCGCGCCCTTGGGTAGGGGCGGGGCCTCCTTGCCGGCGGCGGGCAGGGTGCCGGCGAGCTCCTGCTTCCAGTGGGCGACATCGCCGGCGGGGCCGTAGCAGTAGATCATGCGCAGCGGGGTCTTGCCCTTGTTGCTGAGCTGGTGGAAGACCCCCGGCGGGATCTTGACGATCTGGCCGGTGCTCAGTTCCGAAACCTCTTCGCCCAGGCACATCTCGCCGGTGCCCTCGACCACGAAGTAGACTTCCTCCTGCTCCTGGTTATGCCAGGGAACCTGGCCGCCGTCGGGGTCGAGCGTGACCATGCCCATGGCGAAGTTCTTCGCCTGAACGGGCGAGACGCCGCCAGCGAGATTCTGTGTGCGACGCCCGGCCGGATAGCGGCGGCCCTCGATTTTCCTCAAGTCTGCGATGATCATGTGGTCTCCTTGTTTATGATGGGGCGAGGCGGGCCTTGGGCGAGGCGGGCCTCGCCCTTACTTTAAGATGGTGTTGAAGAACGTGTAGTACGGCTTTTGGTCGATCTCGCGTTGCACGAGCAGGGCGGCCTCGCGCATGTGGTAGTCGCCCCACATGCTGGATTCGCCGCAGGCGATCTTCCCGCCGGCGGGGATGTGGTCCCAGCCGCGCGGCTGGTGGTAGATCGAGTGCAGCAGCAGGCCCTGGTGATCGGGCTTTGTGCTCAGGTACGGCTCCTCCAGCAGGGTGCGCATCACCGTCAATCCGGCCTGGCGGTAGCGGGCACCGTCCTCGCCCTTGAGGTAGTTACCGAGACGCAGCAGGCCCTGCGCGGCAATCGCGGCGGCACTGCTGTCGACCGGCTCGTAGGCATTGAACGGATCCGCCGGGCGCTCGTAGAGCCCGGGCAGGTTGACCAGGCCGGGAGCGCCGGTGTCCCAGTAGGGGATGCCGTCGGTGGCCGTGTTGGCGATGTAGAAATCGCAGGTGGCGCGCGCGGCTTTCAGCATGAACGCCTCGACGGCCTTGAACCCGCCGAAGGGGGCCAGCGTCTCGGGTGCCTCGGTGGCGAGGAACTCGAGTTCCTCGGCATAACCGCACATGATCCAGGCGAGGCCGCGCGTCCAGGTGCTGAAGGGGGCGTAGCCCTGCTGCGAGTTGGGGCAGCGGTAGTTGCCGTCGTTGGGGTTGAAGATGCTCTCGTGGGCGACGCGGCCGCGCACGTCGTAGGAGTCGCGGCCCTCGCCGTAGAAGACCGCGTAGTCGGCGGTGGTGCGGGCATGACCGACCAGCCGCTCCATCAGCGAGACCGGCTTGTCGTTCTCGCCCATCATCACGTGGCCGAGCCGGTGGCTCAGAGCCAGGGCGCGCAGCGAGCGGATGGTATCGGCAAAGAGCGAGTGCGGGCCGTTGAAGGAGTAGATGAACCCGCTGCCGCCGGCGACCGGACTCCAGCGCCCGGCCTGGACCGCTCCGGAGATCTTGAGCGCCATGCGGTAGAACTCGGCCTCCCAGTCGTTGGCGGGGAGGCGGCCTTCGCCCATCAGGCGCAGCAGGTTGCCGTATGTGCTGGTGTTGTTGAAGCCGTGGTCATGCACGCCGGTATGCGAGACATGCGGGGCCATGAATTTCACGGTTCCGTTGCGTCCGGCCTCGAGAAAGGCCTGTTCGCCGGTCGCGTCGAACTGCAGGATGGCCGAGCCATACTGGAACCCCTGGGTCCATTCCGTCCAGCCACGGGTGGTGTATTTCCCCTCGACCGTGAAGACGGGTGAGCCCTTGGCGGTGTCGTATTTTTCCTCGATTAGCCGGATCTTCTCGCCGGAAAGCGGCCAGAACCGGGCGAGGGCGGTCTTT
>CAZZBA010000358.1:0-4374 GCA_964652765.1 uncultured Victivallales bacterium | reverse complement strand
GCCAACTACCTGGAGGCGCAGGGCTACACCAACGTCAAGGTCATGGAAGGCGGCCTGATGGCCTGGCCATTCCCGCGCGAGAAATAATCACTCCGCCGTCAGCAGTTCCGGGAATGCGTCTGTCAGTGCTTGCTGGCTTGCCTGCAAATCGCGCTTCAGCGGCTGCTCCGCCTCTTTCCGGAGCCGCAAATCGTTCAATACCGCTTGCCGCTCACTGCCCGTCATCGTGTCCATCCTCTCGACCATCGAGGAGCTTTCTGTCACGAACTGGCGGTACTTTCCGCTTGCTGCCTGATACTGTTCCAGCGCCGCTTTCTGGTCGGCACTCAAATCCGGCCGGGCCAGGAGGTCCTCGATATCTGCATCGGCAATCTGCTGCACTGCTTCCGGTACCGGTTCCGATGGCCGACCGAACCGGGATACATGGTCGACTTTGACGCTTTTGACGTTCATCCCGCTGATGATCTCTTTCTTGCCTTCCTTGATGAAGAGGAACATGCCTTTCGCATATCCTGCCATGAGCATCTCTTCGGGCGTGGTCTTGCCCATCAGGGCCACCTCGGCCTTGCGCGGCTTATCCAGCTTCAGATCCTTGATGGACGTGCGTGATACATCCTGAACCTTGCCGGTGTCATCATTACGGAACAGGAAGCTGCGTCCGTCGTATCCCTCAAGCGTTCCGGTTTGCGTCTTCGACCCGATATTGAGAACATCCGCCCGCGCCGCGGACACGAAGACACAAAGTACCAGCAGGAATGCCGCCCGCCTCGCCCTCCGTATCGTTTCCACCTTGTCGTATCGTTTGGTCAACTGTTTCTCCATATTGGTCATTCTATAAACAAGCGCATACCTAAAAGGGCTATTGGGGTCATCCCGCCATTCTTCATTAGGTTTATTGTGCTGTCTGTAGTCTTGATGCGCATGTTATAACGCTGGATCGCGTGGCAGAACGGTGCAATCTTCATGAAATTGGGACGAGCCCCCACAACCGATATGATTTTCATTGTGTTTCCTCCAGAAGCCACTCCCATACCGGCTTGCAAGTAATGTGGTGGCCGGCAAATTGCTGTGGTTCCCTTTCGTCCATCGTCAAGACAAGCAGTTTCTCGTCTGGCAAGTCATGGAATGCCTTGGCGGCCTGCACCAACCCGCGCAGTTCCCGTTCGCGCGTCTGTGGTCTCGAAAGATCCGTGCAGACCTGGACAAGTGTTATCTCGTCCGATGGTTTGCGGTGGCCAACTACAAAGTCCACTTCGTATTTACCATGGGCATCTGCATAATAATTCACGGCATATCCGCGCCGAAAGAGTTCCACGAACACAAGATTTTCCAGCATAAGCCCCCGATTTTCCACGTCGCCGCTCACCGCTCGAATTAGACCGGTATCAATGCCATACATTTTCCGGGGACGGCGTACCCGTTCCCTGTGTTTAAAGGAAAAGGAGTCCACACCGAAAAACAAGTATGCATCTTGCAGGTACGTGATGTAGTTTTTGGCTGTATGTATGCTGCCGAGGCCATAGGACTCGGCGACATTCTGATAGGTGAGTTTGGATCCGCAGTTCGCCGCGACATAGCCGGCAATCTCCTTGAAAGTCCGGATATGGCGGACACCGTGGCGCATGGCGATATCCCTTGTTATGGCCCGGTCATATAAATCCTGCAAATAGATGCGTGGATTCACGACGTCCTTGATTTCAGGGAATCCGCCTTCTTTCAGATAGGTAGCGAAAAGCGCGGAAAGTTCAGCCTGTTCCTTGGTCGAGTAATTCGGGTGTTTCGGAATTACAACCTGTTCTGCGCACAGGAACTCCCGGAATGAGTAGGGAAAGATCTCGAAGGCACGATGCCTGCCGGTTAAATGCGTTGCAAGCTCCTGGCTCAACAGGTGCGCATTACTGCCCGTGACGATGACGCCATAGCCGTTGCGCTGGAGTCGATTGACGAATAACTCCCATCCGGCGACATTCTGGATTTCATCCAGAAGCAGGTACTGCACCTCGCCGTACAATTCCAGAGCCGACTCCAGCACCAGGCCTAATTCATTCGTGTTGATATTGAAAAGGCGTTCATCGTCAAAATTAACCGCTGCATAAGGTTTGTCCTTGAGTATACGATGCGCCAGAACCGACTTTCCGCTACGGCGCACGCCCATGATGACTTTGATCAGTTTGTCCTCAAGGCTGGTCCGCAGTTCGTCTTCCACTTCCCGCTCGACCGTGCAGCGCCGTAGTAGCAGATCCGCCTCTTCCCGCTGATCAAGCAGGACTTGTTTTAATGTTTGTTTTGTTATCATGGTGCATCAATATTAAATATTAATGCAGTGCGATGCAATTAAATATCGAAAAGACGAATAGAATCCAGTGGATCAGTGTCAGTTTGCCAGTCGCCTTGCTCCTTGCTGCCTGTCCGGCAGCCTGCTGCTTGCAAGCTCGCTGCTCGCGTCATTAGCGGGCAAAAGCCCAGAGCAAAAGAGTCTGCGGTCTGCAGTCTGCAGCCTCCCCGTCCCCATTTCAGCTTTCGGCTTTACCCAGCACGTCTCCCAGCACCTCGCACGTTTTCTGCAGCTCCGCCTGCGTCAGGGTCGGATGAACCAGGAACATCAAGCTCGTTTCGCCAAGTTCACGGGCATTCGGCAGCCGCTCCGCAGGCCGCGCCCCATCCGCATCGCGGGTATCGGTCATGCTGCGGAACTTGATCAGCTTGAAAGGCTGGCCATGCAGTCCGGGGCGCGTCTGGCGAAAAAATACTGGGGAGCCAAGCCGCCAGCGCACAAGCAAGGCCAGCACCGCCATCAACGGCAAAAACACCACCAGCGCCGGCAGCGCCAGCGCCAGATCAAGAAACCGTTTGCCATGGTTGCGGTAAAAGCTCATGGGGCGGCATTCTAGGGCAGTGGGGGGGCCGGTGGCAAACGGTTTGTTTTGGCGGGCGAGGGGAGACGGCGACCACGCAGTGGTCGCCGTAAGAGATTAAAAGGGAGAGAGAGGTGTGCGGTGCTGTTGGGCTGTTGTTTTAAGCTCTCAGTGGATTAGTGGTAATTAGTGTGCCTGGGTCAGGTCTCTGCCCTCATCTCTCCATTCTCCCTATCTTCAGTCTATGGTCTAAATATGCACCATAGAGCCGTCTGGCGGTCATAACAAGGGTCAGTGCGGCAGTTATGCCGATCGTGTTCATGCCCAGGTCGCGCCATTCGAACGAGCGACCAGGGATCAGCGTTTCCTGGATAAGTTCCATCGTGAGCCCGCCAGCGGATAGAAACAGCAACGTTTTTGTGCTCGCCGCGAGGGTTGGCTTGCGTTGAAGCAGGGCGGCCATGCATGCCAGACTAAAGAACCAGAACACGTGCCAGTTGCCGCCATCATTAATCGCCCTGTAAATGGCGGTCTTTCGTTGCGCCTTCACTCCCGGCATGCAAGTGACCGTTACGTTTGTCTGCCGCACCGTCTCTGCCGGAGTCAACAACACTACCCCCGTCACCCCCAGCCAGACAAAAAAACAAATAAACAAAAATCCGCGTATACCCATATTATTCCGACTATCCGTGAAAAAATCTCAGCATAGTTGGCCTGCCCAGAGTTCCGACAAAAAATGCTCAATAGGGAGGATATCGATGCCGTCATCGGTGCGACGCGGCTTCGGGTCCATGGAAACCAGAATAGCCCGTTTCGGACGGAATTCCTCGTTGAAGGCGCGCAGGCCGCGTAGATCATGGTTGGCAGCCATCCGGGTGGCCTTGACCTCGACCGCTACTTCCGCCTCGCCAAGGATGAAGTCAACTTCCAGTTGCGATGCGGTACGCCAGTACGCCAAGGGCAACCCCTTGGCATAGTCGCGCCAGGCAACCAGCTCCATGAAAATGAAATGCTCCAGCGCCCGCCCCCAGAGTTCCGAGCCCGGCTCAATCGTTCCCCGGCGTGCCAGTGCTCCGGCGACTCCGACATCGAAAAAATAAAAACGAGGTGAATGGATGGTCCTCCTCCGTGCCCGACGCGTATAGGCAGGCAGGATATGGCCGAGCAGTGTCTGTTCCAGGATCTCGAAATATGCCTTTACCGTGGGGGCGCTGACACCGCAGTCGCGTGCGATGTTCTGGTAGACGATCATCTCACCATTTGTCAGCGCGGCCATTTCCAGGAACCTGCCGAATGCGGGAAGATTCCTAACCGTAGCTTCAGCCGCAATTTCCTCGCGCAAATAGGCCCCGATATAGGCATCTCGCAAGGTTCGGCTATCCATGGTGCCGTAGTGTGGTGGCAGCAGTCCCTGGTTAAGGGCGCTTGTCAAGTCGAAATCGGGGATTTCGGTTGATGTCAAAGGATGAAGCTGAAGGGTCGGTGCCCGCCCTCCAAGCAGGTTGGCCTGGCCACGTTT
>CAZZBA010000357.1:0-4375 GCA_964652765.1 uncultured Victivallales bacterium | reverse complement strand
GCGACTTCATCGCGTTCGAAAGGTTGGTCATCGATGAAAAGTACTGTATCGCTGCCGATATTCAGAGCATCGACGATCCGCTTCACGGAGAGGGATTTCACATCCCAGCCGATCTGGGGATAGAGAAAGTAGTCCGCCAGGCCAAATTCGGCCAGTTTTTTCATCGCGTCTTCATGATGGTTACGGCTGGCAATGGAGTGCAGTATCCCCCGCTGGTCCAGTTCCATAATAATGTCGCGGATTCCAGGCTTGAGCGATACGGAAACATCTTCGAGCAATACACCCTCCCAGATGGTGTTGTCCAAATCCCATATGATGCATTTAATGAGTGGTTCCGCCATTTGCTTGCTTTCCAATGCCAGGCTAGCTCCTGCTACGAATTATAGGTAAAGAAGCCCCGCCCGCTTTTGCGTCCGAGATAGCCGGCGTGGACCATTTTACGGAGTAACGGACAGGGACGGTACTTCGAGTCGTTGTATTCAAGATATAGCACTTCTACGGACTTGAGGATCGTGTCCAGCCCGATAAGGTCCGCCATGGCTAACGGTCCCATCGGATGTCCAAAGGCGAGTCGGAACACCTTGTCTACCTGTGCGGCAGAAGCAACGCCGTCCTGCAGGACGAAGGCACATTCGTTGACGGTGAGCATCATCACCCGGTTGGAAACAAAACCGGGGAAGTCCTTGACGACGACGAACTCTTTCCCGAGTTTTCGTGCGAGGTTTTGGGCAGCTTCTGCGGTCTCGTCCGAGCTAAGCTCGCCACGGATGATCTCGACGAATTTTTTGACAGGCACAGGATTCATGAAGTGCATGCCCATCATGCGGCTTGGGTCCCGAAGACAGGCAGCCAGACGCGTGACTGATATGCACGAGGTGTTGGTTGCGAAATAGGCGTCTGGTCTGCAGATCTGGGCGAGGCGTTGGAAAACGGCCTCCTTCATTGCGATGTCTTCCGTTATGTTCTCGATTACAAAATCGGCAGTGCCCACGGTGTCGAGATCAGAAGAGAAAGAAAGCCGTGCCAGAATGGTATCGCCATCGGCATCCCGATAGTCGGGGGCCAGCATGCGAAACATCATTAAATCGCGTGCCACCCGCTCGGGTGCCTGCTTAACCACCTCTGGCGAGCTGTCGACAACCTGCACCGCATATCCGTGAGCCGCCAGATCCACGGCGAGTCCGAGTCCGATGGTGCCTGCACCGATTACCGCTGTGTTCTTCACTTCCATAATGAACTTCCCGCACCTTTGCCTGTTGATCTGTAACTCAAGTATGGAGCGACTATGACAAAAATGTATCTACGCGTCTACGAAAAAGTGCTGGTAATCATGAATATCGTGAATATGGGTGACAATAGGGTGAATAGGGTATCGTTGTGACGTTAAAGATTACGGATGCGTCGGACATGCGTTCAGATGGATGTCCTCTTCAAGTTCGGCCCGAACGAGCGCGACAATAGCGGTCTCCTGTTCTAGTACCAGAAAATGCCCGCCAGGCAGATGATGCGTTTTAAAGGTACTCATCGTATGGTAGCGCCAAGCCTGGACGGCGGTTTCAGAGATGCGATCCTGCAGTCCCCGAATGGTACTTAAGGGGCAGGATAGGGGGGTGGTATCCGGCTTGGGCTTATAGGTTTCATACATTGTCATGTCCCCGCGCAAGGCGGGCATCACCAAAGGCAACATTTCCTCTTTGAGTGATGCCATTATCGGATTCTGATATTCGGATTGTACAGAGGCGAGGAATTGGGAGTCAGGAAGTCTATGGAGCAACTGCGATGGGATCTTGAGTTGGGAGGGGGCTGGTGAGGAGGCTGCGAAAAGGCGCGTCGGTGGCGGAGCACCGTCGCGGATCAGACGATTTGCGCATTCGTAGGCCAGGAGCGCGCCCATGCTGCAGCCGAAAAAGGCGTATGGCGGTTTTAGTGTCGCCCCGAGGTGCTGTACAAGCACATCGGCCTGCTCGTGCATATCGGTTAGCGCCTTTTCGCTAAGGCGATCAGCTCTTCCTGGCAGTTTGACAGGATAGATGGCGATGCTCTCTCCCATCCGTTTCGACCAATCCCTGAATATCCATGTGCCTCCTCCGGCGTAGGGGAAGCAATAGAGCCGAATACGAGCGGTATCCGCATTGGGAGGCACCAGCAGCCAGGACAATTTTGTTTTTGTAATGTTTGATGTGGTTGATTCGAACATTGTATAGTGCTAATTATATTTGCTTCCCAATTTCACGTTTTTATGCTATTACTAAATCAAACTGTTATTCAAGTTTTATTAATCAAGGTCTAGTTATGGTCAAGGCAACGTTTAAGATGGTTACAAAACGGGACTGCCTCGTGTTTGCGTGTTTGGCGGTGCTGCTGGCTTCCCAGTCATCGATGGGAACGGACTTCCCGCGTCGCTTTGCTATTGAATCGCCTTCACCTGATATTCTCCCCAAGATCGCCCTCATCGGTGACGGTCTGAGCGCGGCTCAAGGCATTGCCTATATAAACTGGGGAAGTATTCAGACGAATCCGCCAGTTAACGGGGTGAACGAGTACGTACCTTTTCCTTCAAATTCGTGGTGGGCGGTGTTCCTTGACCAGCTCGATGCAGCCGGGCGCGGATTGCAATGCACGCTGGAGTTGGGTGCGACGCCGTGGGCGGTAGAGCGCAATCCCGATATCATGGTGCAGAACCCCGCTACTGGTGAAAAAGAGCCCGGTTTGGTCCGGATACTGCCGGAATACACAGAGACCTGGCAGGATTTCATCAAGCATTTGCTCACGGTAACGCCACAGATTACGCATCTACAGATTGAGAGCGAGCCCGATAACGTCTGGGTGCATGCCCCTGGCTACATGGAGGCCTTGCAATTGGCGTACGATGCCGTTCAGGCGTTCAATAACCAGAATCCGGGACGCAATGTCGTTGTTGCGGCAGCAGGATTCAATTTGGGAGCCGCTCTTGTGAGTCAAGGGTACGAGGAGTTGATTCAGGAGATTGTCGACATTTACCCCGGCAAGCTGGATTTGGAAGCAGTGCGGCAGTATTTCCCGTATGTTAACGAAGGGGTGCTCCGGCTCTGGTCACAGAAACTGCATCTGATCGTCGGGGTGTTGTCCCAGGAAGATCCCGCGAATCCGAGCTTCGATATCCTCTCCATACATCATGATCAAGGTCGGACATACGACAGTGTCGAGGATTCGGTAGAATGGTATCGAAGTCGCATGACCAACGGGGTTTACGGCGCTTACGACCGCCCCATCTGGGTGGATGATATGTCCAGCAATTACCATGTAACGAGTAATGCTAATGCTTCGGCTGACGATATTCTTCTTCTGAATGGTCTCGATCAGGGCGATGAGGCGACGATAGCCGAATACAATGCGAAACACCCTGAATGGATGGTGAAAAAGGCCGTGGGGCATTTTGGTGCCGGCATCGAGCGAGTAAGCATCGCCTATGGCCATGACATACCCAGTTATTTTCTGGCGATCTGGCGCTACATGGGACTGTTCAATAGCAATAACATGGTTAAGCCCGTCTACTATACAACACGCCTGATGGTTGAAAAACTGGACGGATTTACCAGTGCCACTCGACTCCAGCAAGCGGATACGAACAATTACCTGTATCGCTTCAGCTTCGCCGCGAAGCCGGATGTATTTGTTGCCTGGCGCGAGAATGAAGGCATCATGGACCTGAGTGCGTATGTCTCGGTCACCACACTCCGTACCACGCATCTGGTGCTGGAAATCACGCCGCAAGGCGATGCCATATGGCCACCTGTCGAGGAGTTCCCCACAGATGCCGTTGCTCTGGGTCCTGTGCCAGTTTTCCTGGAGGCGGCTGATTCTCAACTAGCCACCTATGCGGTGACCTACGATGCCAACGGGGCGACGAGCGGCACGGCACCAGCCTCGCTGACCAAGACGAACGGAGTGCCGCTGACGCTTGCCTCCAATAGCGGCAGCCTGGCGAAGACCGGCTACACCTTTGCCGGATGGAACACCGCCACAAACGGCTCGGGCTTGGATTACGCCGCCGGATCGAGCTACGCCGCCAACGCGGCTGTCAAGCTGTACGCCAAGTGGACGCCGGATACCTACGCGGTGACCTACGATGCCAACGGGGCGACCAGTGGCACGGCCCCGGCGTCGCAGACGAAGACAAACGGCGTGTCGCTGGCGCTGGCCTCCAACAGCGGCAACCTGGCCAAGACCGGCTACACCTTCGCCGGGTGGAACACCGCCACCAACGGCACGGGCACGGACTACGCAGTCGGGGCCAGCTACACCGCCAACGCGGCAATTGCGCTTTTCGCGAAGTGGACTCCGGTCACCTACGCGGTGACCTATGGCGCCAACGGGGCGACCAGTGGCACGGCCC
>CAZZBA010000356.1:451-4379 GCA_964652765.1 uncultured Victivallales bacterium | reverse complement strand
TCCTGACGGTCAACCTCTGGCGGCTGACCGGGCGCGCCGGCTATCTGGAAGACGCTCATTTGATCCTGTTCAATGGTCTGCTGCCTGGTCAACTGCCCAACGGTGGCTTTGGCACGGGGCCTTGCGTGGGGTCCGCTACAGGGATGTGCCGCACCAAGACGCACTCGGAGGCGCCTTTTTGCTGCTCCATGCGCGGCGGCGAGGCGTTGGCCCGCGCCATTCAGTACAGTTACTTCCTGGACCAGGACACGCTGCGCCTGCCGTTCTATGGTGATAGTGTGGCGACGCTGCGTTTCGCAAAGGGGACTTGCAAGGTCCGTCAGAAATCCGGCTATCCACACAAGGGAGCGGTGAGTCTGGAAGTCATGGAGAGTCAAGTCAGCACGGAAACGAAATGGCTTTTCTTCGTGCCACCCTGGGCTATGCGAAACAGTTTTGAAATCAGCGTGAATGGCAAGAAGGAGGCACCGCGCCTGGCCAATTCTTTTGCTGAGATCACCGTGCTACCTGTTGCCGGCACCGTCATCGAGGTTACGTTCCAGCAGGAGTGCGGCCCGCGCCCGGCGGTGCAGGCCGGCCAAGGGTCCGGTTCCAGCCGGTATTTCAGTGGTCCGCTGTTACTGGGTTCGGCAACGGACAAGGCCGCCGAGCCGCTCGTGCCGATTCTCGATCTGCTGGGGCCGGGTGGCATCGGCGGCGAACGCGAACCCTATGTCTACTTCCCCGGCGGGGCGCCGAAGCCGGTCACGAATGCCACCGCACAGAAAGTTCCGAATCTGGCGGAAACGGCGCAGGTGTTTCGTCGTGATCTGCCGCCTGACCGGTTGCCCAGCGAAGTCGGTAAATTATTTGGCGCGCTCAACCATGACAGGACTCGGACGATCTGTGGTTATTTCTGGTCCAGTCCGCAGAAAGTGCGACAGGTCATTCTTCAGTGGCCGGAATCGGGGGCGATGCCAAAACCCGAAGAGATCGCATTGCGCTGGTCGGATGCCGGCGGCCTGCACACTGCCGCACAACCGGGAATCATCGGAAACGGTCGCCAGTGGGTCTACACGCTGGGCAAGGTGTCGGAAGACACCGAAATAGATAATCTTGTACTTGCAGCGAAGAGCGCCGAGGGAATTCCGGAGGCTCTCGCAGTCCCTGGGGTTGAGATTCTTGGCAGGCCGTTGCACAAGTAGAAGGAATTACCGATCCGGCTTCCGCCTTCGCCAAGGCTTCCTCCGCCGCCCCTGATGACATTGCCAACCGCACCATCACTGAACTGGCGTTTGATGGTGATTTTGAGTTTGCTCACAATGACGGTTTTCCAAAAGCGGTTCGCGGATTGGCCCATCTTTTGCGCCATCCAATGTGACGGTCTATATCAACCGGATTCAGCGTGCAACGGATAGCGAGGCGCGCGAGCTGCGACGCAAGCTGGAGTCTTTGTGAAATACGGCTGACGATCACAGCGGACAATCGGCGCAAGGATCTGTCCCCGTCAGCGGTATCACATTATGATAAGGATCGTACCGTTCGTGCGACCGACTACCACCGTAACTTCGATCAGGACCTTGGCGGTGCCCCGCGGATCTGTGACCATGACCTCGACGTAGTACTTCACGCCGGGTACTGTCGGGGCCGTAAGGAACGAGAGAACCCCCGTGTTGGCCACGTTGGCAATGTCGAACAGGCCCGCGTCTTCGCCGCTGGTAATGGAGAAGACCGGCGAGCCGTCGGACTTCGTTTTGATTACGCCGACCTTGTTTTGGTTTACCGCCGCCTCTGCCGCCACCATCAAGACCGGCGGATTGCCTTCTGTAAACGTCGCGTAGAGTGTATGGCCCCCGCCAGGGTCCGCCTCCAGAGTCAAGCTCGCCGCGCCGCTCATCGCCCCCGTCAGTGTGGCCGTCATCGGCGCAGTGCCCGTGTAACTTGCGCAGTGCAGCAGCGGGAACTTGCCCGCCGTTGGGGCGACCGACACATTGATGGTGACGGCCGGTGCCACGGTGAATGCCATCGCCCCGCTCACGTGTAGGGGCGGGATCGTCTGGCTGAGCGGGGCAGGACCGAATTCGAACGTAAGGGTTGGCGTGCCTGCCCCATCGGTTGCAAGGCTCGCGCAGGTCCACTGATTCGAGTTGTCCCTGACCGAGATACCCAGCGTTGCACTGCCCGTGGTCGGCGCGACCGAAATGGCGCTATTGGTGCACGAGCCGCCGGTCATGACCCCTAGTGTGCCGGCACGGATGACGGTTGGGCCCGAGTAAGTGTTCGCGCCGGAGAACGTCAGCGTGCTAGTGCCGGTCTTGGTCAGCCCGCCGGGGCCGGACAACACGCCGGCGAACGTCGTCGTGCCGTTGTTGCCGCCCACGATCAGAGTGCCATTGGTGACGATTGATCCGGCTACGGCCGTTAGCGATCCGATCGTCTGCGTCGTGCCGCTCAGATCCAGCGTGGCTCCCGCTGCAGCGAGCTGGACTGCCGTGGACGGCGGCAGCATGCCGGCGGCGAGTTGGGACATCTGAACGTTATCGATGGCAACGCTCTTGTCCCCACCCAGGGTATTGTTGCCGGCAAAGGTCAACGTGTGGGGGCCAGCCGCAAGGTCGGCGTAGGTCAGATAGTTCTGCCACTGGGACTGGCTGATCGCCGAAGCAGGCCACGTCCCCACGGCAATCCCATCCACTTTCACAATGACACCGTTCGGTCCCAGGGCCCCGCCGCGGCCTTCCGCCTGGAAGCTGATCGCGTAAGTACCCGCCGTACTGACGGTGATGGACTGTGAAAACGTCCACGCATCGGCAATGAACGCCGCCTGCACGCCCTCATGGCCCGTAGCCGTGGGATACCAGGTGCCGGAATTATGATCAATGCCCGAGCCGCCCGCGAAGGTCCAGCTCGCGCCGGACGGAGTGTACTGATACCCCGAAATGACAGGCGCCTCGAATCCATAATTCGGTATGGGGACAGGGCTCATAGCCTCCGCGAACCCGATCTTAAGCGTGCCGCCGTTGATCGTGGTTGCGCCGCCGTAGGTGTTGCGACCAGAGAGCGTCACGGCACCCGTGTTAGCCTTGACGAAGACGCCGGTTCCGCTGATGACGCCGCTCAAGGTCTGTGCTGCCGTGCTGTTGTACATGACCGTTGCGTTGTTGGTGATGGCATCACTGTAGGTTCCGCCACCCAATTGTCCGGCGCCGGCAATCTCGAGCACGCCCCCGCTAACCGTCGTAACACCGCTAAAGCTGTTTGTGCCGCTGAGTTTCAGCGTGCCTGGGCCCAGTTTCGCCAGGCCGTTCGTACCGGCGAGCCTTGTGCTGATCGTGGCGCTCTGGTCAGCGCCGAGCGCATTGACCGCAATGGTGCTCGCGCCGTCCAGCGTCAGCGTGTTCAGCGCGTTGCCGCTGTTATCGATAATCCAGTTTCCGGCTGAGCTGGTATCCTCGTCCCCAAAAACGAGAGCCCCAATCGTTCTTGAGGAATCCAGATGAACGGTCACATCCGCGGTGATGTCAATCGTGCTGAAGTCGCCGGTATGGCCCGTTCCGTTGGCGATCAGGGCCTCGCTCCAGTTATTGCTGGCGCTCCAGTTGCCCGCGGCGGTGTTCGTCCACACCCCGCTTTGCTCCGGGCCGGCCCCCACGCCTGCCAGGGCGTATACGGCACTGCGAATCTCCGACACCATGCCAACGATCAGGGCATACTCATACTCGTAAACCGTGTTCTTGTAGAAAGCTTCTGCTTTGATGGGTGCGATATAGCCGGTGGAACCGGACGTGGCTTCGCCCCCGGGACTGCCTGCCCGTCCCGCCAGGAAGTCCTTGGTTATCGGGCTGTAAACGCCCAGGCCCCATCCGGTGCCATCCACAAATGCCATCCAGCTTTCGGCCACCATGTTGTTCTGGTAGACACCCCAGAAGCCGCTGGAGAGATTCACAAC
>CAZZBA010000356.1:0-441 GCA_964652765.1 uncultured Victivallales bacterium | reverse complement strand
CACGGCGGGCAGCTCCTGGTGCCGGCTGATGCCTTCACCGTAAATGCTGTCCGTCCGATGGCAGGTGATCCGGTTTCTCACCCGGATGACATTGCCCTGAAGCTCCGTCCATTGCTCCATCTCGGCTTCCGCGGGCATGTTGTTCATGTCCCACAGCATGGGGATGCACTTCACATACGTGGAACTGCTGGTGTTCGTGTAGTCAAGCACCTGGGCGCGATGGCGCGCATAGTCGCCCACCTGAATGGGATTCCAGGTCCACGGCGACCAGGATGGCGATTGCCCCTCCACCTGCCGGTTGAGCGAGTTTCCCGCGTAATAGGACTGCTGGACGTAGCGGCCCTCGTCGGCAATGTTCACGATATTGCGATCGACGGCGGACTTCGAGATGTAGGCGATCGCCCCGCCGCGCGTCAGGTCCTGCCTGACGCGCACGGTGCC
>CAZZBA010000355.1:0-4381 GCA_964652765.1 uncultured Victivallales bacterium | reverse complement strand
AGGCCATGCACGGGGACCTCGGCATCCTCCAGCCAGGCGATGTGCTGCTGATGTTGAGTTATTCCGGCGAATCCGAGGAGGTACTCCACCTGCTGCCAGCCGCCCGCCGCCTGAACGTCACCATTATCGGCGTGACCGGCAACCCCGAAAGCACGCTCGCCAGACACAGTGACATCACGGCCTGCGTCACGGTTCCGCGGGAGGCCTGCCCGTTCAACATGGCACCGACAGCCAGCACGACCGGCACGCTGGCCTGGGGGGATGCCCTGGCCATGGTGCTGCTGGAGGCGCGCGGGTTCAAACGCGACGATTATGCCCGGCTGCACCCTGGCGGCGCCATCGGCCGCTCGCTGCTGCTGCGTGTCGCCGATATCATGCGCCGCGACAGCCGCCTCGCTTGCGTACCCGACTCGTCCGACGTGGAAACGGTCCTGCTGGCCATGACAGCCGCACGGGCCGGTTCCGCCGCGCTGGTGGACGGGAACGGTACGCTGAAAGGGGTTTTCACGGACGGGGACCTGCGGCGGAACGTCGGACGTCACACCGATATCCTGAATCTACCCGTGGCCCGCTTCATGAGCCGGACCCCGATCACGGTGCGTGAGGACGAGCTGGCGGTGAACGTCCTCAACATCTTCGAAACTCATAATATCGACGATCTGATTGTCGTGGATGCCGACAACCGGGTGATTGGCGCGGTGGACATCCAGGATCTACCCAAGATGAAAGTCCTGTAAAGGCGAGGATAGAATTTTCCGGATTTTTCCTTTTTGACCGGCAATCTGTGATTGACGCCAGCCCGCTGTCCGTCTATCTTCTATCCCGTAACTGCGGGAGACTTACTATGGCCGACAATTCCAACATCGAGAATGGACTTCCTCCAAAACTGGATCTTCGCAAGAAACTCTTCACGCCATTGACCGCCACGCCGGCATTCCCGGCATCGGTGCCAGGCACGGATGGGACCAACAGGCTTGAATCGCCATCCATGCCGAGCCACTTGATGAGCGGCACTTCGACGACGACGGTTGACTCCTCGAAAGGAACGGTGCGGATCACGATGCCAGACACAGTAAAACCGGCGACAATGCCGACGATGATGAACCAGTCAGCAAATATCCAGAGCGGAGTGTCGACCGCAACCATATCCGGCGAAGCAGCGCCTGCCTCCAGCACTGCGCCCAGCGCATCGGGACCGCGTCCGTTAATCCGCCCGGTGATGGCACCGAAGACCATCAAGCTGAAAAAACCGGTCCCGCTCGGGATCCAGCGTGACACGCCGGATCCCGCCGCGCCATTCGGCACGAAGCGCGCCACTTCGAAAATCTCGATGCCATCGGATCAGGCAGGGCAAATGACGGCGACGCCAGCCGGTTCCCAACCGATCCGGATCACGCAATCCTCACCGATTCCGGCCATGACCGCCGCGAACGTTGCCGAGACAACCGGGAACGAGGGAACCGCTCCGGTACTGGTGGACATACGTCCCCCGTCCCCGCACCCCGCGCCCGACCCGAAGCGGCAGACATCGCGGATTTCACTGGATTCCGTACTCGGCAGCGAGGGCGAAACCGGTCCGAAGACCATAAAACTCAAGCGCCCGGCCAGCAGCACGGCCAAGGTCCAAGGACTCGAGTTCCCGGAGGCTGGCGAACCACGCAGCAAGACAGCCGCGATTGATCTAACTGCCGAATCCACTGGCGATGATACGCCGGAAACCCAGAAGAAGACGATCAAGGTCAAGCGCCCCACCGCGCGTCCGTCCCTGAAGACGTCGGCCGCAGGTGGAGCAGGCGGCGGGAGTTCGCCAACGATGTTCGCCCCGCCGGCCAAGAAGCTTGCTGCCGACAGCGCACACTGGACCTTCATCGTGGCCGGCTGTGCCGCCACGATCATCGCCGGCGTGCTGATCTACGTGCTGTGCGCGCAGGCGTTCGGCCCGAACCTCTCACTCACACCGCTTTCCTACAGCGGCCCCGATTCGACAACGGAACTGCCCTGGCCCGAACGTATATACCGATCACCAGGGAAATAATAAATGCAGCCCTTGCGGGGCCTGCTTAATGAGGAGACGACAAATGAGTGCTAAGAATATCGTGCATATTGAAGGTGATAACTGGGCAGCCGAGGTCGTCCAGTCCCCGATTCCGGTCTTGGTTGATTTCTGGGCGGAATGGTGCGGTCCCTGCAGGGCAATCGCACCGATCCTGGATGAGCTTTCCGGCACGCTTGCCGGGAAAGTGAAGATCGTCAAGGTGGATGTGGACAAGAACCCGCAGCTCGCGGGCAGTTTCGGCGTCCGTTCGATACCGACCCTGCTGGTCATGAAGGGTGGAACCGTCCAGGAGCAGATGGTCGGCGCACTTAACAAGACCGCCCTGCTGGACAAGCTCAAACCCTATATCGCCTAGCATCCGGCAAATCCGTTACTCCGCCTTCGCGGAGTCGGACAAAGTCAGTGAGACCAGCAGTCCGGCCAGCAGCAGCAGTGCGCCTGCGCCATAGGTCCAGGTCGGTGCGGCCGCTCCGAAGCGGTCCCGCAGGAACGCGGCAAGCTGCGGCCCGGCGATACCGGCCATCGACCAGCCCGTCAGGATCGTGCCGTAGACAACCGGCATCATCCCGGTGCCGA
The DNA here is from genome assembly GCA_964652765.1 of uncultured Victivallales bacterium. GTDB lineage: Bacteria > Verrucomicrobiota > Kiritimatiellia > UBA8416 > UBA8416 > UBA8416. Next base: position 1,749 of record CAZZBA010000355.1, on the reverse strand, counting down.
AACTGTCCGCGACATATGAAGGCATCGTGCCGAAGCCGCCGCCGTAGCAAAGCATCACATAGCAGACCAACCCGCTGAACAACCACGGGTTTACCGTCCAGGCCAGGGCCATGAAGACCACCAGCTGCGTCGCGAAGATCAGGCGGAACGCATTGGTCCTCCCGATCGTGTCGGAAACCCCGCCCCAGAAGAAACGCCCGATCCCGTTGAAAAGCGAGCTGACGCCGATCAGGGTGGCCCCCATAGCGGCCAGGGCCGCCGCATCCAGCTTGCTGCCGCCGCGCTGCAACAGATCCTGGAGCATCGGCGACTGCAGGCTGATGAACATGATCCCGGCCGACGTGTTCAGGAACAGCAGCAGCCACATCCGCGCGAAACGTCCTGACAGCAGCGCATGCCCGGCATGCGCGAAATCCGGCACGGCTGCCTGCGCGGGAACGACCGGCACCGATGCCGGGCTCGGCGGATTACGCATCAGGGAGGCCGCCGGCAACCCGATCACCAGCAGGATTACTCCCGTACACAGGAACACATGCACCAGGTTGCCGCCTAGGGCGGTCATCAACAGCGGTGCAATCACCTTCGACATCAGCAGGGCGCCAAGCCCGAAACCCATGATCACCATACCGGTGATGAACCCTTTCTTGTCCGGGAACCACCGCGCCGCCGTCGCCACCGGGGTCACATACCCCAGCCCCAGCCCGATCCCCCCGATCACGCCGAAACCGGCATACAGCAAGGGCAGGCTGCGCAGTGACAACGCCCATCCGCCCAGCAGATAGCCGACCCCGTACAGCAGCGCCCCCGCCAGCGCCAGACGACGCGGACCCGCTTTCGCCATCAGCAGGCCGCCCCCCGCCGCCGCCAGTCCGAGCGAGCAGATGGCGATGCTGAAGATCCACATCACCTGGACATTGGTCCAGCCATACCCGGTCACGATCAGTTTCTGGAAATAGCTCCAGGCGTAGACCGTCCCCAGCACCACCTGCAGCAGCGTCCCCATCAACGCGACCACCCAGCGGTTCACCCCGTCCCCATGCAAGGTCATCTGCTGTCCTTTCAAACGCCGTCGCGGATGGCCTTCGCCAGGAAATCACCCATCTGCACTGTCGTCTTGGCCTCATGCCTGCGGTCCGCCGGCAGCAGTTCCGCCGTGAAGTACGATTCCGCCAGCGCCTTGGCCACGGCGCGTTCGATCGCATCGGCCGCCGACAGGACCTGGGCCACGGGGTTCGCGATGCCCTTGCCGGCGATGTCCGGTGCCGAGCCGCCCGCCGGCTCGAACAGGCCGAAGCCGGTCTCGTTGATGCTGGCCGAGGAAAGGAAACCCATCGAGCCGGTCAGCATCGCGATCTCGTCGGAGAGGATGTCGCCGAAGAGGTTCGAACAGAGCAGCACATCGAATTCGGAAGGCCGGCGCAGGAGCTGCATCGCCGCGTTGTCGATGTAGATATGCTCCAGTTCGACATCGGGGAACTCGCGCTTGACCTCGATGACCACCTCGCGCCACAGCACGGACGTGGTCAGCACATTGGCCTTGTCGACCGAGGTCACCTTGCCGCGCCTCAGGCGCGCCGCCTCGAATGCCTTGCGGGCAATGCGGGTGATCTCGCGGCGGCTGTAGCGCATCGTGTCGAACGCCTCCTCCGCCTCGCCCGTGCCCTGCCGCCCTTTCGGCTTGCCGAAGTAGATGCCGCCGGTCAGCTCGCGCACGCACAGGATGTCGAACCCGCGCGACGAGATATCGGC
>CAZZBA010000354.1:0-4417 GCA_964652765.1 uncultured Victivallales bacterium | reverse complement strand
CCCGAGTTCACCGTCACGTACTCGCGCAGCGTGGTGCGTTCCCCGATCTCGACAGTCGAGCTTCCGCCGCGGAATTTCAAGTCCTGGGTCTGCGAACCGATGCAGGCGAACGAGAACAAGTTGCATCCGGCACCAATGGTTGTATGGCCGTCGACCACCACATGCGGACGCAGGCAGGCCCCGTCGCCGATGCTGACATGCGGTCCGATGACGCAATAGGCGCCGATTTCAACATCACACCCGATCTGCGCCCCATCCGAGATAACTGCTGTAGGGTGGATGCCGCTCATGCGCCTGCGCCCCCGGCTGAGATCATGCACATCATCTCCGCCTCGGAAGCGACCTCGCCATCCACGGTGATCTGCGCCTTGAAACGAGCGATCTTGGCCCTCAATTTCGTGATCGTAATTTCGATCCGGCACTGGTCTCCAGGTTTGACGACCTTGCGGAAACGCGCGCCGTCGATCCCCATGAAAAAGGGCACGCCGTCCGGATTTCCCGCGATGCGGTTCAGCAGGATACCTGCCGTCTGCGCCATCGCCTCAAGCTGGAGCACACCCGGCATCACGGGTAGCCCGGGGAAATGCCCCTGGAAGAACGGCTCGTTCATCGTCACGTTCTTGATGCCGACAATCCGCTCCTTGTCATCGCATTCCACGATCTTGTCTACCAGCAGAAACGGATACCGGTGCGGTAGCAGTTTCATGATATCTTCAATACCCAGAGTCACCATCTTCATTCTCCTCGTTTTGTTCATCCCCGCGAAAGCCAAGCCGCCACCAAGAGCGGCAAACCTCTGGACCACACATAAACAGGTTGCAGTATGCAACCGCTGCCGATTTAAGGCAAACCAAATTTCCCGGCGTGCGCGTTGGAAAGCGGCATTGACTTTCCCGTGCCCTCTGTGACAAATTCCAACCAACTGGATTCAAGGGGTAAACATGCAGACGAACGAGCCTTCGGTAGAAACCATCATGAACGAGATTCGTAGCGGTCTCGATGACACGACGCTTTCGGATACCACGATTGCCGCCGCTGAATCCGGACAGACACTCCAGTCCGAGCTGCGCAAGGCGGCTGGGGCAGCCGCACTGCTGGGGCGCTGCGGCGGGAGTTTGCGCGGTCGGCTCTGCCGCCTGCTCGCCGCTCCGGCAAGACCCGTTGTCGAACAGATCGATCTCTTTCATGCCGCTGTCTGCGGGGCTCTCGGAAAGTTGACGGAACATAGCACCGGACAAACGAGGATCGGGCAGAAAGTTGAAGAGCTTGAGAAACGCATGCAGGCGCTGGAAGCGCAACAACGAAACTCCCAGCAAAAGGATGTGCGGTGAAAATCGCCTTTGTCTGCCCCTTTTTCGGACCGGAGGCCTCCGGCGGTGCCGAATTCGCCGCGCGCAGCCTCGCCCTGCATCTGGCGGCGGCGGAGGTGCAGGTGGAGGTGCTTACCACCTGCCTGCTGGACCTGCCACACGGGATCACCGAGAACGTGCATCCGGAAGGGGCGGCGGCAGACGGCCCGCTGACCGTTCGCCGATTCCCGGTGGAGAAGGCCGACATGCGGCATTTCGGCACACTCAATGACCTGATCATCGGCGGGACTCCCGTGACGCTGGCCGAGGAGCGGCAATTCATGACGCGGCATGTGACCAGTCTTGCAATGATCCGTTACCTGGCCGCGCATGCCGACGACTATGACCGATTTGTATTTATCCCCTACCTTTTCGGCACGACCTGTTTCGGTGTGATGGCCGTCGCGCACAAGAGCATCGTAATCCCCTGCTTCCACGACGAGGGCTACGCCCGCCTGCAGATCGTCCGACGGATGGCGGACACCGCGCACCGCTTCGTTTTCAACGTGCCGGCGGAGCAGCGGTTCGCCATGCAGCAGTTCAGCATCGCGCCGGAGCGTTGCGAGACGATCGGTCTCGGTGTCGACACCTCGATTACGGGCGATGCCTCGCGCTTCCGCAACCGTTTTGGAATGACCGACCCGTTTATCCTCTACGCCGGACGCCGCGACACGACCAAGAACGTGCATACGCTGATCGACTATTTCCTGCGCTATAAGCAGACCCGCCCAGGCCCGCTCAAGCTCGTCCTGGTCGGGGCGGCTCCTCTGCCGGTCCAGGGATACCATCCTGACCTGGTCGACCTCGGATTCGTCAGCGAGCAGGAGAAGCACGACGCCTACGCCGCTGCCGCGCTCTTCTGTCAACCCTCGTTGAACGAGAGTTTTTCGTATGTGCTGATGGAGGCTTGGCTGTGCGGTGCACCATGCCTGGTACATGAGGGTTGCGAAGTCACCCGTGACCATGTTGTTGAAAGTGGTGGTGGCCTGCTTTTCAAGAACGCCGCCGACTTTGGGGCCGTACTGGACCGCCTGCTTGGCGATGAACCGTTGCGTTGCGCGATGGCGGCAGCGGGCCGCCGGTATGTGCTGGAACGCTACGACTGGTCACGTGTTGTCAATCGATTCAAGGCAGCCTTCACGATTTGATCAGGGTGCCCCCTGGACGGCCTTGTCCCACTTTTGCCGCTGTGCCCGGATGAAGGTGTCGACATCATCAGGAGACTTGTCATCAGCGGCAACCGGGGAAACCGGATCAAGAGGCGCCTTTTCCTCGACAACCGGAGGAACCGGATCAACAGGGGCCTTTTCCTTTGGAGGCGCGGACGATTTATCACGGTTCCCGCCCCGGGCGACCTTGCCGTCGGATGACGTCCAAGGTTCGACACGCGTTACGGGACGCGGCGCAGGGATGCCATCCGGCTCCCTTGCGGCAGTGGCAGCGGGTGTACGAGGAAACACCTTGTTCTTGGTAGCGGCGGGCTCGGCGAGATCACTGCCCGACCAGCCGCGCTTCCACATACCATCGATATTGAGCGAATCCCGCCGCCGCCTGGTCTCGCGATCCACCTGATCCACTGTATCAAGCACATACGGTGTGATGAAGATGATAGTCTCGGTACGCCCGCTTCCACGCCGGTCTGAATTGAACAGCCGTCCCAGTATCGGGATATCGCCCAGCAGCGGGATCTTCGTGCGCGACCGCGAATCGCTTTCGCGCACCGCACCGCCCAGTACGATGGTCTGCCCGCTTTTCACGGCGACAGAGGCTTCAACCACGCGATTGATGGAAATCGTCTGCCCGGTCAGATTCTCAGTACCAGTCCCCGTGACAGAACCTGGTTCACTGATTTCCTGTTTGATCGCCATCATCACGACTTGATTTTCATTGATCTGCGGTTTGACGGTCAAGACCAAGCCAACCTCTTTTTGATCATAATTATAATTCCTGTATTCACCAGATGTCCCGGTTGACGATTCGCCCTTGTATACATAGATCAGTTCCGTGGATGTCAGTTTAGCCTCGGTGTTGTCAGTCGTCAGCAAGGCAGGTGTGGAGACAACGCGCGTTCGGGAATCACCGGCACTGGCCTTCAAGATCATATTCAAGTTCAGGTCGAAAAGAGTGAAATAGTAGCCGAGGCCGCCGGTTGTCAGCGTTGCCGGATCGCTCAGCTGTGTCGCATCCAGAGGAACCGCTCCTCCGCCACCGCCACCCGCAAATGAGAATACAGGCGAACTCTTGCCCGCCGAATCGCGCGAGTACGCGGTCATGGACTTCTGTACCCACGAAACCCCCGTCTCCACGTTCTCGTCCAGATTCACCTCGATGATCACAGCCTCGATCAGCACCTGCGAGAGCATCATGTCCATGTCCAGGATGATTTCCTCCAAGGTAACCATGTCCGCCTTGCTGGCCATCAGGATCAGGGAGTTGGTCCGCTTGTCCGAAAGAATCTTGATATTATCCTTGGACAGCTCTCCGACACTGGATTTCCGGTCGTCGGGCTGATTGGCCTGCCGGCTGCGCAGGGCCGCCTCGATCTCGGCCAGCCGCTTGGATTCCGTGTTCGGTTCCGTGCCACCACGCGCCGCCGGTACCCCGCCATCATCCTTTTTCGTGGCACCGATCAAGTCGTTCAGCATGCCAGCCACCTCTTCGGCCAACGCAAATTCGAGACGCCTGACCTTTACCATCACGTCGGGCGAGGTTTCCACATCGAGGACGGCGATGATGCGCTCGAAGAACGCCATGTTGGACCGGCGCGTGATGATGATCAACTGGTTCGTGCGCTCATCGGCCACGATCTGGACCTTGCCGCGGATGATCCCCCGCTCGGCGGCTTCGACCAGCTCGGCTTCAACTTCGGGCGTTGCCGGTTGAACCGCGCGAGTCGGGCGGATGATGCCGGATGGGGCTGCCTGGACAACTCCTGGCGCACCGGTGTCCTTAGCCCGCGGTACCGTGGACTTCTTCTCGAGCTCCTTCTGCGAATCGGCAATGATCTCCTCCAATCGGCTTTTGATCTCGGACGCCTTGGCATAGCGGATCTGGATGATGTTCGGCTC
>CAZZBA010000353.1:0-4445 GCA_964652765.1 uncultured Victivallales bacterium | reverse complement strand
CCCTCGTGTGACGCCACAATATGAACCACGGATTCAAGCGCATCCATCCGGACAACCTCATCGAGCAAGGCCCCGAGCCGGCGATACGATCCGCGTATCGGCAGTTCCACATGCAACCGCCGCTTGCCGTTCTCCGTTTCGACCTTGAAAAGAACAGGGTCGAGCTCCAGCCCGTGCGCCTCGGTCATGCGCTTGAATAGGTCTGGGGCCGCCAGTACTGCCGCCTCGTTCAGCAGACGAGGCGCCGCCACCGCCAAAACCCTGCCTTCTGCGGACTGCGCCTCTGCCGCCTGAACTTCCAGATAAAGAGGGTATAGCATTTCCTGCACGGCAACAGCCTCGCGCGCCTCCGCCAGCTCCCCACTCACCCGCAGGCGCTCCCGCATCGTGAAAGCGAGACGAAGGCCCGTGAGAAGGACAAATACCCCCACCACCAATGGCAAACCCAGCCGGATCGCGTTCGACCGCATGAATGCACCAGATAGCTTCACAATGCATCCTCCACACGTGGCGGAGAAACCGCTGGTTCAATATCGCCGATTCCCTCGGCCACGTCCAGTTCAATCTCGAACAGCACAACCGGCTCCCCGCCCGCCTGGCCATCGGTAATACTGGTAATCGACGCCCTTGAAAACAGGGGGGAATCCTCCAGTCTCAAGGCATAGGCAGCCAACGTGGACCGCTGGGCATCCGGTACACCGCGCGCGAGGCCATGCAAAGACAACACGCCGCTGTGTGCAACGCTTTCCGCCCCCCGCCCCCGTTTATTCTCAGCCACTGCCGATGCCCTGAAATCCGCATCGATCAACGTCAGACGGATCGATTCCGGCGTCAAGGATCCCAGCACCCGCAGTGTGGCTGGCGCCAACCAGCGACGCGTCAGCCGCTTGATCGCCACCTGGTCCGCGACGCTTTTTGCCGTCAACACCTGCAGCATGCCCGCGTCTACCGCCGGCGCATAGGCTGCCAGTTGTGCACGCAACGTATCCCGATTCCGTGCAAGCCGGTCATTCCCGTAATCAACCACCCCCTTGCCAACATGAAGCAATGTTCCAGTCAGTCCAAGAAGCAACCCCGCCAGGACGCTCAGCCAGGACCGGCGGGCCGCCTGTTCACGCTGCGCGCTTACGCACAACAGGTTTGGCGTGCGGTCCGGATGGGACAAGGCAACACCGGATGCCATCGCCGTTAATCCATGCAGCCCGGCCTCGTCACCCCCTGCCAAGGCGGGTATCGTGGCATCGGTCTCAAAACCGAACCGCGCGTGCATCTCGCCGACCAGGACATCGAAACCAGCCAGTGCGCCCATCACGTTCATGCCCGTGATCGTATCGCCGGGGGTCTCGTTCAGGTAAGCGTTCAGCGTGCGCTCGATCTGCTGCATCAGACGATCAAACACGTCCCGGACGCGCTCCGCCAGCTCGGCATCCCCCGGCCCCGCCGCGCCACCGAGCACGGACCGCAAGCGTTCGCAGACGGTAGGCAGCGGGCAGTCGGGATCAGTGCCACGCACAACCCCCAGGAGCGCGTTCATCCCGGTCTTGAAGACCCGGCTCGAACGCACCTGCCCATCCTTGACGATGATCACGGTCGAGGCGTCCCCGGCGGCAAACACACCACAGCGCGTCCCTGCCTGATCCTTCATGCACGCTTGCATCACGGCGCGCATCGCGAAAACGGGAATCACGATCCCGGCAAGCCGGATGCCAGCGCGTGAAAACAAGCTGTTCAAGGCGGCGGTCTCCTCACGCAGCGCCGTGTAGGCCGTCACACTGAGCTTCGCGTCGTTCCCGCTCCCGGAGCCCCCTTCAACCCCGTAATCGAAGAGCGTCTGGGCTGCATCAAAGGGTAGATCCTTGCGGAAGGCCCAGTACACCATGTCGCCGACCGCACGATGGCGGCCTGCCGGCAGCGTGAGATACCGGGTCTGCAGGCTAGGCAGGCTATCCGATACCCAGACCGTCATGTGCCGGTAGCTTGGACAGAACGTATTCAGTCGATCCTTCAAGAAACCCGCAAACGACCCGGTGCCGGGCGCTACGCCCGACGGATACAAGTACTCCCCGCAACGCAGGACACGCCCACTCTGGCTCTCTGCCATACGCAGTGCGTCGCATTCAATCGAAATGCCAACGGCCCTCGCCCCGGACACTCTAGACAATAATTCAAGCATAAAACACCTAAACGCTGATTCCCCGCCCCTTCACGGAGACGTGACCAACGTCGAATCCGCCTGCTTCAACACCAGGCGAGCTGCCGTGGCGTCACATACATTCGCTTTCTCGACATTACCGCCAGCACGCATGACCTTGCCCAGTGCCCGCAGAAGCGGAACCACCTGCGGGTCCATATGTTTGCCATTGCTATTCAGTATCCAGTAAGCCCGCCTGAGCAAAGCCTCGGACTCCGCCAGACGCCCTCCATCCAGCAGGAGCAGTGCCAGGTTATGAAGCGGGGCAACCAGGTCCAGAGGGTTCGAGTCGGTCCACAACCCGATACCGGGAATAGCCCGTTTCCGCTGGTTATCGGTTTCCAACTCCTCGTAGATCCGGATCGACCTGCGGTAAAGCACTTCTGCCTCTTCCTCGCGACCGAGGCTGGCGAGCGCGATCGCCCAACTGTTCAGCACGCATGCGAACCGAGGATGCGAGGCACCGGCAGCCGTTTCAAAAACGGAGGCCGACTCACGGTACCGGTCAACGGCAGCGGGGTCGCGCCGCCGCAGCAAAACATCTCCGAGATTATGAAGCAGCGTCCCGCGGGCGGGATGCATCAGGCCAAAGCTCCCCTCTATGCTTTTCAAGGCCCGCTCAAAGAGTGCCTGGGCGATTTCCAGCCTGCCCTCCATCGCCATCAGCAGACCGGCATCGTTCAAGGACCAGGCGAGCATCGGCTCCTGTACATCGAGTTCCGTCAGATGCTCCCGCATCGCGCTCTCTGTCTCGATCAGCTTATCCCCTTCCAGCAACAGAACCAGATCACGATCACTCTGCAAGCGTTCGATCATGTACCCTGTCTGGGTGCTTGGAGCGTAAACATCCGCACGGGTATTCCCGACATAAGGCACCAGGAAAGGCAAGAGCGCTGTAGCTGCCAGACCACACCACCCACGTAACCTGAATAGATCTATTATCATATGACCCCGCTCATGATTGCATAACCTTCCGTAGGTTATAAAGCCGCCAACATCCGTTCCAACTCACTGCATCGCGGCGAAACGTCAAGTGCCGTTTTCCGATCCAGAACCCCCGTATTCACGTGCCGGGCCAGCGATGCATTCATGCTGTTCATTCCTTCTGCCGAACCGGTCTGGATCACCGAATAGATCTGCTGCAACTGTTTCTCGCGAATAAGATTGCGAATGGCCGTGGTGACCACCATGGTTTCATAACACAACACACGCCGCTTTCCATCGGCTGTCACCAGCAGCATTTGGGAGATAACACCATTCAACACCATGGAAAGCTGGGTGTTGACTTCCTGCTGATGCCCCGGAGGGAAAGCATTTACAATGCGCGAGATGGCCTGCACCGTATCCTGGGTATGCAGGGTACCCAGTACCAGATGACCGGTTTCCGCCAGGGTCAAGGCCAGCTGCATCGTCTCCATGTCCCGCATCTCGCCGACCATGATTACGTCTGGAGACTGCCGGAACACATCGTGCAGAGCCGCCGCAAAGGAGGGCGAATCCTCGAAGATCTCGCGTTGTTCAATGATGCACTTCTCATGACGGTGCAGGTATTCGATCGGGTCCTCAAGACAGATGATGTGCGCATGCCGCCTCTGGTTGATGAAATCGATCATGGCTGCCAGCGTTGTAGACTTGCCGCTACCAGCCGCTCCGGTCACGAGCACCAAACCGTGCGTGCTCATCGCCAATTGTGCCGTCAACGCCGGCGGAAGCCCGAGTTCATCAAAGCCAGGAACATCATACGGGATGCATCTGGCGGCCAACGCATAGGAACCGCGCTGGCGGAAGATGTTGAAACGAAAGCGGCTCAGCCCGGGAAAACCCTTTGAGAAATCAATACTGCATTTCTCGACGAGCAATCGCTTTTGCGACTCGCCAAGGACCGACATGCACAGCCGTTCGGTATCATCCGGACGCAACACCTCGCTGTCGATAGCCTGTAAAGCTCCCAACAGTCGCATCTGTGCCGACGTTCCGACTGTGATCACCAAGTCGGATGCACTATTCCGGCAAACCACTTCAAGAAGCTGTTCAATCGTTTTCACGGCACCAGTACCTCCGCCAGCAGCACGTACAACGGGACGCCGTTGAACTTGGTCTCCGTCCTCTCCACTGCACGGAACCAGACACATTTGTCAATCCGAGTATAGTAGGTCAAACCCGCGTGTCAACGTAAAATGGGCACTTTTGCTATTCCACCACACGCTGAACGGGACCCTTGGAAAACACGATGTGATCTTCACGATAAATGTAT
>CAZZBA010000352.1:467-4455 GCA_964652765.1 uncultured Victivallales bacterium | reverse complement strand
GGCAGAAGAGCCTTGGCTACAGTCTCACGTATCAGTCGGCAGGGCGGACGTTGACGGATGAGGAGGCCAATGCGCTGCATGAGCGGATCAAGGATGCATTGCGGCGGGAATTGGGCGTGACGTTTCGCGAGGGCTAAGGGGGGGCGCGCATGGGGAGATGCGCGGGGGGCGTTGAGCAGGGCGGGATTGAGTTTGTCCGATAATGAGTGCGTTATTGGTTTTGATACCGGTGTCGGGGGTGGGGGCAAGGGCAGTCGCCGGGGGTTTGAGGGGCATCCGGAAGGAGGCTTTCGGGAACGTAGAGAAGTCCGAAGGATTCCGATAAGAGAATACATACTCGTGATAGGGAATTTAATACCCTGCTTTGTTCGATAAACAGGCAAAGATCTCTGACCCAGTATTAACTGTTCAGGGAGCTTGAACGCGGTGCTGAAGCCATACCGTCCTTGTGACGGGCCGCCGATGCCCCGACTAAGGCGCCCACCTCGATTTAGAGGTTCAGAGACATCGCCTACTTCGGCACGGCGGGGTATTTTTTTGCAGGTAACCGGGTATGGATTTGTTTGAAAATCAGGGCAAGGATGGAGGTATGGCCTCCCGTCCGCTGGCGGCTCGCATGCGGCCGCGCACGCTGGATGAGATCGCCGGGCAGGAGCATATCCTGGGCGAGGGGAGCCTGCTGCGCCGGGCGATCCAGGCCGACCGGCTGGGCAGCGTGATCCTCTACGGTCCGCCCGGCTGCGGCAAGACCTCGGTGGCCGAGGTGATTGCCAGCGCCACGCAGCGCTGCTTCGTGCGTACCAGCGGAGTGCTGGCGAATGTGGCCGATCTGCGCGCGCTGATCGAGAGCGCCCGCCTCCGGTTCCGCCACGAGAAGCGCGAGACCATCCTGTTTGTCGACGAGATCCACCGTTTCAACAAGGCGCAGCAGGATGTGCTGCTGCCGCATGTGGAAGAGGGTACGGTCACGCTGATCGGCGCGACGACGCACAACCCGATGTTCTTCATCAACACGCCGTTGACTTCGCGGTCGATGGTGTTCGAGTTGCGTCCGCTGGACGAGGAGTCGGTCATTCAACTGCTGGCGCGTGCGCTGGCTGACGAGGAGCGCGGGCTGGGGCTCTATCCGGTGCAGGCGGATGCCGCCGCGCTGGCGCACATCGCGCGGGTCTGCGAGGGGGATGCGCGGCGGGCGCTCAACGCGCTGGAGGTGGCCGTGCTGACCACGCCGGCGGCGGATGGACGGATCCTGGTGACGGTCGCGGTGGCGGCCGATTCGGTGCAGAAGAAGACCGTCGTCTACGACCACGACGAGGACGGTCATTACGATACGATCTCCGCCTTCATCAAGAGCGTGCGCGGCTCCGATCCGCAGGCGGCGGTCTACTGGCTGGCAAAGATGCTGTATGCTGGCGAGGACCCGCGCTTTGTCGCCCGGCGGCTGGTGATCCTTGCGTCCGAGGATATCGGCAATGCGGATCCACGCGGCCTGCTGATGGCCGTGGCGGCGTTGCAGGCGGTGGAATTCGTCGGTATGCCCGAGGCGCGCATCACCCTCTCGCAAGTGACCACCTACTTGGCGACGGCACCCAAGAGCAACGCGGCCTACAAGGCGATCGGCGCGGCGCTCAAGGACGTCGAGCAGGGTCGTTCGCTGGCCGTCCCCGGGCACTTGAAGAACAAGCGCCTGAAGGTGACCGAGGGCGGGGACGAGGCGGGCGCCTACATCTACCCGCACGACTACAAGGGCCATTATGTCGAGCAGCAGTACGTGCCGACCACGACGGTTTACTACGAGCCGGGCGAAAGCGGCTATGAGGCCACCATCGCCCGTCGGATGAAGGAAATTCGCAACAATGAGTGACAACGCGAAAAAGGAAATCCGGGCGGCGATGCTGGCCTGGCGCAAGACGCTCGATACGGCCTGGCTGGAGACTGCCAGTGCGGCGATCGCGGAGCGGTTGCTCGCGCTGGATGCGTACCGGTCGGCGGCGACCGTGTGCCTCTTCGCCTCGTTGGCGCAGGAAGTACGGCTGGACGGCGTGCTGGCGGAATGCCGAAGGCAGGGGCAACGGGTGCTGCTGCCGGCGTATCGTGCTGATGAGCGGGTTTATGGATTCAAGGAATGGGAAGCCGGACGGGCGCTGCGGCCTGGGCACTGGGGGGTGCCCGAACCCGATACGGACCGGTTCGCGAGCCTGGCTGGCGCGGTCCTGATGGTCGTGCCGGGGTTGGCGTTTGACGGGGTAGGCGGGCGTATCGGCTATGGCGCTGGCTATTATGACCGTCTGCTGGGGCTGGCGTGCGACAAGGGGAGCGTGACGGCGGCAGGGGTCTGTTGTGATGCGCAGGTGCAGGATTCGTTGCCGCAGGCGTCATGGGACCGGCGTATGGATTTCGTGGTGACAGAACGGCGGACACTGGATTGCCGCCCGATGGTGTAAACAACGTCTGCAATACTACTGCCCGGAGGTCGGGCGGTAGGTGTTGCCAGGCGATTAAGAGAGGAGAGGGTCAGTATGATCATGGGATTGATCACGGGAGGGATAGCAGGTCTGGCTGGCATTGCAGTCGGCTACCTGATCAGGGGAAGGTCGATGCGGACACGACCGAGGTCCAGGCCAAGCGGCTGATGGAGGACGCCAAGCGCGAGGCGGACGCGATGCTGAAAGAGTCCAGTATCAGCGCCAAGTCCGAGATGCTCAAGGCCAGGGAGGACTTTGAGCGCTCGACGGAATCGAAGCGCAAGGAACTGGCGCTGATCGAGGAGCGCACCGCGCAGCGCGAGAACAACCTTGACCGGAAAGTCGCCATGCTTGACCGTAAGGAGCACTCTGTTGACGAGAAACTGGCGGATATCGAGGCCCGCGAGAAACAGCTCGCCAGCGAGCTGGCGGCAGCCAGGCAGCAGAGCGAAAAGGCCACCGAGACGCTGCAGCGGGTGGCGGCCATGACCCGCGACGAGGCCCGCCAGACGCTGCTGGCACGCGTTGAGCAGGATGTGCACGGCGAGATCGGTGCCCTCATCCGCCGTACGCAGGAACAGGCGCGCGAGACCTCCGAACGCGAGGCGCGCAAGATCATCTCGCAGGCGATCCAGCGTTATGCCGCCGGTCACACCAGCGACATTGTCACCACCTCGGTGGCCCTGCCGAGCGATGACATGAAGGGCCGGATCATCGGGCGGGACGGCCGCAACATCCGGGCGCTGGAGGCGGCGACTGGCGTCAGCGTGCTGATCGACGACACCCCCGAGGCGGTGGTGATCAGCGGGTTCGATCCCGTGCGCCGCGAAGTCGCCCGCCAGGCGCTGGAACAGCTTATCATCGACGGGCGCATCCATCCTGCCCGCATCGAGGAACTGGTCGAGAAGGCGCATGAGCAGGTCGAGGAGACGATGAAGACCGCTGGCGAGGATGCCCTGTTCGAACTCGGCATCCAGGGCGTGGACCCGGAGCTGGTCCGCACGCTGGGACGGCTGCGCTTCCGCACCAGCTACACGCAGAACGTGTTGCGGCATTCGATCGAGGTTGCCCACCTGATGAGTGTAATGGCTGGCGAGCTGGGGCTTGATCCGCAGTTGGCCCGGCGTGTCGGCATCTTCCACGATATCGGCAAGGCGCTCGATCACGAGGTCGAGGGCGGCCATGCCACGATCGGCGGCGACTACCTGAAGCGCTTTGGCGAGGCACCCGAAGTGATCAACGCGGCGGCCGCGCATCACGAGGATATCGAAGCGACATCGCTGTATACGCCGCTCTGCGCGGCGGCCGACGCGATATCGAGTTCGCGGCTTGGTGCCCGGTCGGAGACGACTGGCCTCTACATCAAGCGGCTGGAGAAGCTCGAGGCCATCGCCAACAGCTTCGAGGGAGTTGTGCGGAGTTATGCCATCCAGGCCGGGCGTGAAGTGCGCGTGATGGTCGAGCCGGACAAGGTCGATGACAACGAGGCGATGGTGCTGGCACGCAACATGTGCCGCAAGATC
>CAZZBA010000352.1:0-457 GCA_964652765.1 uncultured Victivallales bacterium | reverse complement strand
ACTCAAGTACCCAGGACAGATCCGTGTGACAGTGATCCGCGAGCGGCGCTGCATCGATTACGCGAAATAGAGAAGCTTGGCGTACGTAAATAGGAAGTATAATTAGCCACAAAAGGCACATAAAACACAAAAGAAATGCAGAATTTGTTTTGTGTATTTTGTGCTTTTTGTGGCAATCCATTGCAGCGTCGAACGTACTTTTTGCAGTAGGTCCAGTTTTCCCGAACTGGACATTGTGTGGGTGTAGGGAGCAAAAACGTTGAAGTTATAGTAAGGGAGCGTTATTTGAAAGTGTTAATGGTAGGCGACCTGGTTGGCGGTCCTGGGCGGTTGGTGTTAGCCCAGGTCGCGGCACGGCTGCGGCGCGGGGCGGGGGTTGACTTCGTGGTCGTCAATGCCGAGAACGCTGCTGGCGGCAAAGGCATCACGGTCAAGGTGGCGCACGAACTGTTCGAGG
>CAZZBA010000351.1:0-4492 GCA_964652765.1 uncultured Victivallales bacterium | reverse complement strand
CCCCCCTCGCGGGGGCGTGGATTGAAACGATGCCCACCCCGGCTTCTCGGCCACGGCCGCCGTCGCCCCCCTCGCGGGGGCGTGGATTGAAACCTAGCACATCGATGACAAAGGGATGCACGCCTACGATGTGAGCACGCTGGAAATCGATAGAATGAAGCCGGCAGGTAAAGGTCTCCCGGACGGCACTGCTGCACCAGCGTTGCGCGACGGGCCTGCTGCCGGCTTCATAGACCCGGCTGGTAAAGTCCTGCCAAGCGGCATGGGTGCAGACAAACAACCACATGGCCCTGCAACCGGATCCGTGATCACGCTATGCGCCTTAGGGTAGGATGTCAAGCATGTCCAACAGCCGCCTGCGCAATGGGACCGCGTTGCATGAACTGGTGCGGCTGTATCAATCATGGAACGACCGGGCGTATCGATTCGACGGGTGGCTTTGTATGCCGCCACGAAAGGACGGTTGTGCGGGAGGCGGGGCGGATCGGATTGCCACCCTGCTTTTCAACGAAGCCAATCCGGCGTTTGTAAACCGCTTTTATGAGCACCGGCGCCTGAGGCCATTTTGCCTCTTGCTGGCAAAGGTGTGGTCTGGGTATAGTTGCCCAACGGGCGCGTAATGCACCTGGCAATTCACGGGATGGGTGGCATCCCGAAAAAGAGGAGAGAATGTGAGTATGAGCAAGTCGGTTCAAGGTCTGTGTCGGGTTCTGGTGGTTCTTGTGATGGGGGTATCTTCGGTATGGGCGGAAAAGCCCAAGCCGCAAGTGGTGGTCGAGGAGCCGCTCACTGGAGCTGCGGCTGTGCTCGAGGCGGGCTATGTCAATCAGCTCAAGGAGTTGCAGGCGCTGCTCAAGACGGTGTTGCCATCGGTCGATGCGCAGAAGCAGGCGGCTTTGCTGAAGGCCCGCGAGGCTGAGAAGGCGGCTGAGGCGGCGGTGAACGAGGTGCAGGCTCTTCTTGGCAAGGTCGGGGAGGCCCAGGGGGCAATCGGGCACGCGAAGAACAAGTGGATTGCTGGTGCCGACACGGGGATTGCCAAGGCTCAGGAAATGCTGAAAGCCGCGAAGACGGATGACGAGCGTGCGGCCGCGCAGAAGGATCTGGATAGCTGGACAAAGAACCGCGAGGACGGACTCCAGGCGCTCAAGGAGCGTCAGGCGAAGCTGGACCAGGCCTTGGCGGAGGAACCGGCCCTGCGCAAGCGGGAGGAGGCCGCCCAGGCGGTACTGGCCAAGGCGCAGGCCGATACGCTCAAGACGACCGAGGAGCTTGGTTTTGGCGAGATCCTCGCCAGCAGCAAGCGGGATGGCCAGCTTGCCAGGTTCGTGGTGCTCACCGAGGCCACGCCGCGTGGTCTGGCGGTCTTTGCCGCGCAGGGGAAGGCGCAGGAGGCCCTTGTCGGGAAATTGCTGGCGGATGAACCCCTGATGGTGCAGATGCTCGTTGCCGATGGTGCTATGGATGGCAAATACGGCCAGGCGATGACGATCTACTCGGACATCCAGCAGGCGAGCGCCAAGGCGAAGGATGGTGTGCTGCAGCGTCTGGCGCTGGCCGTCGCCCTTGAGCATGCCGTGCCGGTCAGGCAGACCAACCCGGGAACCGACACCGAGGCCCCGGCGACGGTCGATCCGGTCAAGCGATACCTGCATTACGAGAAGGCGTTTCTCGCTGGCGAGCTTGATCCGGCCTTCAAGAACCTGAGTGTCTGGGATTACCGTTTTGTGGTCGATGGCAGCGAGCCGGATGCAATCCTGGCCTGGGGGCGCGAGATGCTTCGCACTTATCGTCCCGACCACGTTACCACGCCTGACTACAAGTGGCGTTACGTCGAGGCGGTCAGGACCGAAATCCAGTACGGGTCGGGGTTCAATAAGTACGACAAGCCGGAGCTTCACGAGTACCAGAACATCCTCATGAATGGCGGTGTCTGCGGTCGGCGCGCCTTCTTCGGCCGCTTTGTCCTGCGCGCGTTCGGTATCCCGACGACGGCCCGTCCGCAGACGGGACATGCCGCCCTGGTCCATTGGACGCCCGAGGGCTGGGTGGCCAACCTCGGCGCCGGCTGGGGTGGTGGCACGACCAAGACACGCTACACCAAGGATCTCGATTTCCTCGCCACCACGCAGGCTCGGGTCCTGGGTGACAAGTTTATGCAGGTCAAGCGGGCGCAGTGGATCGGCGATGTCATGGGCGAGCCGCGTGTCTTCGGTTTCCTGACGGGCGAACCCGGCCTCTGGTATGGCGTGTCGCTTTACCGTCAGCGGGCGATGATTGCGGAGTCCAAGGCGGTGACGCTGGCGGCCGTGGGCGAGGAATTAGGCGAGGCCAACGAATCCAGTGTGGAATATGCGTTCGTGTCGCCTGCCGTAAGCGAGGCGGACCGCCAGATCTCGGTGGACGCCAAGGGCGTGATCACGATACCCGCGTCGGCCACCAGCAATCCCGTGAAGAGCACGGGCAAGATCCTCTTCATGCCCAGCAACCTGGGTGGCATGCAGCTTCACTACAACCGCACGGGCGGTGCCGAGGACTTCGAGTACACGTTCGATGTGCCGAACGCGGGAACATACGCGTTGACAGCGCGTGTAGCCTGTCCGACCTGGGGCCAGCTTCTCGTGGTGACTCCGAAGGGTGGCAAGCCGGTCGAGATCGCGTTGCCGCTGACGGTTGGCCTGTGGGGCCAGACCGATCCGGTCACGATTACCTTGGCGAAGGGACAGAACGTCCTGACGTTCTCGCGCACGGGCGAAAACATCCGTGGTCTCTCGATCAAGGACTTCACGCTCGTTACGGCGAAGTGATCTACCAGTCGCGGGCGGAGGGGGGGAGCGGGATCCGGTTCTGGCGATTACGCTTCTCCTCCTCGAACTCGCGTTCGCGCTCGAGAGCGCGCTGGAGGATCTTCTGGACGTCGCTCTCAGGCTGCTTTTCCGGTTTTTGTTCCGGTGGCGGCTCCTTTTCCTGGTCCTGAGGCTGCGGTTGCTCCTGTGGCTGATCCGGCTTCGGCGGGGGCGGCTGCTCTTGCGGCTCGTCCTGCTTCTGTTGCTGTGGCGGCGGTTTAGGCAGCAGTTCGGCAATCTCGAGCAGTTTATCGCGGGCGGTGAGCTGCGCGGCCATGGCCTCGTCCATCTTCCCATCCTTGATCAGGGCGGCGGCATCGCGCTGGATGCCGGCGGTCTCGGTCGCCAGGTTCACGATCTGCGCGCGCACTTCCGGGGTGATGCCCTGCGGCTTGGCATCTTCGCCCGCATCCTCCGGTGGCGGCTGGACATTGCCTTCGGGCGGTACGGCCTGTTCAAAGCGGGTACGGAAAAGATCGGTCAGCGCGGCGCTTTCGGATTGCAGCTCGGCAGTGGATAGGGTGGGGTCGGGTGTCTGTTTACCGGCCACCTGCTCAATGGCATTGGTCTGCTGTGTGATATCCTCGCCCAGCAGCAGCTCATGCGGGGCGACGGCTTTCCAGAGCTGGTAGTTGCCTTGTTCCGCCAGTTTGGCCGGTCGGAAGGCGTCCGGCTCGATGTCACGCAACTGGTGGAAACTGTCGGTCATGTTCTGCCGCGTGACGTCCATCAGCGAGAACATGGCTGCCAGTGCCTTTTGAGACTGGTCATCCTGCGGTTGCTGCTGCTGTGCCAGGGCTTCGGCCAGTTTCTGCTTCAGCGGCAGCCAGCGGTCGGCGTTCTCCTGCTGGCGGGTGGCGAGGGCCTCGAAGGCGGCGATGCGTTCGGGCGCGCGGTTCGTGGCGGCGGTGGCAATCGCGGTGGTGATCCCGCGCTGGATGGCAAGCATCTCGGCGGCGAGTGCCGGCGCTTGCGTTTTTGCATACTGCTCGGCCAGGCGCAGGGCCTTGGCCTGCTCGTCGGCCTCGGGAAGCTGCTTGATCGTCAGGGCCAGATCGTGACGCACCGCGTCGGCCTCTGGCTGGTTGCGCAGGGCCTCCTTGAAGGCCTCGCCCGCCTGGCGCAGGGCGTCGTGCCGGGCGGCGGCACCGGCCGCCGTGGTGGCGTTGGTGCTGGCGGCCAACTGGTAGAGGGTGGCACCCAGCGCGGGGGCGGCATCGATCCCGCCCCGGCGATCCGGTTGCAGCGAGAGCGAGCGGAATTGGTCGGCGGCTTCGCGATGGCGTCCGGCGGCGGCCAGCGCGGCGGCCTCGTTGTAGCGGTAGGCCTGGACGGTGCGCGGTGAACTGTCCGTCGTGGCTCGGCGGTAAAGTGCGGCGGCGGTCTCGTAGTCTCCCTGGCGGTAGGCCTTCTGGGCCTGGCGGGCGGCGCGGTGCCCCGTCAGCTCCGCGAATTTCTCCGGGAGTTCTTCCTCTGGAGGGCGAGCGTCCTCGCGAGCCGGTTCCTGAAGAGGCGTTTTGGCAAGTGCTTCGGCCGGGATGGCGGCCGCCAGCAGGAGCAGGAGACTGGCCAGCGTCTGCGCCGTAGCGGCGCGGGGCGCGCGCGGACCGGCGGCGAGCCGTCCGCGGCTGAGGGTGCAGGCGGCG
>CAZZBA010000350.1:0-4512 GCA_964652765.1 uncultured Victivallales bacterium | reverse complement strand
CCTTCGAGCATAATCTCCACATCCACGCCATGATCCCGATTCATATTCAGGACCGCGAGGTAATAGCCATTACCGTCCGCACGCAATTGACAGAATACCTCGCGAGCCGTCGCGCCCGTCGCGACATCCTTGATGCTGACCCGTTGCGGCGTATGCCCGCGAAGCGCCGCGACCAGGGCCTCGTCGCTGAACTCGCACGCGGCAAAGGGTAGCGATGCAAACGCATCCGACGGCAGGCTATCCACATATCCGGGAGGGGTTCCAGCCACGATCACCCGTCCACCGGTCGCGGCAAACGCATTGAGCAGCTCAAGCGTCGTGCCGCGCACCGTATCCACCCCCGAAACCAGAACCGTCGTATACGTCATTTCACCCAGACGCAGCAGGGCGCACCCATGCTTACCGGTAACCGACCCATGCTCGGCCAGCAAGCCTTCATCACCATAATCGAAATCGATCTGGTTGCCAGCCAGCATGTGGAATAACTTCGAATAATGCTTTTCAAGCGCCTTGATCGCAATATCCTTCGCATCCATGCCGGTAATCGCCTTCGGATAGACGCGCCCCCAGACACTCTCGACCGGGTTCAGCACCAGCAGGTGGCAGCAAGGGGCGCCCTGGGACCGGAAATAGCCAAGCCTGGCGAACCAGGTCTCAACAAGCGCGTACTCCTTGTACCACGGGGATTGGTGAAAAATACTGGCCGGATAGTCGCGCTTCGATTCGCCTGCCATGTTGTACCACGACAGGTGGTGGCAGCGCAGGTTGATCCCGAACAGGGTCTGCCAGGCACCGATCGCCTTGTGCGACTCGAAATTCATCTGCCAGCCGGTACAGCCGTAAAGCTCCGAGAGTATCCACTTCTGGCCGAATTGCCGGGCGGTGCTGTCCACCTGTTTAGCCACCCAGTAATCACGGCCATGCTCCCCTAGATAGTCAATCCCGGGGATATGCATCAACGGGTAGCAGCGTTGCATCGAGCCGTTGGTCGAGACCTGGCAGGAAAGTGAATTCTCGTGCAGCACATGCCCGGTCATGGGCAGGTTATTCGCGTCGCACCAATCGTGATATGGCTTTACAAAGTTATCGAGGAAAAGCTTCAGCATGGTCTCGACATACCGGGCTTTGACCTGGGATACCGGGGCCCCGTTCTCACGCAGGAAAAGCGCCGGCAGGTTTACTTCCACACGTGTGCCATACAGGCTGGCAAAGGAATCGAAAATGGCCTCGGTCCAGGGCACCAGGCAGAAGGGATCTTTGCATGTGCCCTCTGTAATACTGAACCCGCTCATGAAGGGGCCGCGATGCGGTTCATCCGTGAAGAGCCCCTTGATGCCCTTGCCGAAATGCAGTCCGCAATGTTTCTTGTAAGCCTCGTGCGTGAGGCGGATGTATTCGTCGGTCGCCTCCCGCTTCATCGTATCCACATACGTGTAGCCGTTATAGAAGGAACCACTGGCCATCGGACGGATACAGAACGCCAGTACGGTCCTGCCAGCCAACTCATCCGCCGTTGTCGCCCCGGTAATCCTGGTCACGTCGAAGATATCGACCTCGCCCTCCAGGCGACAGCGCCAGGCACCGAGCGGGTGAAACTCCGTCTTTTCCCATGCCACCAGATCAAAGCCATCCGCAGGCAGTTTCGCCATGTAAATGAACTTCATCCGGTACTCCGGATTGGCCGTAACCATGCCGCCAGCCGTCCCGCTGGGCCAGCGGTCCTCATCGTAGAGCCAGCTTTCCATACCGAGCCGCTCGCCTTCCTCGACGCAGGCGTTGGTCAACGCGAACCACTCCTCGCCGAGATATGGCGTCACCAGGCCCGTTCGCGAATGCATGAAGTAGCCGCCCATCCCCATTTCCTTGAGGACATGGATCTGCCGGATCAGTTCGTCCTTATCCAGTTTCCCATTCCAAGACCAGAACGGTTTCCCGCGCCAGGCGGCAGATGGCGACTGGAAGTCCGTCTTGGTAAATCCTGTATTACATTCCATTATACTTCACCATCCTGTTCATAGCCGGTGCCTCGACCTGCCAGGCGTCAGGGGCAGCCCCGTGCTGCCTTGACAAGCGGATCGCGCCCCCAGGAACCACCACTTCCCCCCCTGCTGCCGCCAGCAGTGTCGGCATCGGATCGACCCGGAATGTCTGGAACCCCGGGGTCAGCGGACGCACACCGAGCACCTCCGCAAAATAGATATACAAAGGCACGGCTGACCAGCCATGGCATAGACTGCCGGCATCGTTGAAATCAGCGGCTCCCTTTTCCGTCTCCCAGAAGGTTGTGGCACCCGCGTCCAGCATCGGACCCCAGACACGTTCGATCCGCTCCACAACATGCGCGCCGTAGCGCTGCTTCTGGCTCATGAGCGCCTCGAACACATAGAGGGACTGGCTGAGACTGGCACGGGTCCAGCCAGCATCGGGACTGACCATACGTTCGAGCATCTGCTCACGGATGGCCTCGCCTCCTACGCCAGCCAGCACGGCCAACCCCTGCACAAGCTCCGAAAGCTGCCGTTTTTCCCGCGTGGTGACAAACGCCCCCTCCTGCGGGTCCCAGAATGCGGCAGCCACGTGCTCGCGAAGCGAATCGATCGCCGCCGTGAGCCATTCCCCCGCCCCGTCAGCCACCGGGCATTCTTCCGAACCGACCGCCAACCATTTCACCATCTCCCGCGCGGCATCAAGAGCAAGGATCAGGAAACAATTAAGCGGGGCATCGGCGACCAGTCCGCCGGAAAAATCATCAGGACCATAGCCGGACAATCCTTCTGCCCAGTCATAGAAATGCCAGATGCCTGTAGCCTGCCGCAGCGGCCAAAGACCCTCATGGCGCTCGGCCAGGAAGGTTTGCAGCATCGAGAGGATCTGCGGCAGCCAGGTCCGGGCCAGATCCGGATTGCCGCTGAACAGATAGTGATCCCGGATCGCAAGCATCCAGACAAGCGAGAACGAGGGAATCGTCAACGGAGGCTTGGCCGGTGCCGTCAGCGCCAGGAATCCATCCGTGCGCAGCCCATGCCCCAGCAGCGCGAGACTGGCCGCCGGGAACCGGGTTTCCCCGAAGGCGTAATACCCGCAAAGGGCCTGTGTACGGGAATCATTTGCATATAACGCCTGTTCCCGCCAAGGGGTATCCTCGTAATGGTCATGCATGCACAACCTCAGCGTTCGGCGACAGGTATCAAGGATGCGCTGCGGACGCTCCCGCCGCATGGACAGCACGCCACCAGGCGGAACCGGATAATGGCACCGTGCCAGATCGCAACGGTACAGCGTAAAGCGAGCCGACTGGATCTGCAGTTGCAAATAGCGCCCGGCCCAACGCAGGAATGGATGCACGAAGATCTGTCGCCCCTCTCTACAGATAAGGCGCGACGCGAAATTCCGCCCGCCAATCTGGGTACGTACACGGAGGTCATCCAGATGTTCCCCGTAGCCGATGTCCACGACCGTCCCGTCCGGAGCCTCGATATCAAGAGTCAGCAACCCGACTTCCTCCTGTCCAAGGTCCAGGACGACGTACAACCCCGAATAACCTTCGCACAATGCCGCATCCGGCGTAAGCCCCCCAGGACGATCACAAAGGCGCACCCCGCCCGGCAGATGCAGTAACGATCGCGTCGGCAGGGCACGCAGATGATCCCGCTGCATAAGCTGGGCCGGGCTCTCCACCGTTCCGTCCACAAGATGGCAGCCATCCAGGCACTCGACACCGCCACGCGCATCGCGACTGAAGACTCCACACGCATGCAGGCGCGACTCCGTCAGGCCTCCATCGGCCATCCGCTCCACAGGCCGTGGCAACAATAGCATCCGCGTATCGGAGACCTGCACCTCGCCAGAACCAATCGGACGCCACCCCATTGACGGGTTCGCAGCCGCCAACGGAACATCCGGATTACGGGCATCATACCCAAACGTATACGAAAGCTGCTGCGAGACGGTCGCAATCGGTCCGGAGTGATAGCACGGGTTCACGCGCCATTCCGTATCGGAGCCACTCGCGGCCAGCAAGCATTCACCCTGCTGCACCTCATAGACCAGTCCGGCTTCACCGCGACAATACACGCTGCTGTTACGGCCATTGTAGTACACCGTCAGCGCCAGCATGTTCATGCCTGACTGAAGAGCACCGCCCAGGTCAAAACGCTCATAAGTCTTCCGATCCGGATAATTCGAGAATTGCCCATGCCCGATCGACTGGCCATTGAGCCAGACCTCGAAATCAGTATCGGCACTTATCCGCAAAACAGTCGGCAACCGACTATCCGTACAGGTGAACTCGTGCCGGAAGTCCACATACTGGTTGACCGCATCGGACGGAACCGCCGGGAAGATCCAGGAGCCTCCTGCCGACCTGCCTAGTGACCAGGTTGATGGTTCTGCTTCATCTGCCATGCGATCTCCCCTTTCAGAAAAACGTTAACTACAAGTCAAGCTGCATGTCATCTAAGGTCGGTATCGGGGCCTTCTGCGGCTTATGCACCTTTACAAGAGCCTTGCCGG
>CAZZBA010000349.1:0-4526 GCA_964652765.1 uncultured Victivallales bacterium | reverse complement strand
CGTTCTCCAGATACGGACCTGTCTCCTAAAACGAACCAATCCCGGCTATTATTGTAACGGACCGCAAGCCGCCACGCAAGTGCATGTTTTTGCCTGTTTTCGCGGATTGATTAATTGACAATCCAGCCGGTCCTGCCGGATAGTGTCGCGGCCGCACCCAGAGGCAGTCCCGGCAGGGGCTGCCAGCCGGATGATCCGGACAGGCGGCATGGAACGGACAGACAACGCACGGGGAAAACATGCTGGATATGGCGATGCTGCTTTTCGGGGTCTTCTGCTGCTCGACGGCGGTGATCTTCATCAAGGCCGGAAACGTCGACGCCGTGCTGCTGGCCGCCCTGCGCCTGCTGATCGCCGCCGCGATCCTGTCGCCGCTTTTCATGCGCGACCTGCGGCGGTGTCCGGGGGTGACGCTGACGGGCTGCTGGCGCCGGTCACTGGTGCCGGGAACCCTGCTTTCGATACACTTCATCAGTTGGATCGCCGCCTCGCGGATGACACCGGCGGCGAATGCCACGCTGATCGTGAACCTGGTGCCGGTCGCGCTGCCGCCGATGCTGTTCCTGCTGCTTCGCGAGCGGCTCACCCGCCGCGAGGTCTGCGGGACGCTGCTGGCACTGGGCGGGATGGGACTGCTGACAGCGGCCGATTTCCAGATGAACCGCGAGTATTTCCTCGGCGATATGCTCTGCCTCGGGTCGATGCTGTTCTTCGCGCTCTACCTCGCATGGGCGCGGCGGCACCAGGGCCCGGACGGCCCCTGGCTCTATGTGGTGCCGCTGTATGCGGTGGCGGGAATCGTCTCGCTGGCACTGCTGCCGGTCGCCATGCTCCTGGGCGTCGCCGACCCCTTCCAGGCCTATACGTGGAACGACCTGCTGATGGTGTCGGGGCTGGCAGTCGTGCCGACGGTGTTCGGGCACTCGATCCTGAACATCGCGATGAAGCGGATGCGCGGCCAGGTGGTCAGTATCGTGAACATGGGCCAGTTCGTGTTTGCCGCGATACTGGCCTACTTCCTCCTCGATGAGATGCCGGACCCCGCCTTCCTGCCCGCCAGCCTGCTGGTGGTCCTGGGTGCCGTGACGGCGGTGATTCCCCCGAAGCGACCGGATTCGCAGGCAACCGGGCAAAGTGTACCTGCCCCCCGTCCGGGCTATCGCCGCAGGTAGCGGGTAATCAGCGGGGATAGGTGATCGGCGATGTAGGTGCGGCAGGCTTGCTGGACGGGGGGCCAGGGGGCGAGCGGAGCCTGGGCGTCCTGCAGGAGCGCGGCGATCGCCTCCGTGACGGGCGGGGCATCTTCCGGCGCAACGCTGGCGGCGGTGAGCTTGCCGCCGAGCCGGTCGGTGCCGAGCGTCTTTTCGGCGGCAGCCGGATCGGGCGCTGTGTCGAGGAAATCGTCGGCCAACTGGTAGGCCGTGCCCAGGGCATAGCCGGCGCGGCGCAGGGCGGACGTCAGGCGTGAGTCGTCTCCCCCGGCGCAAGCGGCGGCGAAACCGAACAGGCTGCCGGTCTTGCGGCGGGCAATGCTGACGCACCGCGCCCACGAGGCGTCATCGCCGAGTGGCGAGAACTCCTGCTCCGCCTCGGCCTCGCACATCTCGCGGAAGGTGGCAACCAGCAGAGCAATGCGGTCCGGCGACACCTCCTGGATGCATTCGACCGCGAGGCTCATCAGCAGGTCGCCAAGGATGACGGCCGCGCGGGCGCCTTCCGAAACCCACAGGGCCGGTGCGCCGCGCCGCCGGGTGCCGCCATCGACGATGTCATCGTGCAGCAGGCTGGCCGCATGCAGCATTTCCACGGCGGCCCCGGCACGGATCAAGACCGGTCCAGGGCAATCCGCGGCAGTGCCGAGCGCCAGCACGAGGCGCGCCCGCAGCAGCTTGCCGCCGTCCAGGACAGGGTGGAACCGCTCGGCACAGGGTACTAGCGAGGTCTGGCGCATGATGTTCCAGATATGCTCGCGAACGGCCCGCAGCATCGGATCATCTGTTGGTTCTTGGTTTGTAGCCATGCCGGGCAGGATGCCATCCCCCGGTGTTGAAATCAAACTATCTTGCAGGACAGCCCGCTTTCAGGTTTAGTAGGGCAGACATGGAACTCCCTCAAAAACCAACATCGACAATCCGCCTATGGCTGATCGCGGTCCGTCCGTTTGCCTACACGGCGTCGGTGCTGCCGGTGCTGCTGGGCGCGGCGCTGGCATTCCATGGCGGCGCGAGTCCCCGGTGGGGACGGCTCCTGCTGACGCTGGCCGGGGTGGTCTGCTTCCATACAGCCGCAAACCTGTTGAACGATGCCTATGACTTCCGACGCGGGGTTGACAACCGGATCAACCCGGGCAGCGGCGCGGTTGTCCGGGGCTGGATCACCGGCCGGCAGGCATGGCGAGCCGCCCTGGCCTGTCTCGCGGCGGGGGTCCTCTGCGGGCTGGCGCTCACCTGGCTGGCCGGGTGGGTTGTGCTGGCACTGGGGATCGCCGGCACCCTGCTGGCACTCGGCTACACCCGCGACGGCTTCTGCCTGAAATACATCGGTCTCGGCGATGCCGCTATTTTCGTCACCTTCGGACCGCTGCCCGTATTCGGTTCCTACTGGGTGCAGTCGCCGTCATTCTCATGGCAACCGTTGTTCTGGAGCCTGCCGATGTCGGCCTACACCGTCGCGATCCTGCACGCCAACAACTGGCGCGATATCACGAGCGACCCCGCCAAGGGCTGCATCACCCTCGCCACCCGGCTGGGTGACCACGCCTCGCGGCGCTACTACCAGTACCTGATACTCGGTCCCTTCCCGCTGGTCCTGGCCGCGATCGTCGCCACCCGGCTGACCGATCTGCCGGTGCAGGCCCCGTTGACGCTGCTGCTGGTGGCGGCCGCCCTGCCCCAGGCGCTGCAACTGGCACGGCACGACTGGCGGAAAGTCCCGGAGGAGTTCGCCACGCTCGATGCCCGCACCGCCCGGCAGCACCTGCTGTTCGGCGGGTTGCTGACAGCCGGCTTCATTCTCGCCATGCTGGCATGAGAATTCCTGCCCCGACGCTAGACCAGAGCGACCGGATCCACCGCGGACAGGTCCGCGACCACCCGGTCGGCAGAAGACACGTCCTGCGCCGGCAGGCCCGGCCGGGCCAGGGCCACGCAATACATCCCGGCCGCCTTGGCGGCCCGCACCCCGGCGGCGGAGTCCTCGAAGACCACGCAGTCCGCCGCCGCGACCCCCAGCCGTTCCCGCGCCATCAGGAAGCAGGTGGGGTCGGGCTTGCCCGGGCCGTACTGCTCGGCACCGATGAAAAAGGCGAGTTGTTCGCCGATCCCCATCCGCCGCACGGCTCTCTCGATATCGGCACAGGGGGAACCGGAAACAATGCAGACCGGCATCCGCTCGGCCAGGCGTCGCAGCAGGGCCACGGAGCCCTGGATGATGAGGTCCTCGCCCCGTGCCTCCTGCAGCCGCTGCATATCCACGCTCAGTTCCGCCTCCATCACCTCGATGGTCACGCCCAGCGACGGGAACCGGCTCACGATGTCGGCATAGACCTGCCGCCAGGAGCGCCCGTAGACAATCGCCAGCACATCCTCGCGACTGATCGCGAAGCCGCGCTGCCGGAGATACTGCCGCGTGCCCTCGACCCAGATGATCTCGGTGTCCATCAGGGTCCCGTCCAGATCAAAGATCGCCGCCTTCAAACCGTCTTCCTTTCCGTCGCCAGCACCTGCCGGACCTGCTCCATGAATTCCGCCTGGGCATCGCGTCGCCGTAGTGCGTCGATCCGCCTCGACTGCGCCGCCAGCACCTGCCCGCGCAGCGGGGCGGCGTGATCGGCCACACGCGCCACCAGCAGAGCCAGCTCCCGCGCATCCAGCCCCTCGAAGAGCACGCCGCCCTCGCCCATCGCCTCGGGCATGCCCCCCTCGTCTCGCGCCACCACCGGCACCCCGCAGGCCATCGCCTCCACCAACGGCAGGCAGAAACCCTCGTGCCGGCTGGCGGTGACGAACACATCCGCGCAGCGGTACAGCGTATGCCGCCCAGCGGGCGAGACGAAGCCGGTAAAGCAGACGTTCATCAGCCCGAGACGGGCCGCCAGCAACCGCAGCATGGCATAGTAAGGGGGGCAGCTCGCCTCCGAGCCCGCGATCAGCAGGCGGCTCGCGGGGTTGATGCAGCGGTGGTACCAGGCAAACGCCAGGATCAGTTCCTCGACGCGCTTGTTGGGAACAATCCGCCCCACGAACAGCCAGTTGCACAGCGCGTCGCCGAACGCGGCCTGCAACGCCGCGTCCTCGCCACAGGCGAACTCGTCCTCCGAGAAGAAGAGCGGCAGGACGATGGAACGCGCGGCCCCGGTCGCCTCGATCTCGCTGGCGTTGTAGGCGGAGTCCGACCAGCAGGCATCCGCCAGCCGGACCACGGGCGCCAGTTGCGCCCGCGCCTGGCGCAGCTCGGCCGCGACGGTGTCGTCGAACCCGTCGAAGAATGTCGCCGGGGTGATGTTGTGATAGCGCACGACCCGCCGT
>CAZZBA010000348.1:0-4580 GCA_964652765.1 uncultured Victivallales bacterium | reverse complement strand
GAATCTCGACCCCGACCGCTCCGCGGATCGTCGGCACACGCCCCCTGGCCCAAGAGAGGGAGCCAGGCTGCGGCTGGATCAGGACACTGGCGAATCCGGGTTCCAGCGGACGCACGCCCAAAATGTAGCGGGGGATGATATTGGCCGGAGCGGCACCCCAGGCATGGTTCCAGTCCAGATTGTTCTTGTAGCGCCAGTCCCAGGCTTCCAGTGTCATCGTCGATCCCGACTGGATCATGTTCCACCAACCGCGGTCGTGGCGGGCGGTCATCAGTTGCAGGGCATGCTCGGCCTCGCCATTCAGGTAAAGCGCATCCAGCAGGTGCTGCGCCCCGTACACGCTGCATGCCATGCCGCGCGACTTGACGAACTCCATCACCGACGGTATGCGCACCGCGGGCACGAGATCAAAGGCCAGCATGAACATGCTGCTATGCAAGGAGGCGTGCGACGAGCCCTCGCCATCGATGTACAGACCGCGGTTGGCATCGAATAATTCGGCGTTGATAGCTGTTATGACACGCTCTGCCTGCCCGGCGAAACGCCGCTGGTCCGCATCACGGCCTAGGACAGCCGCGATGCGCGACATCAGGCGCAGCGCATGGGCGTGAAAGGCATTGACAACCGTGTTGACGGGACGCATCTCATGATTGTCGCGCTCGCCGGTCCCGCCCGCCGTGAACGAGCCCGGCGGCCAGTCGACGACATCCCGGATGTCGCGCTTGATGATCCCGCTCGCGAAATGGGGTTCCAGCCGGGCCGCCATTTCCGGCGTCCGCAAGGCGGGATCCACACTGATAAGTCCATCCGCCCGTGCGAAGTCGATCAGGGTCTTGGCGCACAAGTCGTCATAGTGCGGCTCGAGCGCATCGTTATGGCCGGTGTAAAGGTAATCCATCCAGGCCATCATGACGGAATGAAGGTGCCATTCGGTGCACCAGGTGGGATGCGAAATCATATAGGCGGTCGAGTAACGGGCGAAATCGTACTCGTGATCCACGCCGTAATGACCGAGCTGGTTGATGTAGGCGTCGGCCTCGTAGGGAATGCGTTCGCGATCGCCGTCGACATAGACACCGCAGAAGGTGGTCGCCTTGATGCTGTACTTGCACAGATCCCACACCGCGTTAAGCACCTCGTCGTTGCAGGTGAAGCCAGAAGCATCGTCATCGAAGGGGTAATGCACCGCCACTTGCCGGATGGCGGCAGGATCGAGCGCCGCGGCCGATTCGATCTCGGCATACCGGAACGGCATGACCTCGCCAATGGACTCCGGCATCCGGATCGCCGCCGGTCCGGTGTTGCGCGCGTCTGGCGGAATCACCAGGCGGCAGACCGAATCACCGGCTGCCACGGTCTGCGTGACACACCGGTATCGGATCGTGCCGGGCGGCTTCCGGTCAAGACGTCCCTGCGCATCCAGTTTCTCCCCCAGATGCACGGTCAGTGTGAACGGCTCCGCCCGTGCCGCCAACAGAATGTTCAACGTACCGAAGGCCGCGCGAGGAAACGCGACGAACAGCAGTCCGTCATCTGTCCGGCGAAATTCAGACGGGGCAACCAGCGTCTCAACCAATGGCTTAAGCATGAGCACCTCATCAATAACTTCAATTCATTTCAACGCCCAACAACCAACATCCAACGCCCAACTTCCAAGTAAAGACTCCCCAGCTTGGGCGTTGGTTGTTGGGCGTTGGGTGTTCGATTCTATTCTTGCCTATTCTTCCGCCCGTATCGTCTGCGCGCCTCGAACCATGGCCAGGTAATTCTCGACCGGCACGTAGTCCGGGATCGAGTTGCCCGATCCCAGCGCGTAGCCCCTGGCCAGTGCGCGGAATCGCCGCCCCTGCTCGCAAACGGCCTGGTAGACGGTATCCTCGTCCTTCGAACAGAGGAAGTCCATATCGAAGCCACCGAAAAAGCCGATCCGGTCACCGTAGTCGTTGATCCATCGATCAAAGGGGGCAATGCCGTCCTCGTTGGAATGCTTGGCGTCGATTCCCAGCGCCAGGATGTCTTCCATGACCTCGAAGATGCAGCCGCATGAATGCAGCAGGAACGGCAGCCCCGCCCCGTGTACACGGTCGATGATGCGCTTGTAGACTGGAAACACATGATCCCTGAGCGTGGCGGGGTTTGTCAGCAGCGAGGACTTGAAACCGAGATCGTCGCCGAACCGGCAAGCGACAAAGGCATGTCCGTAGCGCTGCAGGAGTGTCGCCCAGATGGCGTCCATCAGGTCCCCGATGCGACGATAGACATCGGCATACAACTCCGGGTCGTCAACCTGCATATACGGCAGATGCTCGAGTCCCACCAGATCCTCGCTGATCTCGAACACGCCGTACCCCGCACCGCCGATGGCCTTCATACCGGGAGGCAGGCTCGCGACAAGCGCATCGAATTGCGGAGCGGCCTTTTCCCAGTAACGCTGCGGCAGCTCCGCCCAGGGATAGGCATCGTAATCCGCCCGGCTCTGGATCGGACCGGGCTTGCCTCCCAGCAGAGCCCCGCTACCCGGCAGGATGCCGGTGATCCCGAACTCGAACGAGACCGTGTCATAGGTCATTGCCTGGAAGAAGCCACAATATTGGCGGAAGAACTCAAGACGGTCAGCCTCGTTGCCACGGCGCAACTCCGCAAACCGCACATCGAGTATCCGCTCCATGATGCGCTCGCTGACGGCGTGCTCATAAAGCGGCAACCGCGCCGGCCGCCGGTTGCGCATCACATCCGCCACATGGCGG
Organism: uncultured Victivallales bacterium; assembly: GCA_964652765.1. GTDB lineage: Bacteria > Verrucomicrobiota > Kiritimatiellia > UBA8416 > UBA8416 > UBA8416. The sequence continues at coordinate 1,833 of CAZZBA010000348.1, read as the reverse complement.
TAATCCGGTGTAAACATCGCTTTTTCCTTTCTACCTCAGCCGCAATTGCGTATCGAGTTCAATCCGGCGCACTTGCGCGCCCGGCTCCTTGATGTCGATGGCGTAGCGGGTTGCCTTGAGCATGCCGATGGAGACCCCCAGTTTCCGTGCACCGGGATTCAGTGCCACCACGTGCAGGTTGTCGGCCAGGCTCTGGCTCCCCATCCAGCGGAAGACGGTGGTCTGCGGCACGGTACACGTCGAGGGCATGCCCAGCGATCGCCTCAGCACACCCTGCCCCAGCGCGGCGAAGGTAATCTGCATGCGTTCCTTGCCACTGGTGATCGCCAGCGAGTCGCGTCCCTGGCTGCTCTCGGCCAGGGTATGGAAGCGCGATTCCATCCAATGCGTGTCGACCTCGTTCGCCCCCAGCATGTGATCCACCACCAGCCAGTAGCGGCTATCCACCATCAGGACCAGACGCCCGATGAACTTATCCTTCCATCGCGGTATGTAAATGTGCGAGGCATCAATGCGGATTCCCAGCAAACCGTCGCCCTTGACCACCTCGGTCTTGGCACAGGCGACGTTGCCGTCGCATCCCAGGCCGTCGATGAACAGGGTGCTCTTCGAGGCCGCGCTGCGTCCGTAGAGATCGGTCCCCCGCTTGGTGAATGTCGATTGCATATAGGGGCCGTCCTGCTGGTCTGTAATCATCAGCTCCCCATTGACCCTGCAGCGGAAGCTGAGCAGGTCGAGCATCCCGTGGCCGGCAATCGTGCTGGAGCCGCCGCGCAGAGCCAGGCGCAACCGGGGAAACGCCTCGTCATCCGCCAGTACCGCCCACTCCATGCCCTTGTAGACACGTGCAACCGGCACCTTCTGCCTGGCGTGAGCCTCCTTCAGCGCATCCATTTCCGCCTGGGTAGGAATCGCATCGGCGGCATAAAGCAGTTCGCCGTTAGTCGCGCGCCCATCATGACGACCCGCGCGAGGCTCAGCCGGCTTCAGCAGATACGTGGTCGCGTTCAGGGCCGCCTGCGGCACGTTTAGCCGTTTGGCGAGCAGGAAGTAGAAACAGGTCGGGCCCCACCCGTCGTTGTCGCCGAAGCTGATGCCGGTGAAATCGAGCGGGAAGAAGAGCGACTGGCGGAGCTGGCGGATCTTCAGTGCCGGGTGTTTCCTACCCGTGCTGCGTTCCCAGCTCAGTACATAGCGCATGGCGTAGTTCATGCCGTAGTTCCAGTAGCCCGTGCCCTCATGGCAGCCGCCGCCATTCTTGATGTACGATTTGAAATACTCGCCCAGCGAGTTCTCGACGAACGGAAGCAGCCGCGCGGCGTCCGGATGATCGCCGTGGAATGCCAGGGCCATGATCCCCATGCCGCCGGCACAGACACCGTTCCAGTTCGACCACTCCTTGTTGGCCCACCAGGGCGCGGCCTCGAGCGCCTTGACCGCCGACCGCATAAGGAACTTGTCCAGCACGCTGAAGAAGACCTTCTTTTCATCGTCGGTCAATTCCGGACGGAACAGGTCGTACATCAGGCCGACGGTCGCCGACAGCTCGCCGTAGCTCAGGCAGAACATCATCACGGCGTCGACCGGCGTGGCGACGTTGGCCTCGCAACTGATCTGGCTCCAGGCGAGCAACCCGCCAAGATGCCTGATCGCCGCCCGGCGGTAACGCGGATCGCGCGTCAGCACCCAGGCGCTGGTCAGGCAGCCAAGCTGCGAGTCGATCTGGCGCGTCCCGTGCTGCCAGGTACTTGCCGTCCTTTCGGCCAGTGGCTTCCGACCCACCAGACCATCGGCATCCTCGATCACCCGTCCTGCAATCGCCTTCAAGTACGG
>CAZZBA010000347.1:0-4587 GCA_964652765.1 uncultured Victivallales bacterium | reverse complement strand
CGCTACGTGGCGGTTTTCGATACATTGAAAAATCAACCGCAGCAAGGTTATGGAACGGATGGCCACCTGATCGGCTACGCGGAATCGGTCGACGGGGTGCACTGGTCGGCCGCGAAGCAACTGGATGTGGACTGCACGAAACTCTGGGTCATGGACATCCGAACCCCCTTAGGGCTGGTGGAAGAGGACGATGGAACCTTTACGCTGTTTTACACGGGATTCCAACGACCCGCCGCAGGCGAACCATCCAAAGGTTGGAATCAATACCGGAATGTCGGCATGTTGAAGGTCCGGCTGACCGTGAACGAGGAGTAGAGAATGAAGGAAGACGAAGTGACACACGCACATCCGACGCGACAAAAGGAAGAGGGAACGATGAAGAGGAAGAGAATAGCGGGGATCGTGAGTGCGGTGGTGGCGGTGGCAGTTGTCGTAGCGAGCGGGGCGGATGTTTCCTCGGACAAACTCGAGAGCGCGTTCTATAAGGAATTTCCGCTCTTCAGCACCCACGCGAAGGATACCGTGGAGAAACAGCCGATCGAGCACTTCGGGCCGGTGGGCATCGGGATCGAGCTGCTGTTGCCGCCGTTCCAGATGCAGTTGAGCCGGATTGACAAGGGTTCGCCTGCAGAGGCGACCGGTAAACTCAAGGTCGGGCAGATGATCGAGTCCATCAACGGCCAGACGCTCAAGGACATTGACCCGCGCGTTCAGCTCGGCGCGATCATTACCAAAGCCGAGGCTACAGACGGTATCATCAAGTTCATGGTCAAGGAGAATCCGGACGCCAAGGCCGAGGAAGTCGTCGTGAATATCCCGGTCCTCGGCACTTACAGCAAGACCTGGCCGTTGAACTGCCCGAAGTCCGACAAGATCGTCCGTGGCGAGGCTGACTTCCTGGCGCGGACCGGTGCCAACGGGATGGGACTCGGCTTGCTCTTCCTGCTGTCGACCGGCGAGGAGAAGGACCTTGAAGTGGCCCGTGGCTGGATAAAGAAAACGGTGGAGGATCACAAGAACATCAAGGAGGTCAAGACCTATCCGTGGTATGCCGGGTATGGCGGGATAGGGCTTTGCGAGTACTACCTGCGCACCGGCGACGAATCAATTCTGCCAGTGATCGAGATGAATGCGGACTATCTCAAGCGCAACATGTCCAACGGCGGCTGGAATCAAAGGGGCGGGCTGGCCTTCGGCTATGGCCACATGAACGCGGCGGGTGTTCATTGCACAACCTTCCTGCTGTTGGCGCGGGAGTGCGGGGCGAAGGTGGATGAGTACACGCTGCAGGAGTCGCTCAAGCACTTCTATCGCTTTGCCGGTCATGGCAACGTGGCCTATGGCGACCAAATGCCGGAAAACGGTTTTGTGGACAACGGCAAGACCGGGGCGCTTGCGTTTCAAATGGCTGCTGCGGCGGCGGTGACGCCGGAAGGCGAGAAGTCGGTCTATGCCAAGGCGCGGGATATCTGTGCGGTCAAGAGTTTCTATTCCACCTCGTGGATGCTGCACGGGCATACCGGCGGCGGCATCGGCGAGATCTGGCGCAGTGCTGCGATGGGACTGATGTACGACAAGAAACCCCTGAAGTACCGCGAGTTCATGGACAACCGGCAATGGTTCTACGAGTTGTCGCGGCGGTTCGACGGCTCGATGGGCATTGTAAGCGCCACGGTTGGGCGTGGTTGGCAGTATGACGCACCCACGAGCTGGAGCATTGGGATAGCGTTGAGCTACACGATCCCGCGAAAGACTCTGCGCATTAGCGGTGCGCCGGCGACGAAGTTCTCCAAGCCGTATCAGCTTCCCAAGCGGCCATGGGGCACGGAAGCGGATGAGGCGTTCATCTCGTTCACGCCGGCCGCGGACAAGGGCGGCAAGGTTCAGAACTGGGACAACGAAAAACTGGCCACTGACGCATCGTGGCCGATCTTGCGCAAGGTGAATGCGAGCAATGTCACCGACGAAGTCCTGCTTCAGTACGCCCGGCATCCCGACCAGGGCGTGCGGCAGATGGCGGCACAGGTCATCGGCAGGCAGGAGAGCGCACAGTTGATTGTGGGACTGCTCAAGGACAAGGATCCGCGCGTGCGCCAGGCGGGATGCATGGCCATCGGCACCAGGACAGCACCCAAGGCAAAGTTCGAACCGCCGCAGGCAGAGCGGTTGACCGATGAGATGGTCCAACTTCTGATCGGGATGGTCAATGACCCTAACGAGTCGTGGTGGGTGGTTGAGGGCGCTTTGAACTGTCTGGGCATTGCACGGCCGGAGCTGCTCGCGCCGCACGTGGACCGGCTCTGCTACTGGCTGCAGCACGAAGACTGGTGGTTGCACAATGCAGCGCTGGCGTCGGTGTCCGGTCTGGTCGCCGACGAGCGGTTCTATCAGAAATTGCTGCCGCTGATCGGCAAGCTGATTGCTAATAATCGCAACAGCAACGTGATGTGGTCGCTGCATGGCATTGCCGGCAAACTGTGCGAAGCACCACCGGCGGTGCAGGACCAAGCCTTGCAGACGCTCGCGCAAGCTTATTCGGATATCCCCCAAAAGATTGTAAGTCCAGGCGGCTTGGTTCTGGCGACCGTTGAGAGCGGCGTGATCGATAACCTGGCAAACAGTTTGGCCGGTTATCCGAATGGCTTCGACAAGCTCTATTCGTTAGCCACGAAACGCTATCCGGATCAGTCCCTTCCGCATAAGGATTTGTTCATGAATGCCGACGTCAGCAAATTGGGGCCGGAGTTGAAAAACAAGGTAAGTACAATCATCCGCGACCAGTTTATTCCGGAGTATGTCGCCAACAATATCCCGACGTTGGCGGATGTTCGGCCGGAGCCGGTTGTGGCCGACCGCGGGCAGCAGGGCAAGGTGGAAGGATTGGCGGTGCTCTACAGCAAGATGGGGGTGACGGATTACAACTGGCAGGCCTTCGGGCCCGTCTGGAACGAGATGCAGTGGGACTATTTCAGCTTTGATCCGCCCGAGGCCTTGACTTGGAATCCGGGTCAGATCCGTTACCGGAAGGTGACGTATCCCGCCGGCATGGAGAACTGGTTCGCGGCCGACTTTGATGCGAAGAAGGCCGGGTGGCAGACCGGTTTGCAGCCGTTTGGCCAGGAGAACGGCAAGTTGCGCACGGAGCCCAAGCCGTTTATTGACCAGATGATGAATCGCGCGCCCAGGTTTCGATCCCCTTGTTCGACCCCTTATTGCCGCTGCTGCGAGCCCATGAAGACGTTTTGGGACAAGGAGGTTCTGTTGATGCGCGGTACATTCGCCATCCCGCCGATCAAGGAGGGGCACCGGTACCGGCTGGTGGTTGGCGGTATGTCGTGCAGGAACACTGGCGACGGGGTGAGGGTCTATGTCAACGGCCGGCAGGTCCTTGAGTCCACGACTGACCAGGCGACCTGGTTCTACGTCGACCAGGAGCATCTGGCCGACTTCCAGGGCGGCAAGGTGACTATTGCCGCCACTGGTTTTCTTCGCGTCCATAAGCGTAGCAATAACAAGGGGAACTTCATGGCCGTCTGGTTCGAGGAGATGAAGCTGCCGCCGCTGGGTCCTGAAGAGATCGTGAAGGCAGCCATGGCGAAGCCCATGCTGTCGTCAGCCTGGCAGGCGTTGCAGGATCCGGGGCAACCCGCTGAAGATCGAGATCTCGAGGCTGGAAAATTCAAGTGGGACGGCAAGTTTGTCGCGAACAAGGCTGTACTCGGCACGTGGACAACCATAGTGGTCGTGCCGACAATTGATGCCTTCGATCCGGCCAAACCAATTGATGCGGGGCGTGCCCCGTTCAAGGAACTTACCTTCAAGGACGGCGGCCTGACCGATAATCCGCGCTGGCTCTGGTCCGGGGATACCTTCCTGCACATGGATTCGGTAGGGCAGGCGTTGAAGATGACGGCCAAGAAGATTGACGGCGCTGATTATCTCTTTGTCGAGGCAGGTGGTTTCGATGCAAATGCGGGCAAGGATTGGAAGGCTCCGTTGGTTGTTTTGAAAAGGAAGTAGCGGACCGGCTCTGCCGGGTCGCAAGTTAGAGGGCTGACGCATCGGTCCCGGGGAAGTATGAAAGGTTTTGGAGTGCGCGGGCTTGACCGCGCTTTTGTGAGGCCCGGCTTGACGGGGCTCAACATAAAATCGGCGCGTCGAGCCGCGCCGAAACAAAGCGTCGTCAAGCCGCCGCAGTCCAAAGTGTAAATCAGACGCAGACGGGTCACATGAGATAATGAAAGGACAGAAAGATGATGAAAAGACAGAATGCAGGTGGAATGATGGTGACACGAGTTCTTATAATGGCAATGGCAATGGCAATGACGGCGGTCGCGCAGCAGGCGCAGCCGCCTGCGTTGACCGAAGCGGGGCAGAAACTCGAAGCGGGCTACGCCGCGCAGATCCAGGCCTTGAAAGCTGAGATCGAAAAGGCGCTGCCGCAAATCAGCGAGCAGAATAAGACGGCCTTCATCGAGGCGTGCACGGCCGCGAATGCCGCTCCGGACAAGGCGCAGGAGAAGACAGCGCCAGCCGCAGCCGCGCTGAACCTGACGCCATTACTGGCGGACAGCAAGCTGGATCCGA
>CAZZBA010000346.1:3673-4595 GCA_964652765.1 uncultured Victivallales bacterium | reverse complement strand
CAGCTTGAGGAGCCGGGTGAGCACGAGAGGGAGGCTGACCGGTTTGCCAGCTACCAGCTCGGCCAGCGCTCGGTCGAGGTCATGCACCGTTGCCTTGGACGCATCCCGGGGGGTATCGACGCCCCGCCCGGTGTAGACCAGGCGGCGATCACGGTCGAAGATGAAGAAATGCGGGGTGCGCAAGGCCCCGTAGGTCCTGGCGGTGTCCTGGCTTTCGTCGCGCAGGTAGACCCAGGGGAAACGGTGCTGTTTCATGCGCCGCACCATGTGGTCAAAGCCGTCCTCGGCATATGTCTTCTCACTGTTGGAGTTGATTCCGACGAACCGGACCCTTTCCCCCGCGAATTTTTCCGCGCTGGCGCGGGTTGACTCGTCAGACCCGATCACATACGGGCAGTGGTTGCAGGTAAAGAATACGACCAGATAGGTCGCATCCGCGAAATTGGCCAGTGTGTAAGTCTTGCCGTCCGTGGCGGGAAGCTTGAAATCCGGGGCCGGATCGCCGATCCTGAGTGTGAATGCCATGATCTACCTCCTGTGAGCGAGTTCTTTTGCGATAGTATGCCCGTGATCCCGGACCGGGTCAATCTTGAATTATTGCGCCCCGCGCGGATACGTAGGCAACGGAACCGTATTTATTCCAGCATCCAGGTGCCTTCGGGGTTGCGGCTCAGGGTCAGGCTCGCCGGGACGACGTAGGCGGGATCGCCCCGGTCCAACAGGCTTTGAACCATTGTGTGCAGGCTCAACTTCGGGCGGGCCGTGAGTGTTTTTCCGCCCACCTCCACCGCCACCTCCTGCCCCGGATCGAACATGGCCGGATGAAGGTAGAACCGGACGAAGTTGCCTATCTCATGGATTTTGATCGTCTGTTCATGCGGTACTCGTTCAACCACGATCCGCTGTGCCTCGAGGGGGCTGT
>CAZZBA010000346.1:0-3663 GCA_964652765.1 uncultured Victivallales bacterium | reverse complement strand
CCTTGTCGTAGCGGTCGATACCGATCCAGTAGTGCAGGTTCGCCTTCTCCGCCGTCGGCCAGAAGCCGGGCTGTTTATTCCCGCTGCGTTCGGCGCGGGTGCCGCAGTCCCAGATGAGTTTGCGGGGAAGGGGATTGCGGACGTGCTGATCCAGCCAGCGGATCGAGTTGCAGTCTATCTCCCCGCTCGGTGCCTGTGATCCCTGCTCCAGCCAGGCGGCGGGATCGGCAAAGACGTGCTGCTTGACGCCTGCCGGTCCGTGGTCGAGGAAGTTGTGGCCGCGGGCGGCATGGATGTAGGTGGCGTGCCGGTAGAGTCCGGGATGCGCCTCCTGAAGCTTGCCCAACCTCACGCCGTACTCCGCAGCTACCTGGTTCCGTTTGAAAGCGCCGTCCTTTTCCCCGGCCTGGATCAGGAAACCGAGGTTTGCATAATTGTCGGGATTCACGCCGTTCGGGTGTCCGGCGGACATGGCGGCGGCGGCCCACCGGTCGGGCATCCGTGCCGGTATCTGGTATAGGGCATCGCCCCCGGCGCTGAAGCCCATGAGGTAGACGCGGTCGGGATCGACCTGGCCGAAGGCGATCATGTTCTCGATGAGGCGGTCATAGCAGGCGAACGATTGCTCGCGCCAGTGCAGGTTCCAGTTGTCCGTGACTCCCCGTGCCGCCAGGTAGATTCCGTTCGTGACACCTCCGAGGTAATAGCCCTTCATGTGTTCCCACTGCGAATCGTTCAGCCCGGTTGGGGCCTCGCCACCACCGTGGAGAGCGATGTACAGCGGGTAGCCGCGTTCGGGTTTGTCGCCGACGACCCTGTAGGCGTAACGCATGGTCAATCCGTCGTAGCGGATCGCCTTGCCTTCCTGCTCGGCCTGCCGCTGCGCGTCGCCGGTGATCTCCTGCACATATTTCGCCCAGACCTGGGTCACAACCCCGCCCAGATCCTCCGGCTCGATCCGCATGTCTTCCTGCTCCAGTTTCGCCAGCAGGTCGGCCAGCCTGTGCGCTGCCAGTGCGTTCGCGATCGCGTCGGCACCCGCGGCCTCGGAGCTGGTGGTGGCATAGTTCGCGGTCACGTTGACGGCACTCACGGATTGGGCCGCCGGGTTCCAGACGAGCGGGAAATGCGTATCTGTCTTCCTGAAGGACGCCGCGTAGATCGCATGCCGCGGATTGTCCGCAATCTGCTGCGAGGCCCTTTTGGCAAACCAGGTCCGGTTGAGTTCCTTCGACTCGGATGCCCCGATGGAATGCCAGCCGCCATCCCAGATTTCCACCCAGGTATGATTGCCGCCGCCGTCCACCCACACGGGGGTGCCGACGACACGGGCTGGAATCCCGACCGCGCGGCAGGCGCTGACCAGCAGGATCGACAGCCCGGTGCATGTCGCCTTGCCTTCCTCCATCGCCTCGAATGGGCTCATGCAGGTTTTCGACCGTTCCCGTGAATAATGCACGTTCAGCTCATCGTAGATGCTTGTATTGAGCTTGATGGACGCTTCCCCGGCGGTCTCGCAGTCGGCAACGAGCTTGCCGAAGCGCTCAAGGAACGACTTGCGCCATGGATCGCGGCGCTCGTCCAGGCTGGCGTAGGGCAGGACCTCGTTGAGGAAGATGTCCTCGGGAATGTCTTTCGCCCAGGGGAATGTCTCGCGCGCCCGGTAGGCGTATTCGATGTGTTCCACCAGGAATTCCGGTGTGAGCGACTGCCGGTCGTCGTCGGGCATGTTCGCCAGCAGGAAATCCACTGCCGCATGCCGGCTTTCCGGCAGGAGCCGCTTGAGTGTGTTCCCGTCATCCTGCGTCGCGCCGCCGGTCAAGGCCATCGCGAGGACGGCGTGTATGATTCCGATTGTTTTCAAAGGTCTGGTCCTGCTTTTGGTCATGCCTTCTGCCTCCATTCCGGTCTTATCCTACCCTGCGTTTATCAGGGCGGCGATCGCATCTCGGCACGCAGGGCTGCGCAGCCAGCGCAGTTCGCGCCGTCGCATGTGTCGTCGCTCTTCAGGGGTCTGGTCGTCGGCTCCCGTCAAGTGGTCGAAGCCGTGGGCGATATAGAGCGCCAGCTCATGGACGGACGACCATCCCGGCCGCACAGGATACGAGAATGCCCGCTGCACGTTGACGAAGATCTCCCCCTCGGCGCCCGGATCCGCCGGCGATGGTGCATAGCGCAGGGTGACGACATCCGTGACCTCGCGGTAGCCAAAGGCGGCTTCCTTGTATGCCTGGATGCCGCGGTCATCGGTCAGCACAATCGTGATGCTGCTCCAGCAGACCGCCGGTTCGCGGCGTAACGCGAGGCGGAACAACCCCTCCGCCAGGTGCCGGATTGCTTTCCGGTTCAACCCGGAGCGCCTCTGGCGGTTGTCAATCTGCAGGTTCATCTTTTGTGCATCACGACTCCAGTTGCATGAGTGGGCAGTATCGCACGACTACTAAAGGCGTGAAAACCAAAAAAGAAACGCGCTCTACTGGTCGGCCTCGGGACCGGGGAACATCATGGCCATGCTGAACTCGAACTGGAAGTCGGCGTCCAGCGACAGGTCGACGTGTTCCGTCCGGTGGCAAAGCTCGTCCGCATAGCGCCGTTCATCGGCAGAGAGCAGCGCCATCTTGGCCCCCAGCGAGGCAGCATTGCCGATAAAGCGGATCCGTTCGGTCGGCAGCGGCGGCAGCAGGCCGATGCGTCGGGCGTGGTTGCGGCGGATGAAATTCCCGAACGCGCCCGCCAGCAGCACTTCGCCCAGGTCGTGCGCCTGCAGCCCGGCCCGCTTGAGCAGGATGTTGATGCCGGCCCGGATCGCCCCGCTGGCCAGTTGCAGTTCGCGTACATCCCTCTGCCAGAGGCAGATCGCCTCGCCACCGGCGGCTTCCTCAGCCGGAACCAGTTCGAAGCAGTTCTCGTTCTCGAGGGGCTTGAGACGGCGACGCAGCGCGTCGCTGACGGTTGCGGGCAGTTCATCCGCATCCACGATACGCCCGGTCTCGTCAATGATGCCGGTGCGCAGCAGTTCGGCCACGGCATCGATCAAGGCCGTGCCGCATAGCCCGGCCGGCCGCGCGTTCCCGATGACGTTGACTTCGACATCGTCGGTGAGGATGACCTTCTCGATCGCCCCCGGGGCCGCGCGCATCCCCTGGCGGATCCGTGCCCCCTCGAAGGCCGGCCCCGCCGCGGCCGAGGCGGCGTACAAGGACTTGCCGTCGGCGAGCACGATCTCGCCATTGGTGCCGATATCGATCAGCAGTACCGGCTTTTCCTGGCGGTCGAGCCGGGCGGCAACCATGCCAGCGACGGTATCGCCCCCGACGAACCCACCGATCTGGGAAAAAACATACGCATCCGCCCCCGCGTTGGCGTGCAGCCCCAGCCGGCCGGCCGGATGCGTGATCGCCTGGTCGAAGACCTGCACGAATGGAACCTCGCCAAGCGCGGATGGATCAAGGCCGAGCAGGATCTGCTGCATGGTGGAGTTGCCAGCCAGCACCAGTTCGTAAATGCCCGCCACCGCGATATGCGCCTGGCGGCAGAGATCCTCGATGATCGTGTTGAGCGTCTCGATCACCGCCTCCTGCAGCGCCTGCAGCGAGGCCGGTGATTCACGGATCTTCTGGATGCGGGAGATCACGTCGTCGCCGTGCGCGATCTGCCCGTTCA
>CAZZBA010000345.1:0-4636 GCA_964652765.1 uncultured Victivallales bacterium | reverse complement strand
TTGAGCGCATGCAGGGCAAGACGCTTGCCCGGCAGCGCCTTGTCGAAGTAATGAATGGTGCCGGTGATGTCGATCTGGCAACCCATGCCGGTATTGGGGATGTCGCGCGCCAGCCAGGCACCGAGCCGCATCTCAGCCATCTCGTTGAGTGTCAGACCGTCGTTGGCGCCCGGCGCGTAGAACTGATGGAAATAGACAGGGAACTCACCCTGCGCCCAGACCTCGCGCCAGCCGCGGATCAGCGAATGCAGGTTGTTGTAGTAAAGAAGACCCTCACCGATATTCGCATACCCCTGGTTCCAGATCGCGCCGCGGATGGCATAGGGAACAACCGGGTGAAGCCGGCCGTGGTACATCCAGCTGGCGCTGCGGTTATCGCTCATATTGCCGGGAGTCGCGGTGGATATCGCCTCGGCGGGCTTGCCGGCCTTGACCAGCTCGGCGTTGCGGACGATCGTCCCTTCCGTATCCGTGTAGAATTTCTCCCATGCCGTCTTGTGTTCAGGTGTTGCCGGATCGCTCTCCAGGATCTTCTTGTAGATCGCCTGGGTGTACTCATCCTTGCCATCACGGAATCCGCAGCGGGGCGTCCAGGCCTGGATGCTGGTCTGGCTGAAGGAACAGTTCAGGATGCCGATCGGCACGCCCAGCTCCTTGTACAGTTCATAGGCGAAGGCTGTGGCCACCGCGCTGTAGTTTTCCAGGTCACCGTTCTTCCACGCGCCCGTGGCGTGCTCAATGGGATGCAATGCGGAATAGATGCTGGTCACCTCGAACTCGCGGATGACCGGCTGCTGCTCTTTACCCGCCGCGACCGACTCCGCGACGCGCTTCAACAGCGCCGCGACATCGCACTTACCCACCTTCCACTGCATGTTCGACTGGCCGGAGGCCATCCAGACTTCGCCGACGAGCACGTTCTTGAGAACGACCTTCTGGCCATCGCTGTCGGTAATGATCATCTCGGCCGGCTCGGCGCTGGCCTTGAGCGGCTTCAACTTGAGCATCCACTTGCCGTCCTTGCCGGCTTCGGCCGTCACCTTCTGCCCCGCCTGCCCCGAGCCAGGTCGAGGGGCGAACTCAACCGTGATCTTCGTGCCCGGCTTGCTCCAGCCCCAGACCGGCACATCCATCTCCCGCTGCAGGACCATGTTGTCGCCGAACGGCGCGCCCAATTCGATGGCGAGTTTTTCCTGCACCACCGCCGTCCCCGTCGGCTCATCCTCCTGGGCCATCAAGCCGAGCGGGTTGAGCAGTAAGGCGATTATGATGGCGCAAAACGCCGTGATTGTTGTGGCTCTGTTACTCATGGTGGTTCTCTCTCTTTCTTTGTTTGTGATTTTTTGTTTTGCGATTTGAGTACCGTTCACTTCTTCTCCCTCACTTCACCGCCTACCATGACGGTGTCCGCCAGCCTTTGCAGTGCGCGAACCAGCCGGCTCTGCAGTTCGTCGATGTCCGCGACCGTCACATCCAGCGGCGGCCGCAGACGGATGGATGACCGGCCCGCGCCAAGCAGCAACAGGTTCTCCTCCTGCAACGCCAAGTCCAACAACCGCGCTTGCCACTCCGGCCGGCGCATGGTGAACCCCTGATACAGCCCCATCCCGCGCGGGTTGAACAACAGTTGCCCGAACTGCCGTTCGATCTCGTGCAAGCACACCTCCAAGCGCGCGGTCTTGGCCGGCACTTGGGCAATCAAGCCTTCCTCCTCAACAACCTTCATTTCCTCGACGAAGCGCACCATGTCTGCCAACGAACCGCCCCACGTGGAATCGAGGACCCCCCGGTCGCGCATCGAGTATAGCATGTACACGACACCGTTGCCGAGTTTCTTGCCTGACGCGACGGCCTGCGGCGGATGCGGCAGCGCAAACTGATCAATCGCGAAAAACGTTCCCGTCTGCCCACCGGCCGTCTGCACCTCGTCGAAACCGAGGAACACGTCGTACCGGTGCGCCAGTTCACTCAGACCGCGGAAGAACGCGGCCGAGGCGATCCGGTGCCCGCCCGCGCCTTGGATCGGTTCGACGATGATACCTGCTATTTCATCGCCATAGCGGGTCAATGTCGCCTCGACCGCCGCCAAGCTGTCGCGCACGCGCCGCTCGTTGAACGCCTCCGGCTGCTCCGTGTGATAGGCGGGAAACGGCACCTGGAGGTTGCCGGTCACCAGTCCGGAGAAGTCCTTCGTGATCACCGGGGACGATTCGATCCGGGTAACGTTCAGCGCGAATACCGTGCGGCCATGAAACGCCTGGTCGAAATACAGGAAGCGGTGCGCCCGCACCGGTCGCCCCCGGGCCTCCATCTTCTCGCGGTGGAGGTTGATGAAATACTTCATCATGTTCTCGACCGCCTCGGCTCCGCTGTTGATGGCGTAGATCTCGAGGCGCTCGTTACGCATGCACTTGGGCGCCAGGCCGTGGAGCAGGCGGTAGTACGCTACGCATTGGGGCGTCAGGAAATCCGGATTGGGCACCTTGTTGGCCGCCGCCAGGGCCAGCCGACGCAGGTACGCGGGGTCGGCCAGCCGGGGGTGGTTGTGTCCCAGCAGCTTCGAACCGTAATACCCGGCCCAGTCGAACACCTCCTGGCCGTCGAGCGTGACGAGCCACATGCCGTGACAGCGTTCCAAGTCGAGCGCGAACGGATAGGGATCGGCAATCACGTAACGCCCAATCTCATCCAACAATTGCCGGCTGATCGGTCCCGGATAATTCATATCACTCCTTTCATTTAAAATCAGGTCAATGGGCGCCAGTTAGCGTGGCCCGGCCTGAAAAACGAACAAGCCTCCGACGACCAGCAACGCCCCGAGCAGTTGGTAAATGCTGAAACGTTCCTGGCCCGACAACAGGAGCAACAGCAGCGATACGAGCGGATAGGCGGAAACCGCCATGATCCCGAACATACCTGCATTCTTGTGCATCGCATAAACGAAGCAGAGCATGGCCCCGATCGTGGAGACAGCGGTCAACAGCGCCCAGGCGATCCCGCGACCATCAAACCATGGACCCGCCTCCCCCGCCCTACTACGGAGATAGAACCAGAGCGGAACGCTAAGCGTCCACACAATGGCAATGAACAGCTGGACGGTGTAGAACGACATCCGTGAGGTGGCCTGTTTACTGGCAACGCCCCACACCCCCCACAGAACGGCGGCCAGCAGCAACCCGATATTTGCGCTCATATTATGTATTCCCATGCATGTTTGTTTCTTGTGTCTTGTGAACTCTCCCCGTCTTGCTAACGCGACTCTCCTTCGGCATCATCCCCCCTCATCAGCCCCCTTCGGGCGTGGGGAACCTCCCCTTGTAGCGCTCGTGCACTGGCTCGGCGTCGAATTCAAGTTCGATGATCGCCCGGTTGGCAATGTCATCCGGACTCGTGGCCGGCAAGTCCTTGAAGACAATCCGCTGCGGAGTCTCCTCGAATCGGATCGGTCGCCGGTCAGGCAGGATACAGGCGGACTTCAACGGCGTCAGGAAACCGCCGACCCCGGGTTCGCCGCCCGGCCAGTAGTTCGTCCAGAGCCAGACCTTGTGGCCGCGCTTGGAAAGATTGACCCAGCCGGCAACGTTGCGCCGCCACTTCTCGCTAACCGGATAGATCAGTTCCGAGTGCTTGCGAATCCAGCGGCCCGTGTCCTGCAACGGTTTCAAGGCCTCCACGGGCACCGAGCCGTCAGGCGCCGGGCCGATGTTCAAGAGTAGATTGCCGGCGCCGACACAGGCGAGGTGCAACATCTTGAGAATGCCGCGGACGTTGTAGCTGTCGGGCGCGGCTTGTTTCGAGTCGATGTAGCCCCAGCTCAGGTCGTTGAAGGTCATGCAGGCCTCCCAGTCCCGGTCAGCGGCGGCAACATTGCCTTCAGGCGTGATGAAGTCCTCGGCCAAATGAGAGCGGTCGTTGATGATGATCCCCGGCTGCAGCTGGCGCACCATCTGGTTCATCTGCAGCGATTCCCACCCCTCATAATGGCCAAACGGGCTGGGACAGTCGTACCAGAGGATGTCGATTTGACCGTAGTTGGTCATCAGTTCCCGCAGGCAGCCCTGCGTGAAATCGAGGAAACGCCGCCGCGCGGCGGTATCCGTGGCGCAGCGTGCGCCGTCCGGGTGGTGCCAGTCCATCAACGAGTAATAGAACCCGACCTTGAGGCCAAACTCCCGGCAGGCGGCGACATACTCCGCCACCAGGTCGCGCTTCGGCCCGCGCTGGACGGCGTTGTAGTCCGTCATCCTGGTATCCCACAGGCAAAAGCCCTCGTGATGCTTGGTGGTCAAGACCATGTACTTCATGCCGGCCTCGACCGCGAGCTTCGCCCATTCGCGGGCACAGCCGGGGCGCGGCTGGAAGAGGTCCGCCTGCTTCTCGTATTCGGCCGTGGGGATGTTCTCTAGCAACATCACCCACTCCTCGCGGCCGTAGAGGGCGTAGAGCCCGTAGTGGACAAACATCCCGAAGCGCGCCTCGCGCCACCACTTCATGCGCGCGTCGCGCGTCGCGGCAATCGCGGCTTCATAAGATTTTCTGCACTGATAGGTTGTTGAAACACTCATAAGCGTCCTTTTAATGATTCCCGCGCGCGACCGGCTAATGCAACACTGTTGTATGAAAAGGTCACTCGGTA
>CAZZBA010000344.1:3333-4681 GCA_964652765.1 uncultured Victivallales bacterium | reverse complement strand
TGTAGCCAAAAGCGAAGCGTCCGAAGTCCTCGTCGCAACCATCCACGCCTGCTGCCCAACGGGGTCAGTGCCCAACGGGGTCAGATGATGAACTGGACGTTTCCCTTGCGTGCCAGTATTGCCATTTGCACGAGCAGTTCAAGCTGGCGCTGGGGTGACAAGGCTGACTCCGGTTCGTCCATAAGGATGATGCCCGGCGTCATCCACGCGGTAAACATCGCCAGGAAGGCTTCGCCGTGCGATCGGGTGTGCAGGGACCGCCCTCCGTAGCGTGCATATGGATCGCCAAGGAAATCGGGGTCGGCTCTTCTCTCCTCCAGCAGGGTTGCGAAGTGCGTCTGGAACTCCGCCCGGAAGAAGTAGCCATCCTTTGGCCTGCGCCGAAATCCAGCCCGGATATAGGGAGCAAGCTCACTGGCTGCATGCGGGGAACGAAGATCCGCCAACTCATTCCTGCCACCACCGCCAACGGGAAGGTTGCAAAGTGTGGCAATGGCTTCAAGCAGTGTCGACTTTCCCGAACCGTTCTCGCCGACGAAGAATGTAACCACGCTCTCCAGCCGTAGATCAAGGTCCCTGGCAAACGGCAGCGACATCGGGAAGACGCTTGTATCCGGGTTGATATCCCGCTTGGTGAGCAGTTGTGTCAGAAATGGTGCTTCTCTCGGATATTCCGTGTCATGTCCGTGATTGTTCATACTTCCCTTGAACGTCGTCCCTGTTGATTCTGCAGTCTTGCCGCCGCCAGGGCTTCTCGCCAAATTCCTCCCGGCGCAGGAGGCGGTACCCGCCGGGCTGTAGCTCGCCCAGCTTTAAACGTCCGAAGGCGATCCGCTTCAAGTGGGTCACCTCGTGACCGATCGCTGCAAACAGCCGACGCAGCTCGCGGTTCTTGCCTTCTGTCAGGGTCACCGTCAAATGCGATTCCCTGCCGCTGGCTTTCCGCAGTGTTATCCCGGTCGGCTTCAATAATTCACCGGCGTCCATGATGCCGGCCCTGGCGCGGTCCAGCTTCTCCTCCGTAACCTCGCCCTTGACTGTTACCGTGTAGATGCGCGGGATGGCATTGGCCGGATCGGTCAAATAGGCGGAGAGGCGGGTATCGTTGGTCATGATCAACAGTCCGGTGGAAGCCATGTCCAGCCGGCCCACGGGATGCAGGGAGCCCAGTTCCGCCGGCAGCAGGTCAAATACCGTGCGGCGTCCTTTCTCATCCGAGCGGGTCGTCACCACAGCCCCCGGCTTGTTGAGCATAATCGCCATCCACGCGTCCCTGATCACCGGTTCGCCGTCTACCGTAAAGCGGTCGGTTTCCGGACGGCCCGGGAACCTGGGATCCCGGCCGACC
>CAZZBA010000344.1:0-3323 GCA_964652765.1 uncultured Victivallales bacterium | reverse complement strand
CCCGTTGACCTGCAGGCGTCCGCCGAGGATCCATTCCCGGGTCTGGCGGCGGGATGCCACCCCGAGTTTCGACAACGCCCTTTCCAGGGATACTTTCCCAGATTCAATGGCCATGACACGCCGCCTCTTTCCTGGTTCCGCCGACACCTCAGTCAACCCGCGGAATGGTGATATGGACAGTCGCACCTTTGCCCTTGGAGCTGGTGATATGCACATCGCCGTTAAACTGCGAGATAATCGAGTACACCGTAGGAAGGCCCAGCCCGGCATTCCGTCTCCGGTCGCGCTTCGTGCTGAAGAATGGTTCAAAAGCCTGAGCGCATTCCTCCTCAGTCATCCCCGTACCGCTATCCTCGATTTCAATCAGGACGGCAGGTACCTCCTCAAGCTCCGTGACAGTTTCGATTAAGGCAAGCTGAGCGGGCATACGCCCCTTCCTGATCCGGATCTGCAGCGTCCCTTGTGTTGCGATTGCTTCTGTGGCGTTCACCACCACATGCATTACAGCCTGCTCTAGATAGTCCGGGTCGATCTGGGCATAAAGTCCGGGTTCCATATCATAACTGACAAGCACATTCGGGTGGCATGCCTTTTCTATGATCTCCTTCATGCCGGTTATGCACCGGTCAACGAGTTGCCTGCGCAGCTGCATCCGGCCCGGATTGGCAAACGCCATCAGGTTCGCCGCAAGACCTGACACACGGTCAACGCTCGCGGTAATGTTGCCAAGCAGCTCCTTGGTGGTGTCATTCTGCACCGTTCGAGCGATGACGTCAGCGCTGCCGAGGATTATAGATAGTGCGTTGGTCATATCGTGCGCGACTCTGTGTGCAAACTGCCCGAGTGCTGCCATCTTCTGGCTGCGCAGAACACGCTTTTCCAGATCAAGTTCGTGGGTTATATCTCTCTTTACCGCCACATAGTTGATGATTCTGCCTACAGTATTTGTCACAGGGGAAATGGTCACCTGCTCGTGATAGAGAGTCCCGTCCTTCCGCCGATTGACAAGGAACCCTGACCAGCTTTCGCCCTTCGAGAGGACTTCCCACATGCGCTCGTAGAACTCCTTGCCCTGCTCCCCGCTCTTGATGGAGCCAATGTGCGTTCCCTTGATCTCATCCAGTTTATATCCAGTCAGCCGCTCAAAACAGGGATTGACATACTGGATGATGGCCTTTGCATCGGTAATAACCACGGCCCCGTCCATGGCATTGATTGCAGCCATCAGGCGTTTCATCTCAGCCTCAGCCTTGAGCCGATCCGTAATGTCCCAGAACATCACCCCGGTCTCACCGGGCTTTACCTGGAATGCGATCACCTGGAAAGCCCCTCGGATTTTCTCGTCCTCGTAGTCGACATGCTCGCTTCTCCAGCAGCCGCCTTCCATCGCGATCCGGCGGTATTGATCGGGCACTTCAGTCATGGCCAGCGGGGGAAATGCCTCCTCAATGGTCTTGCCGATAAACAAGCTGTTGCTGACTCCAAGGATACGGTCGGCGGACTTGTTTGCCGCGGTGAATACGACCGTTCCATTCTTTTCGAGTCGGTACAGGTGCAACCCCATTGGGGAATTATCGATCGCCGCCAGGAACCGGTGCTCGGCATCTATCACGTCGCTCTGGGCTTTCCTGCGATCCGTAACATCCCGGAAAGATTCCATTAGCAGCAACCTGCCCCCGGCAATCAAGGGCGTTATCCGTATGTCGTAATGGGTAATCTGACCGCTGGAGTTGACAACGGGGGAATCGCTGACATCACATATTTCAAGCTGGGTTTCCCTCTCAAACATCTTTTCTTCAAATCCAGTCTCAGCAAGAGGGTGTATATCGAAAATGTGTTTTCCCTTGATTTCCGCGCAAGTCTTTCCAAGCATCAACTCAGCGGCGGCATTGATATAAAGAATCTCAGCCGTTGCTGAATCCGCAAGGATCATTGGATCGGGAATCCCCCTCATCACGGCGAGAGCCACCTCGTGGCAGGGCTCAATGCAGTCACTCTTCCGGGGCGAATCGTCATTCTGCACATCAGAAGTCATATCATTTTCCTTTCCAAGAATGACTGGCCGCGCGGCATCGGGGGGGTGGCGAAGACAGTGGCGAGGGACTGGGCGATGTCGAAGAAGCCGTCGCGCACGCCGAGCGAGCCGGGTTTGACGCGGTTGCCGTAGACCAGCAGCGGGACGTACTCGCGGGTGTGGTCGGAGCCCTTGAAGGTCGGGTCGTTGCCATGGTCGGCGGTCACGATCAGCAGGTCGTCATCCGCCAGCAGCGGCAGCAGCTCGGCCAGGAAGCGGTCGGCCGCTTCCAGGGCCTTGCCGTAGCCCCGGGGGTCGCGGCGATGGCCGTGGCGCATATCGAAGTCGATCAGGTTGGCGAAGACGAATTCGCGGGGTGAACCGGGCGGCTGCCGTCCGGCCAGCATCAGCACCGCTTCGATGGCGTCGGGGTTGTTCTCGACGTGGAACGACTCGGCGATGCCGCTGTCGGGGAAAATATCGTCGAGTTTGCCGACGGTGATGATGTTGACGCCGAGCCCGGCCAGATGCGGCAGGATCGAGCATTCCGGCAGCGGCAGGGAGAAGTCGCGGCGGTTATCGGTACGGCTGAAGTGTCCCGGGGTGCCGACATAGGGGCGGGCGATGACGCGGCCGACCTGCAGGGGGTTGCAGTGCTCGCGCATGATCCGGCAGGCGCGGTAAAGCTCATTGAGCGGGATTGTTTCCTCGTTGGCGGCAATCTGCAGGACGGAATCAGCGCTGGTGTAGACGATCCAGGCCCCTGTCCGCAATTGCGTCCCGCCGAGTTCATCGATGATGGCCGTGCCGCTGGCGGCCTTGTTGCCGATCACGTCACGGCCGGTCTCGCGGCGCAGTGTATCGAGCAGGGTGGCTGGAAACGACGGCGGGCCGGGCGGGAAGATGTGCAGGGGCTGCAGGAGCTGCAGGCCGGCGATCTCCCAGTGGCCGGTGGTGGTGTCCTTGCCGACGGAGCGCTCGCGCATCGCACCGAAGGCGGCGATGGGCGAGGTTGTGGGCAGGACCCCGGCAATGGCGACACCGTCGGTCATGTGTGGGATGTTGCCCAGCCCCATGGCCTGCATGGTGGGTAGATCCAGCCTTCCGCAGGCAGCCGCCGTATGGGCCAGCGTGCTTGCCCCGAGGTCGCCGTATTCCCCGGCATCCGTTGCCGCGCCGATGCCGACCGAGTCGAGTACGATCAGGAACACTTTCATTCATGGAATCCTAGCGCGTCTACTGCAAGGCGGGCAACCAAAATCGCACGCCCCGAATACTTGCAATCTGATGAGGGGATGGATAGACTCGG
>CAZZBA010000343.1:0-4682 GCA_964652765.1 uncultured Victivallales bacterium | reverse complement strand
CATGGCTACGACAAGTAATACACTCTTCATCTGCATTCTCCTTTTGTTAAGAAATGCGGTCTTGTTTTCGACCTTGATCAAAGGCGACCGCACCTGCCTCTGAGGTCAACCATCTTTACCCTCTGTCTCCCTCGTGTTTTGTGACGATGAAGACGCCTTCAATACATAAGACGCTTCTCAGGCCGGAAATGTTCCAACTATTTTCAGATTTCTTTCCGGGTTCGTTTTGTCCCTTTTCCTGTCGCACAACGTTGCGGAGCATGCGCGCTGACAAGCGTCGCATGCCTCCGCTTGTTCGTCCTATTTAAAGAACTTTATGGAACACGGATACGGCCAGACTTTCCCGTCGTTTGCCTTCAGTGCTCCAACAATCGTAAAGACTATTCCCGCTATTACCAAGACGATCAACAGAGGTATTCCGACCAAGACAAAACACAGTAGCGCAAAGATTATCGTAAGTATGAATTCCGTGATAACCCAGTTGACCACAACGCGTCCGTGCTGATCGATTATTGCCGAATCGTTCTTCTTGATCTGCCAGAGCACGATGGGAACAATCAGCCCAGCAAGGGGAACAAGGTAGCCGCAGAATTGCGACAGATGGATGAACATTCCCCACTTATTGACGTCGGATGTAAGCCCCTCTACTGCCTGCTTGAACTTCGTTCCGGCAGGTTGATCCTTCGCCAATAATGATTCTTTTGCCTTTTGGTACTCTTGTTCGTCTATTGCGCCCCTCTGCTTGAGCTCATTCAATTTGCCAATCTCATCTGCTGTACTCATGCCACATTCTCCTTTTCCGTATGGACTTGATTCCCCGTGCCGCCCAGTATATAAAACAGGGTGTGCCATCTAACGGCACACCCCCGAAGACTATCTAACCAGTATCTTTCATTCTATCGCCGAACGATTTCTGTTTAAAGTATCCAATCATGACTTCTCCTTTTCACATACTTAAGCAAACGGCCAAAAAAGTAACGGATTAACTTTACTTTTTTACTTCTGAGTCGACTGCCGGCAACCGGCCAGGCGGTTCTTCCGTACCGGGCACTGAATCGTCAGCCGGTTCATCTTGGCACCAACCATGTCCCGGCCAGCCGGTCCGGCAAGCCTCTTTCCGGCAGTAACGCCGACATCACTGCAAGTCCCGTTATCACAAACAGCACGATAAAGCACGCATCAGGAAAGTTCAGCCAGACCATCAGCACCGGCACAGGCAGCGGAGATAGGAAGCATGGTAACCACGCCAGCAGACTTCTCATGGTCGTCTGCGCCTCTGTCGCCGGGCGGCCATCGTGGCGGACAATCGCCACACCAAACATCCGCAACAACAACCCTCCGCCGAAAAACCATGCTGCCAGCAAAGCCGGGATAGCCATCCCGAGGATCGCTGTTATACCGGCTATTCCTATCGCCAGCGCCGGCGAGATCTGCTTGATCAACATGGCGGCCAGCCCCACCAGAACCGGCCCGGCCGCAGAGGCTGCGAAGACAGCGAGGCGCTGCATTCGCGACACCACCACCGGCACATGGAGGAGTTGCCGCAATTCACGCACGTCATTACCGTCGCCAGCTGTCTTCAAGAACTCGTGCACTGGCAAAGGGACAGGACGATTCTCCAGGCAGCGCAATGCGACAGTCGACACCAAATTCCCATCATGCGGCGGTTGCACTGCCGCGACACCCGGCGCCTGGAAATCGAGTAGCTTCGCCCGGCCATCGCCGGTGATCCATACGCGATCCAAACCCAGCACTGCCGGCAACGTTCCGTCCTTCTTCGCCTCCTCAATTTCCACCGCCAGGTCCAGCAACCAGAACCGTACCGCCGACCACGATTGCTGTTGATCGACCAGCTTCAGCAGCGGTTGCCCGCTGATACCTTCGTAGGCATCCCAGTTTTCCTCCGCTGACCGTTTGCCCGCGATCCAGCGCAACCTTGTCGCGCGCCCAAGATTGCGCAACGCCCTGGAAACCGGCGGCGTATCGGCGGACACTTTGTGAATCCATACCCGGCGCAACAACCGGCTGTCGTACCCGGTCATCCAGTCATCCGCACCTTCAATATTGTCCAGCACGTGAAACGGCCCAATCATCGGCTTTCTGGCGGCATCTGCCGGTATATCAGCGGGAGTCAAGGCCGGTCGCGTCACCGGCAGCGCGGACGCCACGACACGTGTTTTGGTGAGCCAGTCATGAAGCGCGGTGTATCCGTTACGGCGGCTGGCAAGAACAAACAGCAGGAAAGTTGTTACAACATACCAGAACATCAGATTCAACGGGCGCCAGTCGGCCAGATAATTGACATGCTTGATTGTCATCGAATAATTGACATGGTTGATTATCATCGAAACCGTGTATCTGAAAACCGTCGGGCTTGATTGTGTCGTTGTTACGCCAGTCTCAAGCACCGGCGGATTCGCGATCAAAACAATGATCAACGGCATGGCCACGAACACAACTGCCCGAAACAACGACCTAAGCAGTCCTGCCGGCCTGTCGGCATCCTTCACGACCCGCAACTGCAACAGCGCCTTGCCAGGAGTCCTCCCATGCCGCCCTTCCAGTAGCGCGAAATAACCCACCCCGGCTAACATAGCTGCCAGCATTTTGAAAAGGCCGACAAAGGCGTTCAGTAAGTCATTCCGGGGTGCCGGCAGAATACTAAACACAAGAAGCAATGGCAGGCCGATAATCGCCCCATCAAGCACTCCTGCCAGGAATCGAACGGCTAGCCCGGCAGGTATCGTGCCGCTCGAGCCGAACCGCGCAAGCTCCCGCCGCAGTTCGTCGTAACTGTTGAACCGGTCAGCAGGACATTTTTCCAGGCACCGTTGCACCGCATTGCACAGTCGAGACGGTATGTCCGGTCGGTAGCTGGCCGGACTGGGCGCCGGATTCTCAAGCACTTTTGCCAGCAATCTGACCATGTCCTGAGACTCATGCGGCAACCGGCCCGTCAGCAGATAGAACAACGTAACGCCGACGGAATAGATGTCGGAACGCACCGTCAGTTCGTCACCGCGCAACTGCTCCGGCGATGCAAACACCGGCGTGCCCATGAACGATGTGTTAACTGTTACGCGCGCCTCGCCGTGGGCTTCCGTGGAAATCGACAGCCCGAAGTCACCGATCTTCACTGTTCCATCGGCATCGAGGAAGCAGTTCGACGGCTTGATGTCGCGGTGGAGGATTCCCACCGCGTGCGCCGCCTGCAGTCCGTCAATGATGTTCAACACCTGATCAACCGCCTGGCGGATGTCGAGCGGCCCTTCACGGCAAACGCGCTCTTCCAGCGTACCGCCAGGCATCAGCTCCATGGCAATCACAGGCACGCCGCCAATCTCCTCGGTACCGAAGACATAGACGCTGTTAGGATGGTTGATTGATGCCGCGAGCCTTCCTTCACGCAGGAATCTTTTGCGGGCATCGGGCGTATCGAACCGCTGGCTGAGAATTTTCAATGCCACGCGACGGTCGCTGTCGAAATCATCTGCCTCGTATACCGCGCCCATTCCTCCGGCACCGAGTAAACGCACTATCCTGTAGTGTCCGAACGGGTCACCGGGGTTCAGGCGATGAACCGCAGCAGACTCCCCCGGCTTCACTACGATTACCGGTGTATCGCCATCAGGAAGCCCGGCCTTTAAAAGGCATTTTGGACACAGCTCAGGCGGCACATGGACCGGCAACTCAAAGCCGCACAACGGACACCGGTGCGCCGTCGAAATTGTCTGATTATTCTGGGCCATCGTTCTTCTCCACCCCTACTTAAACAAACGTGAAGGAAAGTAACGCTCTCACGACGAGAAAACTGCAAACAAATGCCGAAGTTCGTCTGCAACGTCGTCGGGCGAGTCCACTGTCCTGGCTATTTCCTCGCGGAGTATTTCCCGGTATCGTAAGCGCATGCGTTGCACAGCCATCTTCACGGCCGCCTCGCTTATCCTCAACCGCTCGCCAATCTCCACATAGGGCAGCGCCGCATCGTCCTTGGTAAGACAGGCGCGCAGCTGCGCAAACAAATCCCCCCGGTCTGTGTCGGCGTACTCTGACTCCAACCGCTTCATTACCTGCTCGAGCAACGCCATCGCCCACTGCCGCTCGAAAAGCACATCGGGCGTCTCTCCGTGCGCCGGTTCCGCGCTGAACCACGTCTCGGCGAGCCCCTGATCGATCGAGATGATCGTCTGGAAACCGCCGCGTTTCTGCGCATGCTCACGATCCCATTCATTGGCGAGAAATCGCTTCAACATTACAAGTAGAAACGTCCGAAACCGGCCCTTCTCCCGGTCGGCAGCAGCGATGTAATTCTTTTCCAGCACCCGCGCAAAGAACGCCTGTGTCAGATCCTCCGCATCCTGCGGCGAGCGCCCGAGCCGGCGCACGTAGGCATAGAGAGGATACCAGTAGACACGGCAAAGCTCACCCAGCGCCTCACTGTCACCACCCGCGCGGAGTACAACGCTCCAATGCGTCGTGGCAAAACACTGCGCACCATTGTTCCTTATAGACTGGTTCGACGAGTCAGACATCATAGAGATCACATCAGACGTTCGATTAAATGAGGCTCTTGCAAAACCCCTCGCTGTGCCCGCTTGAAGCCGGGCACAGCGAGGGGTTTTGTAAAGTATAATGCTTCAGTTCCGAGCCAACGGAAAGGCATAGGGGTTGCAATTTGACAT
>CAZZBA010000342.1:2245-4686 GCA_964652765.1 uncultured Victivallales bacterium | reverse complement strand
ACCTGTTCGACATATCAACCTGCAAGGGCTTACCTTCCGGCACTCGGTGCGCACATTCATGGAGACCAAAGAGCCGCTGCTGCGAAGCGACTGGACCATCTATCGTGGCGGTGCCGTCACACTGACCAGCACTGAAGACTGCCTGATTGCCGATTGTGAGTTTGATCAAGTCGGCGGCAACGCCATATTTGTCAGCAACTACAACCGGCGCATCACCATTCGCGGCACTCACATCCTAGGTGCCGGGGCCAGTGGCGTTTGCTTTGTTGGAAATCCGGATTCCGTTCGCAATCCGCTCTTTGAGTATCACCAGAGGCAGGGCTATGCCGATATCGACAAGGCACCGGGGCCAAAAAGCGACAACTATCCGGCGGACTGTGTTCTTGAGGATTCCCTGATCCACGACGTGGGCGTGGTCGAAAAGCAGGCGACCGGCGTGCAGATCTCGATGTCCAGGGGAATCACCGTGCGGCATTGCTCGATTTACGACGTGGGTAGAGCTGGCATAAACATCAGCGAGGGTACTTTTGGTGGACATCTGATAGAGTTCTGTGATGTTTTTGACACGGTTCGCGAAACCGGAGACCACGGAAGCTTCAACTCCTGGGGCCGGGACCGGTTCTGGGGCCTCAATGGAGCGCCCGAGGCAGAAATGCCTCAGCTTGCCCTGCTCGATGCGGAGAAGACGATTATCCGCAACAGCCGGTGGCGCTGCGACCATGGCTGGGACGTTGATCTGGACGACGGCTCGTCCAATTATGAGATCTACAACAACGTTTTTCTGCGCGGCGGGCTCAAGCTGCGCGAGGGTTTTCACCGCCAAGTCTATAATAACATTGCCATCAACAGCAGCCTGCACCCGCATGTCTGGTACGTTAACAGCATGGATGTGATTACCAACAACATCTGGATGGGCAAATACAGACCCGTCGGGATCAAAATCTGGGGTAAAGAGATAGACCGTAACATGTTCACCTCTGAGGATGACCGCAAAGCGTTTGCGGAGAATGGATGCGACACGCATTCGATCTCGGGGGATCCAATGTTCATGAACCCGTCAATCGGCGACTACCGCGTCAAGGACAGCTCGCCGGCATTGAGCATCGGCTTTAAGAATTTTCCCATGGACAAATTCGGCGTGCAGAACCCGAGACTCAAGGCAATTGCCCGCGTTCCTGTATTCCCAGATCTCACAATCCCGAAGGAAGCGGCGCTGTCGGCGCAGGCCATCCCGGAAAGGTGGCTCGGCGCAACGGTTGCCGCTTTGTCCGGTGAGGAATTCTCCGCGTTTGGAGTGAGCAAGGACGATGGTGGTATTCACCTGGTCATGGTGCCGTCAGATTCAGAGGCTGCCAAAGCCGGATTCAAGGAGCGGGACTTGATTCTGCGAATTGACGGCAAAACGGCCGCGAGCGTTACGGATCTGAACGCGAAGACAAAGGACAGAAGCAGCAAGCCGCTCGTCATTGAGTTAATCCGCGGACAGAAACTGCTTTCATTGACTATAATACGCTGACCCACAGTAAAGACAGGGGGTCAGCACGAACTTGGTGCTTTCCTAGTGCCGCTTGGGAACAGGCCAAGGAATGAACGGGATGTGCTAGCGCGGCATCCTCTTACTCCGGCTTGATGGCGGCGAGGGCTTTGAGGTCGATGGCGGCGATCGTCTTGCTCAGGCTCTCAAAGGAGACCCCGTTGCCGCTAATCTCCACCAAAAACCGAGCGCCGACCCACACCTGAATTTCACCGGTTTTATCGCTGGAATTGTATTTTTCCAAGCCCTTGTACCCCTGCAGGGTCGCGGTACGTTCAAACCCGTCGTCGGATTCCTTGTCGATTTCGGTCATGGCGATGGCGGCGGCCCCCATGGCCATGAAGCCGGTGCCGGTGGTGTCGGTGATCTTGATGGAAATGGACGCATCATCCTTCTCATACTGGGCCTCGGCGTAGGAGATCGTGATGCCCATGGTGCTTTGCTTCTGCCCTTCCGCACTGGTGCGCTTGAGATCGGCGGCCGTTGCGGGCAACAGCTTCTTGAGTTCCCTGAAGTTGACGACGCTAGCCGCATTGGAGGCATTGGCCGAAGAGATGCCCTGCATGGCGTTGATCATGCCGGCGAAGTCTGGCTGCTGGGCTAAGGCGGGCAAGGCGGTGACGACGGACATGAGCGCGATGATGTGCAGTTTCATGAGTTCTCCTAATAGATTTACGGATCGAACAAGTCAGGGGAAATAGTAGCAACGCGCTATCTGAAGCGCAAGCGATAAAGCAGCGACAAAACAAGCTGCTTTTTAGTAGGTATACTGCTCTTGCCAGAAGGCAAGCAAAGAAAACTCCTTGAGGGATGGTTCGCAGAAGGGATAATGCGGATGACCTGCGTGGCCTGGGATGCGGCGACCGGTATGCGATGGCGCAACTGCTGGCCATAATCCAGAGACATC
>CAZZBA010000342.1:0-2145 GCA_964652765.1 uncultured Victivallales bacterium | reverse complement strand
GGATGCGGCGACCGGTATGCGATGGCGCAACTGCTGGCCATAATCCAGAGACATCTTCCGCGTCCGCTCTCGATCAGGATCAGGAAAGCGAAACTTGGCTTTACTCTGTAAGTTTTGAACGAGACCGCCGATAAAAATTCAAGTAATGATAGCACAATAATGGGAAACCGTGTATTCAAAGTGAGTTAAATGGGAAGGATGAAGCTCTATGTCTTCGAACACCATTACAGGAATCGCCGCCGTCGTGTTAGTCACGGCGGGGCTGGCAACAATAGTGGGCACCGGCCTCGCACAGCCGGTAGAAACATCAACCTTTGAGGCAGGCAACATGAAAACCTTCAAGAAACCAGAACCATCGGAACTAAAGAAAAAATTGTCCCCCGAGCAGTTTGCTGTGACGCAACAATGCGGCACAGAGCCGGCATTCCGCAATGCGTATTGGAACAATCACAAGCCGGGCATTTACGTGGACGTGGTGTCGGGCGAGGCGCTGTTCAGTTCCCTCGACAAGTTTGATTCCGGCACGGGCTGGCCGAGCTTCACCCAGCCCGTCAATGGCACGGACATCGTCGAGAAGAAGGACAGTGAGTTCGGCATGGTGCGTACCGAAGTGCGCTCCAAAATGGCAGACTCGCATCTCGGCCATGTATTTGAGGACGGCCCGGCGGACAAGGGCGGGATGCGTTACTGCATCAATTCGGCGTCCCTGAAATTCATCCCCGTGGAAGACATGGCGAAGGCCGGCTATGGACCATATCTCGAACCTTTCGTGAAGGCGGGCCTGGTCAAAGCCCCGGTGCTGGAGACAGCCATCCTGGCCGGCGGTTGCTTTTGGGGCATGGAGGAAATACTTCGCCAGATACCCGGTGTCATCAAAACGACGGTTGGCTACTCGGGCGGCACGACCGCGAACGCGACGTATAAGGATGTCACCACCGGGCGCACCGGCCATGCGGAGGCGATCGAGGTGGTGTTTGATTCTGACCGGCTGAGTTACGAGAGTCTGCTCGATTATTTCTTCCGGATGCACGACCCCACAACGCTGAACCGGCAGCACAACGACGTGGGCACCCAATACCGGTCGGCCATTTTCCACACCAGCGACGCGCAGAAGCTGGCGGCGGAAAACGCGAAGGCAAAATGGGGAAAGTCAGGCAAGTTCAGCCGCCCGATCACAACGGAGATTACGGCGGTCACGACATTCTATTCGGCGGAGGATTATCACCAGAAGTATCTCGTCAAGAATCCCGGCGGCTACACCTGTCATGTTTTGCGGCCCGAATAGCAAAGTAAAACCGGACACCGCTATAACCTGAAGGCAGGCACCTCACGTCGGGCGCGGTCGGCGATGGCGTCGATTGCGCGGAGGATTTCAGCGGAAAGCGGTACGGCGAGTCGGGCGAGACCGGTACCCTGCCGGGCGTTGCGGACGCCGACGATCACGCCGCTGACGCCGGGTTCGTGGAGCAGGCGGCTGATGGCCAGTTGACGGACGTCGAGGCCGATCTCGTTGCCTAGCGCACGCAATTCCTCGATAGCCTGCAGCCAGCGCTTGAGATGTTCGCCCTGGAAGTCGTCCCGCTGGCCGCGGTGATCACCGGGCGGAAAGGTTTTTTCGGCCGTCCAGGTGCCCGCGAGCAGTCCCCGGAAAAGCGGCGAGTAGGCCAGCAGTCCGACCTGGTGCTCCCGGCACCAGGGCAGCACCTCCAGCGACGGTTCCGGCCGGACGAGTGAGAATCCGTTCTGCACGCTGTGCAGTGGCAGCCCCGTGGCGGCCCATTCGCCTAACTCGGCAGCGCTGAAATTGCTGACCCCGACCGCGCGGATCTTTCCCGCTTTCAGGAGCCGGTCGCAGGCCGCTGCCGTTTCGGCCACCGGTTCCGGTGCCGGCCAGTGCAACTGGAACAGGTCGATGCAGTCCACCCCCAGCCGGACGAGTTCCTCCTCGCAGTCGCGCTCCACCTGGACGGCGGAACCGCTTTTCATGCGTTCCCCGCCCACGATGTGCAGCCCGAATTTGGTAAACACCAGCGGTCGTTTGGAAGGAGGGAGTGACTTCAGCACCCGCCCGGTCACCTCGGAGGCCCTGCCCTCGCCATAGGCCGGGGCGCTGTCGATCCAGTTCACTCCACTATCCAAGGCTGC
>CAZZBA010000341.1:0-4698 GCA_964652765.1 uncultured Victivallales bacterium | reverse complement strand
GGTGCCCAGCTGCTCGACGCCCTTGCGCAGCTCAAGCTGCACCTGCCGCTGGCCGCGCTGTTCACCGCCCGCGAGGCCGTTCGCCTCTACCCCTACGCCCCCCGCGCACAGGCCTTGCTGGCCGACGCCCTGCTGCGCACGGGTGAGGCGGAAGAGGCCCTGCAGCGACTCGGACGCCCGCGGGTGCGCAACCTGCGAGAGCTCGACGAGCGCGAGGCCGAAGCCCTCCGGGACACCGAGCGCTTCGCCCTGGTGGAGAGTTTCTGCAGCAGCCGCCTGCTGCCGCCCGTCACCATTCCTCACGGCGCCGTGCAGAATACCAGCCTGCCGCCCGCCGAGATCAGCCTGCTCTGGCACCGCACGCAGATCCCGTCGGATACCGAATTCGCCGCCACCGCCGCCACGCTGCGCGGCAACCTGGATATCGCCGGGGACGGCCTGCGCCCGCTTTTCACCCTCTGGCTCGAGACCTGGGAGAAACCGGGCTCGGCACCCGACATCGCCCGCTGGGCGGCGACCGGACGCGACCGGATCGAAAAGGCCACCGCCCTCAACCAGCTTACCCTGCTGCTGTGCCGCGAATCGCGATTCGCCGAGGCCCTGCCTGTCGCCCGCGCCGCCGTCGCGGCCCTGCCCGGCTCCGCCCACCTGTGGCGCATCCTCGTCAGCCTGGCTGGCGGCGATCCCGAACTCGTCGCGCTGGCCCGCCAATCCTGTCCGGACGACGCCGAGATCTGGCTCGCCGACCTGGTCATGCGGACCCGTACGGAAGGAGCCATGCCGCAGACCGAGGACGACTGGGACCGTGCCCTGGAGCGTATCGCCCCGCTGATCGACGAGGCCGGCCGCTACCACCCCGCCGCCCGTACCCGGGCTGCCGAGTACTGCTGGCGCGGCGGTCTGCGCGACACCGCCGAACGCCTGACCCGCGGCCTGCCGGGCGACGCCCGCGGCTTGCTACCCGCCTGCATTGCCGACATCCGCAGCGCCCTGCACGTTCAGGACAAGCAGCGCGCCCTGCGAAGTACATCCATGGCCATCAACGCCGCGATCGCCCCCGTCCCCGCCCTGCACGAGAACCTGGTGCTGCTCAAGAGCGAGGACGGCACGATCGACACCGACACCGAAATGGTCAATTCCCTGCGCGCCCTGCGCAAGGCCGAACCGCGCAACCCGCTCTGGCCCCAGATGCTCGGCTACGTCCGCTTCCAGCGCGGCGGCTGGGAGATCCTCGACGCCATGTTCGAGATGAACAACTCCATTGACGGCGGAGCCACCAACCGGACACCGTACCTCATCTCCGCCGAGGTCTCCCGCCTGCTGCGCCACTACGACCGGGCCGCCGATACGCTCCGCCGCGGACTCGTGCATCATCCCGGCCATCCGGACCTCCTGAATAACCTGGCCTACGTGCTCGCCCAGGTCCCGGCGCGCGTGCCGGAGGCGCTCGCCCTGCTGCCCGCACTCGAGACCGCCGCCGTTGACACCCCGGGCGTACTCGATACGATTGCCGTCATCCACCTGCGTGCGGGCCAACTCGAGCTGGCGCGCCAGGCGCTTATCCGCATGCTGAACCACGACGAGCCCGGCTCCCCCCTCTGGTTCCGCGCGCAGACACACCTGGCCGAGATCGCGTGGCGACAGGGCAAGGACCAGACCGCCATGAGCATGCTGGAACAGCTTCTGAAAGGATCACGCAACATCCCGGATGAGGACATTCTCGAGGCCAACGCCCTCTTCAACCGGATCACAATGGAAAAAATCAATCTGGAATAGGACGCACCGGGACGATTATTTATCGACATTCCGACTCGAAAGCGTATTATCCAGCACACTAGTGATCATTTTTTGGTTCAAAGCATCCTCCTATGACAACCCAGAACGAGAACAACAAGCGCAATAGCGGCAGTCAACCGGCAGACGTCCCTCCGGTATCGGCCCATTCGTCCACCGGAATCCATACCGATCCGGTCGATACGTTCAAGTGCGCCGAATGTGGCGAGACCATCACCGTAAGCGGGATTGCCTCCTTTTCCGAGATCAACTGCCCGAAATGCGGCACCAAGGCTTCCGTCCCGGCACGCCTGAGCAACTTCCTGCTGCTGAAACTGATGGGTACCGGCGGCATGGGCGGGGTCTACTACGCCAGGGACGAGGAACTGGGCCGTTTCGTGGCCATCAAGGTCATGCTCGAGAGCCTGGGCAGCGATCCGGCCTTCATCGAGACCTTCCGACGCGAAGCCCAGGCGGTAGCCAAGCTGAATCATCCGAACATCGCCCAGATCTACTCCTACGGACAGGAGAAGGGCCAGCCCTACATCGTGATGGAACTTGTGTCAGGCGAACGGGTGGACGCCATGATGGAGGCCGGGGGAATGCTCAAGCCGGCCCTGGCCATGCGAATCGGACTCGAGATCGCGCAGGGTCTCAGTGCCGCCGACGAGGCGGGACTCGTGCATGGCGACATCAAGCCCGAGAATATTCTGCTGGACACCAAAGGCCGCGCTAAACTCGTCGATTTCGGTTTGGCCACGGTTGCCCACCAGGCGGCTGGCGAAGGCATCTGGGGCACGCCCTACTACATCGCGCCCGAAAAGGTCCGGCGGCAGAAAGTGGATGCCCGCTCCGATATCTACAGTTTGGGCGCGACCCTTTTCCACATGCTGACCGGCAAACCGCCATTTGAGGGGGAAACACCGGTTGAAGTCGTCAAGGCAAGGCTTGAGAATCCGCCCCCGGACCCCCGCAAACACCTGCCCGACCTGCCCGAGATCATCTCCACCACGATCATGCGAATGCTGGCGGTGGACCGTACGGAACGTTACCCGAACTATTTGTCCCTGATCAGCGACCTGCGCAAGTCCGTCGAGACCCTTGGCGGTGCGCCAGCCGGGGGGACGGGACGGTTTGTCTCGGGCAAGCAGATCCGCTTCAAGAATCGCAAAGGGGCCACCAGCACCCCGCCCTCCGTTCGCAGCGAAGCCGCCAGCGCATCCGGCAGCAACGGCAGCCGCAAACTGCTGATCCACAAGGAAGGTCAAGGCACCTCCACGGTCAAGGGCAATAAGACCACACGCACGGGAACGACCTCTATTACCGTGAGTGCCGGCAAAGTCTCCGCGCAGACACCGCCGCCCACGCCAGCAGAGATCGCGGCTCGCAAGGAACGCGAGCGGCGTCATACGCGTAATATTTTGATAATCTTGGTTACCATTGTCCTGCTGCTGGTGATCGCCGGCGGGACAACCGCCTTGCTGATGCACCGCCAGAAGGAAATCGAGAAGCGCAAGGCGTTGTTCGCGCTCAGCAACGCCCGTAGCGCATCGGCGGAATCGTACACGACCATTTCCAATCATGTGGCCCGGATGTCGGTTTTCACCAGGCAGGCGGAATCGATGGCTACCGAGATACAGGACTCGGTCGAGCGGATCACCGGCAGCAGGCTCGAACTCGCGCCGCCCCCGCCTCCCGCCCCCGTCCCGGACGCCACGGCCACGACCGGCACCTCCACCAATCCGGTTCCCGAGGGAGCCACGAACCCCGCCCCGGCAGTGGCTGCGTCCCCTGTAGTCGCGCCCGCACCGGACGCGCTCGCCAGCGATGAAGCCGCCACCGCCGAGCCAGCGGCAACAGAGGACATCGCCGAACCGGTTCCGATTCCCGTCGCACACCCGATCATCGAGCCTGCCCGCGAGGGACTCCAAGACATCCGGGAACTGATGGGACTGAAAATCAAGGCCGACGACATGCTGACGGAAGCCCTCGCCCTCGCCACTGCCGTGCAAGCCATCGGGAATTCCGCCAAGGCAACGGAGGACGCCGGCACGCTGCGCGAACTCGCCACGCAAATCGCCGAGACGGAAACGATGGCAAAAAACCGTTTCGAGAGCCTGGTGGCCAGTCATCAGCGGGTGATGGCGATCAGGCAGGAATTTGATCAGACGGAAGCCGCGCGCATCGCGGCGGAAAAGGCGGCGGAAGAGGCACGCATCGCGGCGGAAAACGCCGAACGCGAACGTCAGGCAATTATCGACCGCACCGCGCTCGAGATCCAGCAGGCGAAGAATGACCAGGCTGAAGCCAAGGGCCTGTTCAACGCCAACAGCTTCGAGGAAGCGCTTGCCCAACTGAAGCAGCGGGCCGCGAACTACCAGACTGACCCAGGGAAAGCTGCGATCCAGGTCCTGATCGGGCGCTACGAGTATCTCGTGCACATGAAGGAGGCCTTGATCGCCGGCATGAAGGAGACGCGCTATCCATGGGGGTGGGGCTTCGGATCCTCGTCGCGTGATATCGAGACGGCGAATGAGAAGGGAATTGTCGTCAAGGGCTCGTCAACCCCCTTCCCCTGGTCTGCCGTCACAACGCCGCAGATGCTCAAGCTGGTTGACTTCTACCTGTCATCACGCACCATCAAGGCTCGTGCACGTATCGAAATGGTATTCGGTGCCGCTATCTACTGTGACGAATTCGGCCAGCAGGGGCGCGACCGGGCTCAGCAATACGCCAACCGGGCGTTGGATCATGGACTTCCACGCGACACCTTCGCCAGGCTGCTCGAGGCCGGTTGGCTTCAAACCACGGAATAGGAATCACTCACCGTCCGCCGTCCGGATCAAGCTGCAGCCGGACACGGCGCACCTTGTCCGCCCCGGCGTACTCCTGGACATTCCCAAGCAACGTGGCGATCCCGTAGCG
>CAZZBA010000340.1:0-4715 GCA_964652765.1 uncultured Victivallales bacterium | reverse complement strand
GTTGTCGGGGTCAGTTCCGCCAAAGGTGATCAGGATCTTTCGGGCAACGTCGGGATTTTCCCGGTGCCACACCTGCCATGCGCGAAACTGTTCCCGCAACAAGGCAAAGCGAGTGCCAAGCAGCAGTCGCGTGCCGGGTTCGCGACGGGCATACTGCTCCGCCCGGGCGTGCGGGTTCTGATTCAGAACCAGATCGGCGGCATAGTGCGAGGCGTGGCCGTAGTCGTCGATCACCAGCAGCCGCAGGCCGGCATCCTTCACCCGGCGCTGGTAGTCTGCATCGAACTGATATCCGTCGACCACGACCCATTCGGCGCCCTCCTGTCGAGCCGTTTGCACGGTTCGATCCGCATCCGCCGCAACGCCCGCAGCCACATCCAGCCGGATCACCGGCAACCCCTCATCCTGCAGTCGTTTATGCAGGGCAGGCATCGACGATGCCATGACAAAGACCGCATGCCCGCCGGACCGCTTCCATCCCTGAGCCAGCGCCAGGCAACGCATGACATGGCCGGCTCCCATTTGGGAGGATGCATCCGCGCGAATTATGATGGTGCTAAGCATGAAAAGCCATGAACATGCGTTCCGCCATCTCCCAGTCTTCGAGCGTGTCGATGTCCTGGACAAACTGGCGCGGGATGATCACGGGGACGGAGTCGCTGGAGAACAATTGGCCGTCGCGGAGGTATTTGTCCACGTCTCCCCAGTAAAATTGACCGGCATCGTGGTAGCATTCGTCAAAATCCTGGGACCGCTTCACAAAATTTTCCGGCCAGCACATCTCCACGCGACCATCGCTCCTGAGTTTCAACGCCCGGGCGATGGGATACGGGTAGGTCGTCACCGAGAACGCGGTCGTGGCGCCGCTGCCGGTCAGCGTCGCGAGACCGCGCCGGATGGCATCCGGCCGGATAAAGGGCGCCGTCGCGTAGATGCAGCAGAAATAACGCGCCGCAGCGCCTTCCTCGCGCAACCATTGCAGGGCATGGCGCAGAACTGCATCCGTTCCGGCAAAGTCGGTGGCGAGTTCGGGCGGGCGACGAAACGGCACCTCGGCACCCTCGGCACGGGCCACGTCCATGATCTCGTCGTCGTCGGTAGAGACCATGATCCGGTCAAAGACCTGCGCCTGTTTCGCGGCGCGGATGGAGTGGGCAATCATCGGCAGACCGGCAAACAACTTGACGTTTTTGCGCGGAATGCGCTTGCTGCCGCCGCGGGCGGGGATGATGGCAACGGTGCTCATTGTTTTTCAAACATCCACCAGGTCACGTCATCCCAGCCCTGCGCACGGTCAAGAAAGCCCTGTTTGAGCAATTTGAGCCCGGGGAACATCTCCTGATACAGGTGCCCGTAATTGCGCTTGAAAAGAGCGCCGGTCTGGTCGCGGTAGGGCACTTCCGTTGTCTGGGCCGCGAAATACTCGCCGCAGAGCACATATCGGCGGGAGCATCGGACGATCTCGGACATGACGATCGGCAGGGTCGTCTCCGGCTGGTGGATCAGCACGCCCATGGTGAAAACAAGATCGAACCATTGATCCCGAAAGGGGAGTTCGCGGGCGGGGCTCCACAGAGCGTTCACGCCCGGCAGCCGCCGGTGGATCTCGGCCAGCGCCGTCTCGTTGATATCCACGCCATACACGTTCCGCGGCGGGAGTTGTTCCGCCGCCCACGTCAGATTAGCGCCCAGGTTGCAGCCCACTTCCAGGACGGTTTTTGCCGGAAACTCGGCCAGCAGACTTTGCCAGAAGGGCGCACGGACGCGCGCCGCATCCCGGTTGCGTTCCACATACGCGTTGCCAAATCCGCCCGCCCATAATTGCTCCAGACGGGCTGCTTCTGAGATTTTACTTTCGCTCGGGCTCATCAGGTCGCTCCTTGGATTGCAGTTTGTCTGCCTATAGTCGAACAGCAATGTGACGGTCACGCAGATACCGCTTCGCTTCGAGCGGTGTCTGCTGCGTAAAATGAAAAATGCTGGCGGCTGCAACGGCGGACGCCCCGCCGTCAATCAACGCCTGCGCCATATGTTCGTAGGACCCCGCCCCCCCCGAGGCAATCACCGGGATGGCGACCGACCGGCAGACGCTCCGGATCAGCTCAATGTCGTACCCCGTCATGGTGCCATCGCGTTCAACGGAAGTCAAAAGAAGTTCGCCGGCGCCCATCTGCTCGGCCTGTCTGGCCCACGCGACCGGGTCAAGTCCCGTGTCCTGCGACCCGGCGTGCGTGAATACCACATGGCGTCCGTCGGGCATCCTGCGCGCATCGATCGAAACGACCGCACACTGCGATCCGAACAATTGC
Organism: uncultured Victivallales bacterium; assembly: GCA_964652765.1. GTDB lineage: Bacteria > Verrucomicrobiota > Kiritimatiellia > UBA8416 > UBA8416 > UBA8416. The sequence goes on along the minus strand of CAZZBA010000340.1, from coordinate 2,406 downwards.
GCAATCTCGCGGATCAGGCCGGGGTTCTGGACTGCGGCCGAGTTGACCGCCACCTTGTCCGCGCCGACCTGCAGCAGCTTGCGCACATCGTCAACCGTGCGTATGCCCCCGCCCACCGTCAACGGCATGAAACACTCATCGGCAATCTCGTCCACGGTGGCCAAGTCGGGCGAACGACCTTCCCGCGTGGCGGTGATATCCAGGAAAACCAGTTCGTCCACCGCGCGCATGTTGTAGACCTTGACGGTCTGCATGACGCTGCCCACGCGCCGCCAACTGTCAAATCCGATCCCTTTGACAAGGCCAAGATCCTTGAACAGCAGCGTGGGTATGATGCGTGTCTTTAGCATTTCACGCTACCAGTGACAGAAAGTTGCGAATCAACTGGAAGCCGGCGCGTTGACTCTTCTCGGGATGAAACTGCACGCCGTGAATATTTCCCCGCGATACCGCCGCGCTGAACACGCCGCAATACGGGGTGCTTGCCACGACATCCGCGGGGTCTGAACAGACCAGATGAAAGCTATGCACAAAGTAAAAGTCGGTGCCTGACGGGATGCCGGCAAACAAGGGGGAAGGCGCGACTAGGTCGACCTCATTCCAGCCAATGTGGGGAATGCGGGTATCTTCGCCATGCGGTTGCAGGCGTTGCATCTCGCCGGGAATCCAGTTCAAGCCTTTCGTTTTTTCAAACTCGTGGCCGATGGTTGCCAGCAATTGCATGCCGAGGCAGATGCCCAGGAAAGGAATGTGCTTCTGAATGACCTGATCGTTCAGGATGTCATCCAGATGTCGTTCTCTGATCTGCGCCATTCCGAGCGGAAAGGCGCCGACGCCGGGAAGGATGATGTGCGTGGCGGTCTGCAGGATCTCCTGGCTGTTGGTTACCACCGGGCGCCCACCGCACTCCTCCACGGCGCGGGCGACCGAGTCAAGATTGCCCATTCCGTAATCAACTATGGCAACTGTTGGCATAAAAACAGGGCGGTTGGGAACCGCGCAGATTACTCTTGATTGTCGTAATTGATCTTGGTCAGGTTGCCGCGCTTGTCCTTCACCAGGTTGCCGCGCGAGTCACGCACAAAGAGTTTCTTGTTGGTGAACCGGTCGCAGATCGCGACAAACTCTTCCAGCGTCACATCGATGTCAGCCAGCATTTCCTCAAGAGAGCAACCCAGATAGTTCCAGGGGAACTTTCCGTCGTGCAGCCTGACAAGCCGAACGGCATCCGGTCTGGACAGGCGTCCGCGGCGGACATGCATGCAGGCCAGGTCGGTGGCCCGGCCGAATCCGTACTTGAGAAACTTGAAGTAGTCGTGGATGCCGGTCTGGCAGTTGTCCAGATTCTCGTAGTTTACCAACGAACCTTCCACCGTCTTGTGATAGGTCTCAAAACCATGCGCCTGGGCATACAGGGCATTCTGGTATCCGTCCCACGGGATGTAATAACCGAGGAACAATCCGGTCACACCGACACGCTGGAGATCCTCGTCCGATGGATACGTATACTGGAGGATATGCTGTGCTTCGATGCCCTCCTGGCCCACCAGGTCGGAGACGCGCAGCCCCAGCAGGCCGCCGAACTCCTCGAGCCAGCGACGCGTAAGCACATTGCTGTGCGCCGCCGAAGCAGGGCCGCCGTACTCATCCTGGGAGTTCTCACCCCAGATCAGCAGCGGCACACTGTGCTGGACTGCCAGGCGCACGGGTATGGTGAAGATGGCGACGTGCTCCGGCCAGGAGATATCGCCCACCTGGCGCAAGGCCAGCCGGTTGATGCGACGGCGCACAACGGGGTTGGGCGTAACTTCGACATAGTCCACCCCCTGATTCTTTAGGTTCTCGATGTTGCGGCGTCCAACGGCCGAAAGTTTGTCGGTCGTGGCAGTTACGCACAGCGGGTTTGCGCCCAGTTCGAGCATGCGAAGGACCTGGTACGTGCTGTCCTTGCCCCCGCTGACCGGAACGACGCAGTCGTAGTTGGATCGATTCCGGGAGCGATAGCGGTCGAGGATGGACAGCAGTTCCTTCTTGCGTTCGTCCCAGTTCACGGCCTTTCGCTTCTCGAAAGAGCGACAGGCGCTGCAGACGCCTTCCGCGTCAATATGCAGGTCCGGCTTGGTCTCCGGCATGATACAGCGGACGCAATATTTGAGGTGAGTATCCATGTTGTTGCCTCCTAAATGCGGTGATCCCGGTGACGTCGAGTTTACATGTGCAACACATCGCGAACGGTTTGGATTACACGACGAACGTCGGCATCGTTCATCGCCGGATAGAGCGGCAAACTCAGGCAACGCCGGTAGTAGGCCTCGGCTATCGGACATTTGCCGGGGCCGTAACCATACTGACGGCGGTAGTACGGCTGCAGATGAACGGGAATGTAGTGAACCTGAGTGCCAATGC
>CAZZBA010000339.1:0-4735 GCA_964652765.1 uncultured Victivallales bacterium | reverse complement strand
CCTTAATTTCCTTATTCGGAAATAGTGCGCATTATCCGCTTGCAATTTCCGGCTATTGAAATAATACTCGATGGTTTCCTGCGGGCGTTGCATGCGCTGGGTTTGCTGGACGAGTTCCAGTCCTTCATCCGCGATCGGCTCCGGCTGGCCGAACTGCCGACCGATCTCTCCGAACTGGACCGTCCGGTGCGTGTCCGACGGCGGGTCCGGGTCGCCAAATCCCCACAGGGCTGAACACGCGGACTTGCGATCGGGAGACGCAACCGATATTGTTGAGCAGGTCCGAGCAGCCGTGGCGAGGTTCGGGCAACTGGGTCGGCGGCATGGCATACCCTCGCCGATGATCAAACGTTTGCAGGCGCGATACAAGGAACTGGATGTATGAACTTTCACCGAATGGTGAGTATGAAAGGCGTATTATGGCACGGACACTCGTGACGGGGCGCGAGAGCATGACTTCCAAGGAGCGGGTGCAGGCTTTCTTCCGGGGGGAGGAGACTGACCGGGTACCGATCAACATGGCCTAGAACCCGCTGATCCAGAAGCGGGTGATGGACTATTTCGGGGCGGAGAATGGTCTGCAGTTGCCGCCGGACGCTGGATATCATGATGCCCGGCGGCGGCTACGCCTTCAGCCCGACCCACTGCCTGCAGGACAACACCCCGCTGGAGAATGTCATCCGGATGTACGAGACCGTGCACAAGCATGGCTGGTATTAGGGGAAAAGCAGAAATTGGGAAAGTAGAAAGTCGAAACAAAGACAATGTAGCCATGGCCGCGTAGGCCGTGGATGTGCGGAGGAGAAGCCCCTGATGCTCGGGGGCCACGGCCTAGGCGGCCGAGGCTACCTGCCTGCAACCTTCAACCTGAGAATATATTTGTAATGATTAATGCCATTATTTGAGGCGGTCAATGAGCACAGCTACAGCATATAAGGACCACTATTTCCCCTGGTCGGATTACCGCGCCTGGATCCTTTTAAACAAAAAAGTAGCCGTCGCACAAAGGGCGACGTGAATAGGCGAATACCGCTTGCCTTCGTCAAGCGGCAACATAATTGATGAATCGGCTCTAGCCGGACGACGATCGCTGTGAAATCATCGGCGGCGAAGCCTATGGCATGATTCCAGCGCATCCTCCAGCAGCAGCGGTACGGTATGTCCGCACCTTGTGTCGTCGATCTTCAATTCCTATTTATAGCCCTTTAGAAAACGCTTCTCGGCCTTGAATAGCCGCTCGGTCATTTCCTTGATCTGGGCCGGGCTGCACATGGCGGCGGTGAGCGGGTCGAGCATCAGTGCCTGCGCGGCCAACTCCTTGCTCTTCTCGATCGCCGCCTGCGCGGCCAGGTCGAACATGGACATGTTACTGCGGCAAATCGCTGCCATCGGCTTGGGTAGATCGCCGTACATGACCGGATTGATACCGTTGCGGTCAATCATGCAAGCGACCTCGACACAGCCGTCGTGCAGCAGGTTGCCGATCAGCGGTCCGGCTCCACCATTCTTGTTCATCACGTTGCCATAGATCCGGTACGGCACATCTTTCTGGTGCGCCTCGATGATCCAGGACGCGTATTCCCACGACCGTGCCCACCCCTTCTTGCGCTGGGAATCCAGCGACTTGCGGCCGCTGATGACCTCGGTGCGCGAGACGTCGACCTGTTTGCGCCATTCAGGCCAGTTATAAGCATAGAAGGATCCTTCACCATCATATCGATCCCTTAGGTACTTCTGTTTCTCGCTTTCATGAGTACGGTAGTAGGGAAGGTACTCACTGAGGTGGCCGGATCCTTCCGTAATGAAGGCTCCGAAGTGCAGCATCATGTCCTTGCGCACGAGGTCTTTTGCATCGTCGGGATTGGATGGCTTGCCGGCAAGGTCCTGGCGCGCGAGTTTCATGAGCTTGGGATACAGGTCCTTCCCTTTATGCTCCAGCCGGGTGAACCAGGCCAGGTGATTGATGCCCGCGCACTCCCAGTCCATCTCCGCGTAGGGAACCCCGGCACGTCCAGCCAGCAGATGACTCGTGCCCTGCACCGAGTGACAGAGGCCGACGACCTGCATGGAGCTGGCGCGTCCAGCCGCCAGGCAGAGCATGTTCATCGGGTTTGTATAATTCAGTACCAGTGCCCGCGGGCAGAGTTCCTCTGCGTCTTTCAGCAGGTCAAGGAATACGGGGATTGTACGCAGTCCCTTGAACAATCCCCCCGGGCCGATGGTGTCACCAATGCACTGGTCCACACCGTACTCAAGAGGGATATCGTTGTCGAGACGCACACATTCCGCCCCCGAGACCTCGATGCAGTTAACGATGTAATCACAGTCCTTGAGTACCTCGCGCCGGTTGGCGGTCGCGGTCACCTTCCAGGCTGTCTTGCCCAGTTTCTCCAGCAGAAGGTGTATGTATTTCTGCATGTCGGCGAGACGCTTGAGATCGATATCCACCAGGCAGATCTCGCCGGGCACGCTATCCTTGATCTGTACAACATCCCCCACCAGACGCGGCGTGAAACCGCTGCCAGCGCCCAGCATCGCCAGTTTGATCGGCCTGTGCATCGCCCCCGCCAGACCCTGCTGCGAATCGGCATCCTGCGTGTGGGCGACATGCCCTACAACATCACTCATGGTCTTCCTCCTTGTCGTCTTTGAAAAATGATGATTATGGTACCGGACACGTTTTGGCTTTGGCAGCATTACGTTCCTGACCGGCAAAGGCGATGGTGACTTCGGTGCCCGGTGTGCCCCATCCCCAGATGGGAACATTCATTTCGCGCTGAAGAACGGTGTTGTCGGTAAAAGGCGAGGCGAATTCGAGCCCCGCCGCGAGAAGCGGAATTGAGAATAGGATGGGCAGGCTCGCGAGGACGCAGAACTTCATCGGAATCTGACTTTCCATAAACACCTCATCACTTGATTCAAACACACGTAACCTGAATATAACAAAGCCAGCCACCGCGCAAAGTGTTTTTATGCGCAATTTCAAAACTTTATTACGCACCAGAATATATCATTCAGGTACACAGGATGACAGGGGGCTTGCAACGCCGGTTTTCGCACGAAGACGCGAAGTCACGAAGGCTGACACACCACGGCCGGCGTGTAATCCGGCCCTCCAGTGGCCGGGGCTTTCAGCCCATGTCCTGATTTCGCCAAGGGTATGCCCAGCGGGTTACAAGTAGGTATTGGTGAGTCGATATTCGCCCATGCCTTTACGATGCACACTAAGAGTGTACAAATATCTCTTGACCGCAAAATTATTAGGAATAGTGTCTAAGGTACAGTAAATTGTGTAATTTTCTGTGTTTGGGGAGGCCCTGGGCAAAATGACGGTCGCGTTAGTGGTTAACAGGTAAAGGTAGGAAAGGGATAGCGATGAAGAAAATGCTGTTGGTCGGTTGCTTTTTCCTGGCTGGTGTGATTCTTGCCTCTGCAGAACAAGGCGTCGGGGTGGGACTATCGTATCGAGATGATTTGACCGGTCCGGCACTCGGTTACCACTGGATGTTTTCCCGTTACTTCGGGGTGGAAGCCCGTGCGTCTTACCTCACCGGCCAACAGGACTATGAGGTGATCAGCAAAGAAGAGCATTCCCAGGGCGGACGGGTTGTTCGGTGGTCAACAATTTCAACAGAAGGGGACATGGATGTTGATGCCATACCCCTCGAGCTGGCTGTGCGCATCGCATGGCCCTTTGAACGCTGGTCTCCTTATCTCCTGCTGGGGGGCGGATACTACTTGTTCGATGCCGACATCCCTAGCTTTACGGGGCAGAAAGTCGAGCCGGAGGATGTGGCTGGTTTCTTTGCCGGACTGGGTGCGGAATGGAGGATCAGTGACCGCGTTGCCCTCATGGCGGAGATCAACTATACGCAGGCCACTTGGGAGGCCAAAACCGATTACTCCGGTAGTCGTCGCGAATATCGCGGATTCCTAAGCCATATGGATTACGATTATACAGGCACCCAGAAGGTTGAAGGCGGCCTGGACGGGGTAGGCGGCAATCTCGGGGTGGTATGGATGTTTTAAAGGCGGCGGTTTCCATAGAGTCAGGTCGGTGTTGACAAGGCGAGGCATCGGAAGTCTCACAAGGAGGAAGCAGAATGAAGGTCATGAGTCTTTTCTCGCGGTTTGTTGAGGCTGCCAAAGAGATGTTTCCAAACGGGAAGTATAGATGTGATGCCCCCCATGGGCCGTTCTCGCAGATCTCATTAGAGGGAAAGAGGATGCACTCTCGAAGATCGTGTGTAAGAAAGGTGGTGGTTGGTATTGTGGTTGGGCTAAGCGCCCTCATGCTACCTGCGATGGAGGCTGGGGCCGCAAACGTCACGGCAGCCAGCACGCTCCTTGCCAAGTCCTTCGACGACGTGACCGACACGGTAACCCCCGGCACCACGGTGTGGTGTGGTGGCTACTTATATTGGTCAGGCCTATCAACGACAGAACTTACCGTCCAATGGTATTTGGATGGGAACTACGTCGGTAGCGTGACTCTGACGGGTGTCCCCTCCAATAATCCTGGCTATGGCATGCTTCAGGGCGTTGGTCCCACGTGGGTGGCAACTCTTGGGCAACACACATTGACGATGGTCGTAGACCCGGGGAATTTGATTTCCGAATCGAATGAGGCTGACAATCAAGTGTCCCGCACATTTACTGTGAGTGTTGGATCACCAGGAGCGGTGCAATTGAGTGCCTCGACCTATTCGGTGAACGAGAACGGCGGGAGTGTGAC